>NZ_JBMPXW010000001.1:1235996-1544996 GCF_049367455.1 Acinetobacter lwoffii
GCTTTTTTATTGATTATTTTTTACACTTTTCATTTATGAAAAATCCCTTTATCATAGACTTTATTATAAAAAATCTAACGAAAACAAAGGAAAAATAATGATTAATACAATTCAGGATTCGGGGTGGAATGCATCGGGACGTTTTGGACGACGTTCGTATATCGCATGGAATATGCTGCTTGGTTTTTGCCTTATGATCATCGGGATCATTGCTGCTTTCCTTTTGCCTGGAATGAGTCCCGAGACTTTAGATGGTAAAATGTCCATGCCTTTAATGGTGATGTTGGTTTTGATCTACGGCGTTGCGATTTATTTTAGCGTGATTTTTTTAATTCGTCGTTTACATGACCGTAATCATAATGGCTGGCTTTCTTTACTGATTTTTGTGCCGGTCGTGAACCTTGTCTTTACACTTTACCTGTTATTGGCACCAGGTCACAATGAAAGTAATGAATATGGCTCTCCACGCACTACACGTGGCTGGGAAACGCTTTTGGTGGTGCTGTATCTGGTACTCGCGGTTATTTTGGCAGCCTTTGCGGTCCCTGCTTATCAGAATTATGTTGAACGTGCTCAACAGGCGCAGATGGAACAGAGTAGCTATCACACTGATTAATCCTATTTAAATTTTGCATAAAGCCCATTCTTCATGGGCTTTATTTTTGCCTAGAACAGGAAAAGTGATTAAGCTGAACGCATTCATTCTATGATTAATGCGTATGCAACAGCGGCTGGACACGTTACCAAGCAAAGAACAAATTCAGGCCTTTCCTGTATTTCAAAATCTTCCGATGCAACAGATTCAGGTGATTAATCGTCTGGAACAATGTCATGCCCTTGAACAAGAGCTAAAAAGCCATGCAGTCCTGGGTTTCGATTCTGAATCCAAGCCCACCTTTAAAGTCGGTGAAGTCTCGACTGGGCCACACCTGATTCAGCTGGCGACTTTAGACAAAGCCTATTTATTTCAAATGAGTCCGGCGATCTGGACATTTCTCACGCCGATTTTTGCCAGCCGAGACCAGATCAAGGTCGGTTTTGGCCTGAAAAATGATGCGCACCTGTTCCGTAAAAAAGGCATTGAACTGAATAGTGTGATTGAACTATCCAAATGTTTTAAAGCTTTTGGTTTAAATAATCCGGTCGGATTAAAAAATGCCATGGCGTTGTTGTTTCAACTGAATTTCCCCAAATCGAAACGGATTAGTACTTCGAACTGGGCCAGCAAGAAGCTCAGCCCGGCACAGATTGATTATGCAGCCGCAGATGCCTATGCACCCGTGCTGGTATTTGAAGAATTGTTGCGTCGGGATTTATTACCCAAAGAGATTCCCAATACTTCACTGAAATTGAGAATCCGTCCTTCATCGACGGCTTAATCGCTTGAATGGCGTATTAGTTCTGGCAACTTCATGTACACATGAAAGCCATGATGAGCGCGGTCGGTAAGGTGGTTGTGACTTTAGCAGATCTTACAGCTTCGATTATCGACCCCCTTAGTACACGACCCGTTGTGGAAAATCTGATCTCCATTCAAGAGACGAATCATTAAAACCATTAAAATAAATGATCTCCCTGCTACCTGTCTACGCACAGGTTTTCTTTATTCATACCGTTTAAGAGTTAGAAATTTCGACTTTATTTGCTAAGATGAACTCACTCAAATTCATTCTAAAGATTAAGCAAGGAGCGAAAGCATGCTGATCATCCCTGCAATTGACCTGAAAGATGGCAAATGTGTCCGTTTAAAGCAAGGTCGTATGGAAGACGATACCGTATTTTCAGACGATCCGGTCGCAACAGCACAGCATTGGGTAAATGAAGGCGCTCGCCGCTTGCATTTAGTAGATTTAAACGGTGCTTTCGCAGGTACACCAATCCATAAGCCAGTGGTTGAAGCCATTGTCAAATCCCAGCCTGACTTGCCGATCCAGATTGGTGGCGGTATCCGTTCTCTGGAAACCATCGAGCATTATCTGCAAGCCGGTGTTTCTTTTGTGATCATTGGCACCAAAGCAGTTCAGGATCCTGAATTTGTTGAAGAAGCATGTCAAAAGTTTGCTGGCCACATTATTGTTGGTATTGATGCCATGAATGGCATGGTGGCAACAGATGGCTGGGCCAATGTGACTGATGTCAAGGCTACTGACCTGGCGAAACGTTTTGCCGATGCTGGCGTATCGAGCATTGTATATACGGATATCGCGCGTGATGGCATGATGCAGGGTGTGAATATTGAGCAAACCGTGAATCTGGCACAATACTCAGGTTTGCCTGTGATTGCATCTGGTGGGGTGACCAATCTGGATGATGTACGTAACCTGAAAGACCAACCGGGTATTTTAGGTGCAATTACCGGCCGTGCGATTTACGAAGGTACATTAAGCTTGCGTGAAGCACAGTTGTTGCTAGATGAGCAACAGGCGTTATAATTAAGCTTGCTGTAAAAGAGGTCTTCGGACCTCTTTTTTATTTTTTAATTTTCTGATCTCCTGGCATGTCTACACTTATTTCCAAAAATCACTCCGGCTGGATGGTGAAAGCGCCGCAACTCGCCCTGATCCTGATCACCATTATCTGGGGCGGCAGTTTTATTACTGTGCAATACGGGCTAAATTTTAGTAGTCCGATTATGTTTGTCGGCCTGCGTTTTGCTGCGGCAGCGCTTGCCGTCACCCTGATTTCACTGAAGTCGCTAAAAGGCATGAACCTGAAAGAGGTGTTCGCTGGCGCAGTGATTGGGATCATGATCGCCATCGGTTACGGCACCCAAACTGTGGGCTTGCAGACCATTAGCAGCAGTGAGTCGGCTTTTTTAACCGCCTTATATGTTCCACTGGTTCCGATCCTGCTCTGGCTCATGTTCCGTAAAAAACCGCATGTCATGACCTGGATCGGAGCGCTGTTTGCCTTTATCGGTCTGGTGTTTTTGACAGGCAATGGCTTTGCTGCAATTCAGCTCAGTTTCGGGCAAACCCTGACGTTGCTCGGTTCCATCGCGATTGCACTGGAGATTATTTTTATCAGCCATTTCGCCGAGCAGGTGAATGTACGCCGGGTCACGGTGCTGCAACTGATTTTTGCATCCTTATTCTGCTTTATAATTGCACCCGTGTTAGGTGAATCTCAGTTACCTGAATTTCACTGGCATCTGGCAGGGATTTTAGTCGGTTTGGGCATTGCCAGTGCCTTGATTCAACTGGTGATGAACTGGGCGCAGCGCATGGTCGATCCATCACAGGCAGCAATTATCTATGCCGGCGAACCGGTATGGGCAGCCCTGTTTGGCCGTCTGGCCGGAGAACGCTTACCATCACTGACATTATTAGGTGGATTGATGGTGGTGCTTGGCGTGATTGCCAGTGAATGGAAACCAAAGTTTTTAAGAAAAGAACCCACAGAAGAATTAAAGCAAGATCTTTCTTAATTCCGCTAAATCCCCCTTAAAAAAGGGGGATTTTTTTCTCTAAGGAAATACGGCTAAAATTATTTGCTATACATCGGTCTATTGTCATTTAAGCGCATGATGCCGCGAATTGCCCGATACACAATCCAGATCCAGGCCAAAACCACCACCACTAAACAGAAAGCGGATGCACCAAATGCGACCCCTGCAAACAGGTCAGGATCTTCGCCGGTAAAGAACAAAAAGAAAAATGGAATAAAGGCGACGATATTCCAGAACAGATACCACCAGAAACTGCGGATCTGCCAGGTAAAATGGCTTTCAAAGATGGAACCGCGCACATCGCGCCGTTTCACATAGTTAATGATCAACGCCACGACAGCCAGCAGGCCAGCACTAAAAATGGCCACAATATATAAAATGTACAGTGCAAAAGTCAGTGTGCGGTTTGAATCTTTATCAATGGAATAGTTCACGTCCCCTCCTAGTACTTCCCCCTAGATATTTAAACTATTCAATGGGGAAATCAGCCATATAATTAAAATGATGTTAAAGGCTATGGTACAAAAATATATCTGCCGGAAAGGTTGTTTTTGTGTTTTATGCCGTAATTTCTGCTGTGCCAGCCAGGCTGCCGGCCAGCCGCCTAAGAAGGCCACCAGATGCAGGGTATTTTCCGGAATACGGCGATTACCCAACTGTGCTGCTTCCTTGTCTTGCGCATAGAGCCAGTAGCTGAGCGCATTCATCAGACTGACCAGTAACAACACCAATCCACTCAGTAAACCACCCAAGGTCAAAACCACCAGAAAGAGAATATAGAGTACACAGGCAATCTGCATCGGCTGTAATTTCTGTGTCTGCTGTGGCTTGGACGGTTTGAATTTTGCTTGCAGACTTTTGGCTTGAGCTGCTTTCAGGTACATCACATGCTGTGCGCGATAACGACCGCGTTCATCCAGAACGACCAGATAATCCAGCGCACAGCCCACGATTGGCCGTGGGCCAGGCTTGGCAAAATCCTTGATATGCAGAAATACACGATCTTTGGCTGGGTCACTGGGCTGAATGAAACCATAGCCTTGTTCATCAAACCATTCCACCAAACGTCCCTGATCGCGCATATCCCCTATCCCTTTTGATTTGATTGTTTAAGCGGTGACGAATTTTAAGCGTTCAATCAGCATATTACGCATTTCATCCGGATTTTTTTGCAAAATATCTTCGCCCGTCCGGCCTAATGCTGCATTACGCTGAGCCACCTGCAGGCGCATCATCCAGAACCGTCCTGCCGCCATGGCCAGATACAATTCCAGACAGGCGCGTTCATCACTGGTTAAAGAACGAATCGTTTCATAGGCATTTAAAAAGGCAATCGCTTTTTCTTCGTTTAAGATTACGTCAGGATATTCGGTACAGAAGTCATTTAACGTAATGGCGATATCAAACAACCACTCATCTTTATTCAGCTCATAAAAATCCAGAATGCCATTCAGCTGATCGCCTTCAAATAAGGTATTGTCACGGAATAGATCCGAATGAATAAAACCGCGTGGACGATCCGGATATACCGCCGTCAACGCGTCATATAAGCCTAGTAATTTACCAAGTAAAACTTTATCGGCCGGACTTAAACTCGGTTTGATTTCTTGAGAAACGGCCAGCCAATAGGCATGATCACGGACAAAATTACGTTCGAGTTTGAAATCTTTCAATGCCACATGCATTTTCGCCTGTGCCACGGCAATCGCTTCAACTTGCGCAACGGTCGATGGCATCGGATGTTCACCCATCAGGCGCGGCGCAATCTGTGCCGGTTTATCTTTAATGCTATGAATGGCTTTACCTGAATGCGATAACGGCACCGGAACGGCTAATCCGGCCTGCCCCAGATGTTCCAGTACAGGAACCAGTTCACCTGCCGCCTGTTCATCCATATCTTCAAATACCGTCAGCACATATTGCTGGTCTTCGCAGACTAAAAAATAGTTGGTATTTTGAATACCGCCTTGAATGGGAATCAGATCAATCGCCTTTAAACCATAAGGCGCTGCAAAATCCTGAACTTCCTTTAAAGTCAAAGTGGTATAAACCGACATAGAAAACCTGCGAAAAAACTTACATAATTTTGCTAGAATACCGTTTCCATCTGCCAAGGTGTAGCGCTTGCGTGGGTGAGTTTCATAATCGGCTGTAATAATTGGAAAAATTTATGCTAGCTAAACGTATTATTCCTTGTCTGGACGTGGATAACGGCCGCGTGGTCAAGGGTGTCCAGTTCCTTGATATTCGTGATGCGGGTGACCCGGTCGAAGTGGCACGCCGTTATAATGAACAAGGTGCCGATGAAATTACTTTCCTTGATATTACCGCTACACATCATGGACGCGATACCACTTACCGTACCGTAGAACGCATGGCCGAATCGGTTTTTGTACCCCTGACTGTCGGTGGTGGTGTCCGTAAAGTCGAAGATATCCGTCTATTACTCAATGCCGGTGCAGACAAAGTCAGCATCAACTCGGCTGCGATTTATAATCCTGAGTTTGTGCAGGAAGCATCTCAACGCTTTGGCGCGCAGTGTATCGTGGTTGCAATTGATGCCAAAAAAACCGGTGACCATAAATGGGAAATTTTCACCCACGGTGGCCGTAAAGAAACCGGGATTGATGCGATTGAATGGGCTGTGAAAATGGCTGACTTCGGCGCAGGTGAGTTACTGATTACTTCGATGGATGCCGATGGCACCAAAGCCGGTTATGACATTGCCCTGATGCGTGCCATCAATGACCGCGTCACGGTACCGACGATTGCTTCTGGCGGTGTGGGTAATTTACAGCATTTGGCGGACGGCATTATTCATGGTGGTGCCGATGCGGTACTGGCAGCTTCAATTTTCCATTTTGGCCAGCACACCATTCCGGAAGCAAAAGCCTATATGGCAGCCCAAGGCATTGAAATGCGCCTCTAAGCCGTTTTAGATGATGATTTAATTAAAGAGTGTTTTTATAAACACTCTTTTTTTATGCCTTAAATAAAACAACATAGCAAATACGGGACAAAAAAAGGAGTCTTTCGACTCCTTATAAAACCAAGATAAGACTACAGCACTTGGTATTCAAAATAACTCATTACACCCAGAAACATTATCAGTATGAGGCTTTGCTCACCGACAGGAGCAAATATAAGTGAAATCCACAGGACAATATTGACAATACAATCGTATTTTATTGACAAATCACGACAAAGCCCTGTTTACTCCATAACCTGCGTATTTAACTGCTTCATTACGTATTTTTCGCTATTTTAGAGGAAGCATCGGCCGATTTAACCGGAAAATATTGCTCTGCCCAGCGGTTCAGTTTTTTCGAGATCGGTGCAGGCAAGCTCAAACCTAAAGGATTCTGTTCCTGCAAATCTGCCGAGGAAATCACCCGGGTACCGAGCAGATAGTCAAACCAGGGCTTGGTCACGCACCAGTTGGCATCCTGATTGCTATTCATATGGTGATCATAATGCCAAGGCAGTGTCTTTTTAGCCCATTCCGGCTCCAGATGCGCCCGGCGATGTAAATAATAATAGTTGCCTGCACTATACAGGGTAGCCAGTGACATGCCTTTGGAGAAGGGATAAAAACTGAGTCCAAAGACGGTCGCGACCACTGCCAGTGAGACAATTTCATTGCGGGTACGCCAGTTGTCCAGTACCTCTACATAGCCGAAATCGGAAAATTCCGTTTTTCGCACAATCCGGTGATGCTCCCAGTGTGAGCGCATACTCTCGGGTACCGGACTATAACGGCTCTTTCCCGGCCGGTGAACACCATGCAATACATATTTATGCGCAAACCATTCAAATCCATTTGCGACGACAAGTCCTGCCAGAAAACCTTTCCACATAATAGACTTCTTGCGTTAGTCAAAATTTAAACAGCCCAAAGCTACATTTTATAAGGTTTTAGCCAATTCAAAAATTAGGTAAAACGATACTTTCGCAAGAGGTCTAATCTTTTACCTCTTGGTCTATTTTTAATATAGGCTAAATAAAAGACTAGATATTGACCAAAATATTCAATATGATTGACAAAATACGACAAAATAAAAGAATTAAAAATGCTGGTTCTAAAAAACTACGTAGGTTCAGTATACGGTGGTTTAGGACATTTACTTTTGGACTATTATCAGTTGAAACAGCTTGAAGTCCCTGAGAAATTATTGGCCATTCAAAATCTGGAACGCTTTGATTTCGCTCTATGGCGTGATCTGTTAACAACACTTGATCAACAGCTGCAACGACCAGCTTTAGGCCTGGAAATCGCCCAACTGGTTGAAGCTAAACACCTTGGTATTATTGGCTATCTGGCACTCTCAAGTGAGACCTTGGGTGAAGCCTTCATGCGCTATCATGATTATCATCGCCTGATTTATGATGGCAGCCCGCTACAGGTTCAGGGAGAAGGCAATTATTTTTCGATTGGCTGGATCGAAGTCCCGTTTCAGCTCAATACTCAATTGACCGATGAAATCGCAATTGCGCTGATGACTGAATTCATGAAATCAAATATTCTGGATAGCCATCATCTGCATCTGTACGAAGTACATTTTCAGCATCTAGCACCTAAAAATATTGCGCTGTATGAACAGTATTTTCGCTGTAAGGTTCGTTTCGGCCAAGCCAAGAACCAAGTCTTGCTGCCTGTCAGCGAACTGTCTACGCCCTTAAAACAGGGAGATCAGACCTTACAGAAGCTGCTCAAGCAACAAGCGGAAGCTTTACTGGAGCAATTCCCCAATTCCACCCAGATTGACCAGAAATTACAGCAGGCGATTCTGATTGGCCTGCAAAAAAAACTGTTCCAGATTGAACATATTGCCGAGCAGATGAATTTTTCCGTGCGTCAGTTACAACGCCATTTGCAGAAACAGGGCAAAACCTACCAGCAACGGATGCAGGAAATCCGCTGCATGATGGCCATGCAATACCTGAAAGATCCACACTTGAGCTTGCAAGAAACCGCAATGTTACTCGGTTATTCTGAACAGAGTGCATTTCAGCGTGCGTTTAAGCAATGGACCCGACTGACGCCGCAGCAGTGGCGCCAACAGAATATGTCAGCTGCTTAAACCACCAGCATGTTGGTTTGATAGATGGGCTTCAAGCAGCGTTGATGATTTAAATCCCTTGCCCCTATGATCTGATGATAAATATAAAAATAAGGACTTAAAATATGGATAGATATCTTGCCGAATTACTCGGCACGTTCTGGTTGGTGTTTGGAGATATTGCGGGAGCAAAAAAATTAGGCTTTTTAATAAAAACCCTCTAAAAAGCCATGATTTCTAGATTCTGTTTTTCTGCATGTTTTACATGGAACATGCAGATCATCGCGTTTAAAAACGCTTATAAAAATGGATTTTCAATTTCATCCATATCATCACGCTGAATTTTTTCTGGCAAGTCCGGCGTGTTTTCAAGTTGTTGTACCACATCATTCAGAAAAGCCTGCAAGGCTTTGGCCGCCTTAAGCCCCTGCTGATCCTTGGTGATTTGCAAGTTGCCATACAGGCTGATGCAGTCCAGATCATTTTCCAAAGTCAGATCATGAATGGCATGGGATTCACTGCCATTTTCAAACGCTTTAAACATATCCTCTTCACCTGTCTTTGTTATTTTTCCATGAATGTCTGATGTCGATGCTACCCGAATCCCGGTTTTTTCAGCAAGCTTATTTCAAAAGCTGCAAAATATATTGCAACAAGGCATCAATCAGCTGTTTCACGATAGCATCTTGCGTAGCATTGTCTATCGCACCGCCAGTCGCTGAAGAGGCCGAACTGCTTGAACCGGAAGACTTAAACTCGCGTTGCAGTGCCTGCAGGTTTTCTTCAGAAACCTCTTCGGCACACTGGCTTTCTGCATCCCAATTAGAGTATTCAATTTTCTGGTTGGCTTTTACGGCATTTCCGGTCAGTGGCAGCTTATAGGTATTGCGTTTCTGTTCTTCGGTAAGCTGCGGGAACAGGTTAATTCCAAGCTGTTCTTCCAGATAGCAGACACTGACAATACGTACTTTGAGTGAATTGTCATTCGGTGCATAGTAAGCACCAATAGCACCGGTTTTCGGCATATAAACCGCCTTATAGACCGCGGTCGGCACAATCACGCCATTGCCAATGGTTTTCAGCTTCTTCCCGGCAAAGACCGGCCCGGTCACCACATAAACATCCTGTTTCTGCTTGGTCACAATAGCACGGGTGGCCTCTTCCAGCTCACGCCAGACCTGCTGATTATTCTTGGGCGCTTGCGGCACCATATTGGCCAATGAAAAACTGTCAGACTGTGCGGCTTTGTTAGGCATATCCGCATTCGGCGCCATATGACCGCGGTCATAACCCGAACCGCGATAATCCGCCAATGTGGCACGATGCTTCGCACTGACCCGATCTTCTTCATGAAAATTATCTTCACGGGGAATTTTCTGGCTTAAGCGTGCTGGCGTTAAGGCTTCTGCAACCCAAAGTGGCGTTTTAGATACCCCGGAATAACCGACATTAAAGCCATTAAAACACAGTGAATAACTGTCTTTTTTTAGACTGTCTTTTATCAAATATGGCGGTACATCACGATAAAACTGGTTCAGACAGGCAGAATTGCTGGAAGAGGATAGTGACACCCACTGACTGATTTTTTCCTGGCCAAAAGCGATGGCGAAGCTACTCGAAGCCACCACGCCCAGAATGACTTTAATACTATTATCATTTAAAAACTGAAAAAAAGAGTTCTTGGGTTTACGCTGCTTCTTGGCCATTCTTACACGTACTTTTTAGATCAATACAGATTTTGACCGAGCTTAACAAGCTGTATAAGTGAAGTATATCTTGGCTCTACCATTCGTTTACTAAATAAACAATAAGTATCCAAAATCCCGGGCAGTTGTAACAAACTGTCTAATTTTATTTCTTTTTAAATGAGGTTTCTCGGTGTTTGCGTAGCTTTGTTTGGCTCAGTAGATTGAGTGTGTAAAGCTAACGGCCTATCTCAATTCGTACAATTATTAGCAATGGTGTCAATCATGAATTCCAAACTCTCTAAAGCATTAGGTTTAGGATTATTCACAAGTGTGATCAGCGTAGCTGCATTTGCTGAGCCACCAGTTCAACCAGGTGAAACACTTGAAAGCTTGTCTAAAGCTAAAATTAGTACCAAGGTGAATGGTCAGGAAGCCTCTTTAGAAAGCTTGGTGAACTCTGGTCGATCCGCGTGCAGCAGTACCGCAACCAACCATGCCAAACACACAAGCACCGATGCCCAATGATCCAACAATGACTCAGGCACCAAACTCAGGCACTGTTTCCCCTCAACCGCCTGTCACAGAACCAGGCATGAATGAATCAGAGGTGCCGGCCAATCTGGTTGAACCAGCCATGGAATCAGAAGTAGAAGCAAGCACGTCTATGACGATGCCTCAACAACCAGCACTGGAAGAACAACAAGCAGCTGTACCAGCAATGTCTGAAGAGCAACAGCAAGCAGCTATTGCTTCAGAACAACCGATGCCTGAAGCACAGCAACAAGCGGCTGTGACTGAAGCAGATGTGAGCAATGAACAAACTGAAATTGCAGCTCAATCTGATGCAGAGCCAGTACTGATGGAAG
The DNA here is from genome assembly GCF_049367455.1 of Acinetobacter lwoffii. Lineage (GTDB taxonomy): Bacteria > Pseudomonadota > Gammaproteobacteria > Pseudomonadales > Moraxellaceae > Acinetobacter > Acinetobacter lwoffii_W. The sequence goes on from NZ_JBMPXW010000001.1 coordinate 1,247,059, forward strand.
AACCTTTGAATGCTGCACCTGAAGTGCCGGCTGCGGTAGAACTTGAGCAATAATCTGAAACTCATTTATTTATTGTTTCTCTCATAAAAAAACCAGAGTGTGCCTCTGGTTTTTTTTTATGCTTTTTATTTTATTTACATCTGAATCTGGGTGCCCAGCTCGACCACACGGTTGGGTGGAATTTGATAGAAATCACTGACCGGACTGGTATTGCGCTGCATAGAAATAAACAGCTTTTCCCGCCACGGTGCCATGCCCTCACCCACAGTATGCATAATCCGTTCACGTGAAATAAAGAAACTGATCTGCATCAGGTCATATTCAAAATCCCATTGCTCATAGGCCTGTTGTAAAGCTTCCGGAATATTCGGCTGATCCTTAAAACCATAATAGATAAACACCCGGTAAAAATGCTCACTCAGTTTTTCCAGTTCAATCCGGTCCTGCCTGTCAACAAAAGGAATATCCCGGGTAATCACTGTCAGCATGATATTGCGTTCATGCAAGACCTTATTGTGCTTAATATTATGCAACATGGCATGCGGAACAATATTTGGTGTACCGGTCAGGAAAATGGCATCGCCTGGCACAAACTTGGTGCCTTCCCCCATCGAAATACTTTTAATAAACAGATCAATCGGCAAGGCATCCTGTTCCAGCCGGTTCAGTACCAACGCACGCCCATCTTTCCAGGTCATGAGAATCGTAAACAGTACCGCGCCAATCAGAATCGGCACCCAGCCACCCGAAGCAATTTTCAAGGACGTTGAGGCCACAAAGACTAAATCCAGTGCCAGGAATGGCACAGCAAATAACGCTACTTTCCAGACCGGCCAACGCCAGAATCCATAAGCCAGAATCGAGATCAAAATGGTGCCACAGAGCATGGTCATGGTCACCGCAACGCCATAAGCACTGGCCAGATTGGCACTATTTTCAAACAGTAAAATCAGGATCAGCACCGAGATAAACAGCATCCAGTTAATGAAAGGCAGATAAATCTGGCCGCGTTCCAATGCAGAGGTATGCTTGACTGACAGGCGCGGTAAATAACGCAGTTGAATGGCCTGATTGACCATAGAAAATACGCCAGTAATGACCGCCTGTGAGGCAATCACCGCCGCCGCAGTCGCCAGTCCAATCATCGGGAACAAAGCCCAGTCTGGCAGCAGCATATAGAAAGGATTCGCCAGTGCTTCAGGACTACGCAGTAACAAGGCGCCTTGCCCGGCATAATTCAATAATAAACAGGGCAAGACAATAATGAACCAGGCCAGACGAATCGGCAGACGGCCAAAATGCCCCATATCGGCATAAATCGCTTCACCCCCAGTCATGGTCAGAATCACCGCCCCCATGGTCAGAAAAGCCACATAAGGCTGGTCAACTACAAAATGATAGGCCCAGTAGGGATTCACCATCCAGAGTACAAATGGGGTCTGGATAATGCTCCACAAACCAAAACCGCCAATGGACAAAAACCAGAGCATGGTTAAAGGCCCAAAAAATTTGCCCATCGTGGCTGTGCCGTGTCGCTGTACCATAAACAGTCCGGCCAGAATCCCTATCGATAAAGGCACCAACCACTGATTGAAAATGGGCGTGGCAATACTCAGGCCTTCAATGGCTGATAGCACGGAGATTGCTGGGGTAATAATCCCGTCACCGAAAAATAGCGATGCGCCGACAAAACCCAAAGCGATCAGGAATATTTTCTTTTGATCAGAGATTCGTGTGGTACGCAGGTTTAATGCCAGTAGTGACATGATCCCGCCTTCGCCGTTGTTATCAGCACGCATGATTACCATGACATATTTAAAGCTGATGGTAAGCATCATGCACCAGAAAATCAGGGACAGGATACCGAGTACAGAAGCTTCGCTAATGGCGAGATGTGCGGTGAGGAAGCATTGGCGCAGTGCATAGAGCGGACTGGTACCAATATCTCCGAAAACGACCCCAAGCGCAGCCAGTGTAATCACCGGGAGAGCTGCCTTTTGTGCAGTGCTTTGCATATATTGTCTTCGTTTTTTAACAAGCATTTTTGAGAATCATAGCACCGCATTAAAAGTTTTTCTGCAAATCAATTGTTTCAGCTTGGCACAGCTGGTTTTTTTCGCTATTATCCTCGGCCTATGGTGAGGTGTCCGAGTGGCTGAAGGAGCACGCCTGGAAAGTGTGTAAACGTTTATAGCGTTTCGAGGGTTCGAATCCCTCTCTCACCGCCAGAATTTAAAAACCCGAATCACATGATTCGGGTTTTTTTATATTTAATTTTATCCATCATCCCATCAGCAAAAAAAATCATCTGCTTAGATCTTAAAATATTATTATCCATCGTCTTATGCAAATCATTGAGTTGATATCAATCCTCTTTCATAAAAATCTTTTGCAACACAACACTTACGCTCAATTCTATTTTTAAAAATCTTCATTTTTCATCAGCCAAAAAACTGATGAATTGTGCAGTTTTTGTACGCCATTCATTTCAGGTTTTTATTTATGTGTTCAAACAAAAAACTGGCACAGAAATAGCTTAATTTTATTGTCATCAAAGCTATGTTATGTTGCTTATAAATCAACTAAAAGGAGAATAAAAACCACAGGATAGAAAGAAATAACCAAGTGAACCGGGCCATTCAAATTTGAAGTTAAAAAATAGATACACTGCTATTCGGAGAGCGAACATGAATAACAGCGCAAACTATGCCAAACAGATTAAAAATGCAAAACGTGGCGGTTATACCCCAACCATTGCCAAGGACATCAATAAACATAAAATTCAAAAAGCCTTGAGACTCATCGAACAGTGGAGAAGCCTCGCTCAAGAACTCAAACCTCAAATGCAGTTTGATATGGCCTTTACTTTAGAGGAATGTGCACAAGAATTAGATCGCATCCTGAAAAACAGATAAACCTTATAACCAACTCATATCCATAGCAAATCCTATGCTTTCACCCTCGCCCATATCTGCACATATGGGCCATTTCTTTGCACATAATCAAAAACAGAACTTTTCATCCATTCGGTCAAAATAAACAAATCCTGCCGAAACAGTTTAAACGGTTATTTTTTGGCTTGCGTGACCCAAAAAAATCTGTAAAATGCACTCCACCATGCCGGCATAGCTCAGTTGGTAGAGCAACTGACTTGTAATCAGTAGGTCCACAGTTCGAATCCGTGTGCCGGCACCATATCTTAGCCTCGCTTTTTAGTGAGGCTTTGATGTTTCTGGGTTTTGGTATTTTCAGCTGAGTCTTTTTGCACTTTCTAGTGCTTCGATTGTGCCGTCACTTGCACATATCTCACAATCCCTTCCTGATATAATTTTCGGCATAGTTTCGCTGTCATCTGAATTTTAAAATGATCCAGTTTTGAACCTTGAGCCTGATCATCTGATGCTTTTGAATTCAAAGTTTTTTGCACATAATCCGCAAAGCCTGAAAATACCGGCTCGGACAGATCCTGAATCTGGATATTTTTAAATTCAAAACGATCCAGACAGGCATATAATGCACCCACTGTCATTAAATCTTTTAAATTCACATCGGCAGATTTCAATAAAAACTGATATTTACGCCGTTGTAATGCATTTAAATTTTCCCAACGCTCGGACAAAACCAGATGATGAAAACTAATCCGTGCATTTGAATTTAAAACACTGCGGACCTGCTCCAAGAATAAAGGCACAGGACTGTGATAAGCCGCATCCAGGCACAACACCACATCAAAACGCTGGGAAAATGGCAATTCTTTTAAACGCAAAAATGACGCCTGATAAATGGCATTCAGTTCTGGCAAATGTTGCTGAATATTAGCCACACAGGCAGCCTGCAGCTCAACCCCGGCCAGATATTGCACCTGATAATGTTGCTGCCAGTGCAGCAAGCTGGCGCCCTGACCGCAGCCCAAATCCAGCAGTTTATCTTTTGAATTTAAATTTACAGTTTGCGCAAGGTGATCGGCCAGCATACGACAGGCAGCCGCATAATCCTGCTGACCGGCTTGCCAATACCCTAAATTGCTCCAGGGCAATTGCGCGTGATCGCCCAACACAGCGGCATCAATTGCATACTTGTGCTGGGGAAGATGCTGACGCAGTGCCTGAAGCCATTGCATGGATTAATAACCCAGTTGCGGAGCAACCTCAACCACAGGTTTTAAACCCTGAAATGGTAAAGGCGCACCAAAGATTTCTGCAATCTTCATCGCTGAGGTCACTGCCGATTCCAGAATCGGCAAACCGTCACATGACCATGAACCGCAGAAGAAGACCTTACGGTTGGCATCCAGATGACGTTGCTGCAATTCCTTATTCAGTGCCACCGTATTAGCATCGACGACTGCACGTGTCAGCATTACCGATTTGATCACTTTCTTCGGATCAATCTCGGTTACCGGACGCCAGGTCTGAAACACGGCCGACTTGCCAACCAAAGAAGGTTCAATCGAGTTAAGCCACACGGTAAATTGCTGACGAGTAAATTTACGGTCCATCATATAGCTGAGTACGGCCCAGTCTTTACGTTTTGGCGGCATTACGCTGGCATCGGTATGAATCACCAGTTCGCCTTGTTCGAATTTGAATTTCTTCAATAATTCAATTTCACTGGCGAATTGTACCGGATCCAGGAACTCCTCAATTTTGGTGGTCGGTGTCGCGACAATCACCCGGTCAAACAGTTTTGAATAACCGGCCGCATTTTCAACTTTGACCTGATCGCCCTGCTCTTGTACCAGTGTAATTGCTGAACCGTCTTCAATCTGAATGCCTTCAATCAGCTTATCGACCAACGCTGGTGTACCGCCTTGCAGACGCAGTAACGCATCGCCATCGGTTAATTGACGCAGAAAAATTAACAACGGTTTAGCTGGCCATTCACCAATGGTTTTCGGATTGCAGGTACAGATGGTATATAGCACCGGCATCACCGCACCGTGCCAGAACACTTCTTCAATCTCGTTACGATTGATAAATTCTGCCAGGCTGATGTCCTGATTTTTCGATTTAAAGAATTTGGTCAATGCAACTTTTAACTGCAACAGGCCTTTGACCAGACGCCAGCCATATTGTTGCAGGCCTTTCCGGTTATTGATGATCGGGATATTGCCAATTCGGCTACGCGATGTGGTCAGCCAGGTTTCAGTTTTATCTTCAAATAACCAGCTGCAGGCCATATAGGTCCGCACCGGATAAGTTTTAATGCCCAGATGTGTGGCTAGACTCAGGGTGTTTTTCCACAGATAGGGGTTCATCACACGTAAAGGTGCGTCAATCAGGCCCCCTTCAAATTCAAGGCTATGACTGTCCATGCCGCGACCTGGAAGTGCTTCAAAAATCGTGATGTGATGCCCTGCGTCCTGGAGAATTCTGGCTGTAGCCAGTCCGGCCATGCCACTACCAATTACTGCGATATCCAAACTGATCATCCGTCATTGAAAAACTACAGAAATTATGTACCATGCGCCAATCAAACAGGTTATTAAAATCTTCCAGAATATATGTTTTTCGTAAAGGCCTTTTTGTTCAATTTCACCTGCTTTTTATTCATTTTTCTGCCTTAGTTAAAATTCCATCAAATCTAAGATTTTATTCATATTTTTATCTAAAAACTTGAAAATTCGCTTTAAAAACAAATAATTTAATTAACCATTTTTATAATCCTTGGTTGACAAATACTTTTTAAATACCTATGATTCGCAGTATAAGAAAACCATAAATTCATCCGGTTCCATTCAGATGCGTTTATGCGAAAATTGTTTAAAACGACAAGAAACTACAGCGCCTTATAAAATAAAAGCCTCTGCGAAAGCAGAGGCTTCTTTGTTTTCATGCCTAGTCAATCATGCAGCAGGGTATTGCGCTTACTTGATTGCCTCTCATAAGCCGCTTAAAAAGCATAGAGTGCAATTCCTCAATTCTCATTTTGTTCTCAAATAGAAATCAAATGGCATGATGTTTTTGTCTAGAATTCATAAATCTCTAAACTAAAAAAATAAAAAATCCAGCAACTTGTGCTGGATTTTTTGCTTCAAAGAACTAGGTTTGAATTAGATTTTACCCACCAGGTCGATTGATGGAGCAAGTGTTGCTTCACCTTCTTTCCATTTTGCCGGACAAACTTCACCTGGGTGCGCATGTACATATTGTGCAGCTTTCACTTTACGCAGAAGCTCTTGTGCATCACGGCCAATACCACCCGCGTTGATTTCAATGATCTGGATTTTACCTTCTGGATCAATCACGAAAGTACCACGATCTGCCAAACCCTCAGCTTCAATCAGTACTTCGAAGTTTTTAGACAAAGTCCAGGTTGGATCACCAATCAATGGATACTGGATTTTACCAATCACGTCAGAGGTATCATGCCAAGCTTTATGAGTGAAATGAGTATCGGTAGACACGCCATAGATTTCTACACCCATTTTCTGGAATTCAGCATACTGATCAGCAAGATCGCCTAATTCAGTTGGACAAACAAAGGTAAAATCTGCAGGATAGAAAAACACCACTGACCATTTACCTTTCAGGTCTTGCTCAGAAACTTCGATGAACTGACCATTGTGGTAAGCAGTTGCATTGAATGGTTTGATTTCAGTATTGATTAAACTCATGAGATATTTCCTCTGGCTTATTTCTGGGATTGCTTATCTTGTGAAGCTAGAATACGAAAAATTTTAAAATAGGTAAAACCGCAAGTTTTTATAAAAATGATCGCTTTTTTAGATCGTAAATTTCTATCAGTATTTATTATCTTATTTATTTTCTCGATGCAGAGTTGTCCCCATCAAAAGCAACCTGATGTTTTAAGATTTATGATTCTTTTAATAAGTCGGGCTTTTATTCAAACTTAATATAAATCTCGAGGATATAAAAAACCCACCGTATTCAGGTGGGTTTTAATGATAATTTACCGTTCTGATAAATCAAAATGGTAAGTCATCATCTAGATCTGCTGCAGGCGCTGCTGTTGGAGCAGGTGCAGATTTCGGCGCAAAACCACTCGGGTTATTGTTGCCATAACCGCCGCCCTGATTGTTGTTAAAACCGCCTTGCTGTGGCGCTGAACCATAACCTGATTGCGGGTTATTGCCATAACCACCCTGGTTGTTGTTCGCCTGATTATTGTTATTAAAGCGTGGCTGGTTAAAGCTGCTCTCGCCCTGATCATTTTGAGGACGGCTAGAGTCTAACATCTGCATTTGTTCACCACGAATTTCCGTCGTATAGCGCTCCTGACCATTCTGGTCAGTCCACTGACGGGTACGTAATGAACCTTCAATATATACTTTTGAGCCTTTACGAAGATATTGCTGTGCAATTTCACCTAAACGGTTATGCAACACGATACGGTGCCATTCCGTTTGTTCTTTACGTTCACCGGTACTTTTATCTGTCCACGAATCGCTGGTTGCGATCGAGAATTGAGTGAGAGAGCCACCATTTGCAAAAGTTTTGGTTTCCGGATCTTTACCCAAAGTACCCACTAAAATAACTTTGCTCACCAATTTTTACTATAATTATTTTTTAATTGTTTTATATCAATTAATTAAAATTATTTTTATATTTTAACTCTATTTTGATTTTTCCAACAATAAAAGACTACTTTTTAAGCACGTAATTCAGTATTTTCTAAATTATTTTGTTACAAAAAAAACTATTAGATGCTTAAAAGTAATAAATTTAATCTGCAAAATAAGTTAATTCTAAATAAAAAACGTACGCTAATGGCATTAGAAAAAATAGAAACATTGACTTCGATAAAGACCTCTGATGGTTTAGTTGTAACGAATAAAGTCGTCACATCATCAAATGGTGATCTAGAAACATATTATTTTTCTTATATTATTGATGATAAAAGGAAAGTATTAATTTCTGATGAGGTGCGTTCAAATCTAAAAAAATTGGAAATTGAAAACGTAGTTATTGGATTTTTAGCAAACCCTTTTGTTTTAGACAAAATAGTACCAATATAGAGCTATATTTATAATCCAAATAATAGAACATATTCAGTTATATCTGAAAATCCTTAATTTCAAATACAAATGTATAGCGCAACAAAGAGGTTAGACTTATTCTAATCTAACCTCTGCCAACTATTCTAATTAAAATACTTGTTACGCCTATTATTAAATGCGTGTAGGGTTCCTTCTAAAATATTAACAGAATGTTGATTTAGCTCATAATTCTCAATAGACCCTGATGTGTAATTTATTGAGAAATTATTTTCTCTATCAAAATCAGTATAAATAATCTGTTCTGCATCACATACAATTGCCAAATTAGGATTGTGAGTAACCATAATTATTTGTCTAGTCTTTTTTGCTTCATTCAATATAGGAACTGTATATATCAGTAATTTTAGTCCACTCATTACATTTATGGGTAGTCCACAGATTTCAGCAGCAATGTACCAGACTCTTTTTAATATTGAATAAAATTTTAGTATTTTATCTCAACCTTAATCCTACTTAAGCCAATAATTCCACTACTCGAATGACTGGGTTGTTGTGATGACATAATTTGTAAGCACATAAGGATGCATAAATTTCAGCTAAGTATTGCTTCAGTGCTTCTCGCTTTACTGTTGACCAAATTGTATTGCCCTATTGTTGTGGTAACTCCCTAATAGTTTTCAGCCAGCTAATTTCTTATCTGCGATTCAGTTTAATTAAAATCTTGCTTTAAAATTTTTTAGACATAAGCGAATAGGTACTATAACTTTAATAAGTACCTATTCAAGCTAGAAATAAATCAATAATTTTCTCGTAAATCTTTAGTACTTTGTACTAAAGCATTAAATTGAACCTCGTCATTTACTTTCAATCTTTCTAAAATAAATTTTGAAGCAGTAATCATTTCTTGTGAAGAAATAGGCCTCATTGTTCTATCAAATATTTCTTCAGTATGTGAATATTCATTTGCAATCCTATCTACCAGTTTGAAATGATTAAGGTTGTTTTCTGTATCAAAGAATTTCTCTCTAAATACTGCTTTATTTAGATCGGAAGGATATTTGAAATAATTATAGACTTCAAAAAATTTTCTCATATTATTACTTAAATTATAAATTTGGTCTGGGCTTAATTCAGTTGTTACTTGAGCACAGTTCCATATTTGCGAAAATAAGTAATTAAACTCTGTATTGTATTTTCTTAAATAGTTTGGAAGGATATTTAACTTACTAATATTATTTTCTTTATTAACTAGGTAAAAAGAAATATCTTCATTTTCATTCTTCTTAGTCGATGTGCAAGATGGATCATTACAACTCTTAATATTAGTTCTATTTTTAGGAATAGTTAGTTTTCGTAAATATTTAAAAAATTCTAAATTATGAGTAGATATAAATAATTGTTTATATGCTTTTTCTTTACATATAATGTTTTCTATGAGGCTATAGATGTAAAAAATATTATTAGAGTCTAGACTCGATATAGGATCATCAATATAAATGATTACATCTGTTAATTTCCCTATGTTTTTCAGGTTGAATGCTAAAGCTATAAAGTAACAAAAAGCAACTAATGTACATTCACCTTCGCTTAGATTATAGGCCTCACGCCCATTTCTGACTATTTTGAAGCGACCTTGTTGACCTTCCTCTTCTATAGGTATTAGCGATAAGCTTTCATGTCCAAAGAAGCTATTAAGGAATTTATTAACTAATTCACTTGCTGCACTTGTAGTACTTTTTTGAGCATTCAACTGTTTTATTTTTTCTTGAATATTAAACTGATAAGTTTTAATTGCTTCAATTCTTTCAGAGTTTTCTTGCTCAAATGGAAGCAGCTTCTCAATACTTTCATTTAACTCCTTTATTTTATTATTTATTTTGTACCATTCAAACTCGATTAAGTACTCAACGATCCGCTCTTCCAATACTTCAGTTTTTAATTTGCTTTGTTCCCTAGCAATATTTTTTGTAAATTCATCATTTTTATTACATATATCGACCACTTTAGTATATGACTCAATTAGATCATTCAGATTCCCCTCAAGTGCAATAAAGTCATATTCTAACTCAAGAGTAAGATTCTGAAGTTTTTCCTTCAACATGTCTTCTAATAAAGACAAATCTTCTGATAAATTGAATGCTTTTGATTTAATACTTTCAATTAGAACTAAATATTCAGCCTTAAAACTATCATAAAAGTATGCTTCTGGTTCTACAAATCCATCTATGACAGCAAATAAGGCTTTGACTATTTTATTTTGATTTTCAATAAGGCCAACAATTTCTTTTTTGAAACTTTCGTCTTTTTGATTTGCGAAAATTTCGTACTGATCCAAAACTGTTTTTTTTAGTTCTCCACCACAAAATTCACAGTACTCTTTATCATGCTCTTTATGTAAGTGATAACCTGCAACAGACCAATTTTTAAAAAATTCATTAATTTCTTTAGTAACCTTTAATTCAATTACTTCCTTTAATTTTACTTTACAGTTTTCAATATGCCGGCTTATATGGTTTCTTATTTCAGCCTCTTTGTTTTCAATATTTATTTCAGGTTTTTGTGAAACCTTCATATCATTAATTTTGTTTTGGATTTCTTCTTCAGTTATCTTTTTTACTAGATTTGGGTTTGCAGCTAATATTTTATTAATATCTTGAACTAGATTTGGTCGTTGATACGTACGTGCAGCATTTAAACCAATCGCTTCAAGATCTCTAGCTTTTTCAGTCAAGCTTCTATCTTTATTCCTTGTTATCTCTATTATTTCTTGACTAATTCTATCTCTATCTTTTTTAATCTGATTTAATACAAGATTGACTACTTGCGTAGTAGCTTCCAAGATATCTGCTGAAGATAATAATTCATTTATTTTACCATCTATAACAATTTGGTCTTGCCCGATAACAACAGCATCAAAACTTTTTATACTTCCATTTTCATGATTATTAAATATTAGAAAAGATAAGTTTTCATTTATAAAGTCTTTATTGAAGACTAAAAATTCTTTAGAATTTTCTTTATAATTACTGTAATCTAAGATTTCATTTTCAAATATCATTTTAAAAATTGGATTTGAATAATTTTCTGGATCATTTTTATTTTTTAGTATTGCAAAAATCCTTGATAAAGTTGTTTTTCCTGAGTAATTAGCCCCGTATATTATATTCATTTTTTTAAAATGATTCTTTTCAGCCAATCCATTAAAATTATGATAGCTTCCAAAATTTTCTATTTCTATATTTCTTAACACAGTTTTCCCCCTAAAGTATTTTATTTAATTTTTTGTTAAATTATGCCACAGCACTTTCATTAAATGCTCCAACAACTCCAAATATGTTTTCAGCCTCTGCATCACCAAACACACCATCAATCCCTTCATAGTGGATCTGATTAAAGGGCGGTTCATAAAGCTGCGACGCTTCTAAAGTTCCCCGTATGGTCAAATGTTCAATAACCATTTCTATGAAACGAATTTGCTTCTCGTTATAAGTTGAACCTTGCAAATACTTAGAGAACGCTTGTTGAACCGCTTGGCGATCTAAACCAACAAGTGAACGAATGAAAAGTGGTAGTGGCTTATCTGTACCAAAGCATTCCTCAAACTTTTCTTTACTCTCAACTTCCTGAGCTTCAAAGACAAAACGCTCAAGCTCACTTAGGTCGGTAGGTGTTAGAGCTAGGCCACGCTTCAATTTAGCAATGGTAATGTGGTCTGCATTGGCTTTGATGAAACTCTCGACACGCTTACGGTATTGAGCAATGTTTACACCGCTTGAAACCACAGGAATATCGACTTCTGTTACTTCTCCTAGCTCATCATCTAGCATTGAATACACGATGGTAGAGGTAGATTTCTCAATCAGTTTCACCAAACCACGAATGCGTTTACGCATGGATTCAAGCATTGGTAAGGTGATGCCTTTCCAATATTCAACAGTTTGAATATCTTGAATCAGGTTAATCTGTGCAGCGACTACAGGAATATTTTCTTTGGTTTCAAGTTTTGAAGCAATTTCGATAACTTTATTGGCATAAGCCTGAATTGCCTTAGTATTTTTTTCCAACACAGCAAGTTCAATATTGTAGCAGAGCATATCAAACAGCTTGGCTTCTAATGTCTCGGACTCCATTTCATTCGGAAGTTTAGAAATGTGTTCTCGTAATGTGCCAATTGCAAGATCATCCAAATTGTCCCAAGCAACATCATTTTTAAAGTGTTCAACATGCTCAATTTCAGATTTAACAATGAAGTTGTCTTTGTTCATCGACTTCACTTCAGTCTGTAAGGTCTGACGCATTTCTTGCTGTACAGCTTTCATTTCTTCCGTTTGATAATCGGGTGAATTGAGCAAACTCAAAACATTCAATCGAGCCTTGAATAGGCGTTGTCCCAATGGTTCTGTGGTGGATACAGGAGCACCATCAGGATTTTCATTGAAGTATTCGAAGTTAGAACAGTAATCAAAGATATAGAATTCTTTCTTGTCCATCTCAGGGGCAAACAGGTCTTTGCAAAGCCGTGTACCACGCCCAATCATCTGCGTAAATTTCACTTTCGAGCGTACAGCTTTGAAGAAGACAAGATTAACCACTTCTGGAACATCAATCCCCGTATCGAGCATATCTACAGAAATGGCAATTTGTGGATCAGCCAGATCTTTTTTACTAAAGCTATCAATCAAGCTCTGTGCGTACTTGGTCGAGTGTGTGATCACACGGGCGAACTTGCCGTCATAGTGCGGATAGCTCTTATCAAAGCGTTCTGCGATGAAATTGGCATGATTCTGATTGACTGCAAAGATGATGGTTTTACCCAACATATCTCCACCTTCAACCTTGATGCCATTTTCCATCAAGTGCTGAAGCATCTTGTCTACCGTGCCTGTATTGAACAGTTCTTTGTTGATCTTGGATGCCGTTACCTCATCAGGTGCCTCACCACCATCCCAATCCAGTTCATCCCAGTGCTGTTTCTCTTCCTCTGAAAGCTCATCATATTTCACACCTTCACGCATGAACTTCAAGGGTACTGAATAGGCTTTAGGTGGCACAAGATAACCATCAGCAATGGCTTGGTTTAAATCGTAGTAATCGGTTGGGATACCGCTTTCCAAACCAAACAGTGCATAGGTATCACGGTCTACTTCATCGCGTGGTGTAGCAGTCAAACCGACAAGCAAACTGTCAAAGTATTTAAAAATCTCACCAAATTTTTGGTACACGCTACGATGGGCTTCATCGACAATAATCAGGTCAAACATACCTGTGCCGTATTTACGTGTGCCATCCGCATTCATTTCATCAATCAAGCCCATCATGGTCTGATAGGTAGAAAGATAAACTCGTCCATTCTGTGTCTTACTTTCGACCAAATTGACAGGTGCAGAATCAGGTAAATTAGCTTTAAAGGCATTAGTGGCTTGTACCACCAGTGAGGTACGATCGGCAAGGAACAGGACTTTCTGCACCACGTTGGCTTTCATCAGCACATCCACTAAAGCAATGGCGGTACGGGTTTTACCTGTTCCTGTTGCCATGATGAGCAAGGCTGCACGTTCCTTACGTTGAAATGCAGCAAGCGTGGCTTTGATGGCACGGGTCTGATAGTAACGCTCTACAATATTTGCATTAATTTGGAAGCTGCCAAGATCAGGATTGTTTTTACGTCTTTCGATCAGGCGTTTCAGTTCAGCCTGAGTGTAGAAACCATGCACCAAACGAGGTGGGCCACCTTGTACGTCATTCCAGATACGGGTGCGATAACCATTGGTATAGAAAATGACAGGGCGTTGTCCAGTTTGCTGCTCTAAACAGTCAGCATACAGTTTTGCCTGTTGTTGTCCCACTTCAGGATTTACCGATGTACGTTTGGCTTCCACCAAGGCTAAAGGCAAGCCATTGGCATCATACAGTACATAATCGACTGAACCTTTGCCTGATGTACTTGGCATCCCTGTAACGGGAACTTCTTCTTTTGCTGTTACACCAATTTCCCAGCTAGCTTCTTCAAGCAGTAGGTCAATTTTAAGCTTACGGGTTTCGTCTTCTTTATAGTCGGTGTGGTCTTGAACTTTGCTATTGGCAAGTTTGGCTTGTTCGACTTGCTGACGCTTCTGTGCTAGTTCTGCATCAATGTTGGCGAGTAGTTTTTCACGCTCTTCCAAACTTGCAGAAAGTTCTAGCAGCTTTTGTTCACGTTCACGCAGAGCTTTATGCTGATCAGCAAATTCCTTTTCTTTGGCTTCTGCCTGCTTCTGTAGCTGTTCTTGGTTTGCAGTGACTGGTTGTGTGATTTCTGCATTAGGAATCAGTTTAGGGGTAAATAGAACAGCCTGAGAGCGATCTTTTGATGGTGAACCATAATTACGTTCAAACCAGACAAAGATCAGAAAGAGATGACTAATATGCTTAACCGTTTCCTCAGTGGTTAGTTGCTTGAATTTTTTCCCATGCACCGCACTGTTGCCGACCATGCGGATGTTATCCATCTTATCCCATATGTAGGGCGGGATAATTTCCTTAAACTTTACATCGGTGATCAGGCTATACAAAGATGGATCATAGGGTTGAGCAAGTTTTTTATCATATTGATAAAGCCAAAAAACCAGATTTTCTAATGAGTTTCGGGCAAACATTAAAGCAGCTTGAGGAGAAATATATACAAGCTTTTCAGCTTCTTTGGCGGTGAGCGCTAACTTACTAAACTCATCCTCTAAAAACTGAAAGTTACTCATTATTATATTAGCCCTCAAAGGAAATTATAATTATTTAAATATATAAAGTTTTAACTACTATATAAAATACTTGAGACTTCACGCAAAGTAAATTTTAATCGAGAGTAAAATTATATCTTTGAAAAAGGTTCAACCAAGAAGAACAATTAACGTTTATAAGTGCACAAATATCAGGAACTTTAATTTGCTCTTTTCTTCTTGCTTTAGCAGTAAAAGCATCCCAATCAGCACCAATAAAACCAATTTCTCCGGTAATAACATGACCATTTGCATTATACTTTTGAGCTGTGGCAATTAAATCAACATCAGGTTCATCTTTAGTCGCATGAGCTGAGGTTTGAGCAAATGCATAACTTAATAATTTAGCACGAATATTTAAAATACGGCTTCCTACTTCATCTCGATCAATAACAATAACTCTAAAACGAATTAAAAATTCATCTAGAATATTTTCGTCATATTCAAATGCAAGACATTTTGAACGAGTTTCCTCTAATATAGAGGAACAGACACAAAGCTTAATAGTGGATGTAAGCGTTAACTCTTCTAACAATTCCCACAATTTTGGAAAAGTTAACTCTGGATAGGCTCGGAAACAAAAATCTAAAATAGCATTGGTGTCTAAACTTAGATAAATCATCTACATATACACCCGTTTCTGTACATCTTGTAAAGTAGTCACTTTGTGGGATGCTTTAATACCTAAAATATCTTTCGCCACAGAAGCAGATATTGAGTTATGTGACATTGCAGCGATAACAGTTTGCACAAAGTAGCGACCATATTTACTGATAATTCGTGTCGAAATAGGAATTTGTGGCTCATTCAGTTTATTTTTTTCTATTCTCTTAAAGTCAAGTGACCGAAGATAATTTTTCAAGTCTTTCTCTGTAATGTACCCAGCCAATTTCAACTGTATTGCAATAGCAGGACGACTTGCTTTTGCTTTGCATCGTATCTTTTGAACTAGTTGTTCGACAGACAAATCTGGTTGGTAACATGCTTCAAGCAGTTCAATAGGTGCAATAACATGTCCTGCAACTGCATCACAATATCGTTCAGTTTTACTATTGTTTGCAATCGTATTTATTTTTCCATCAAAAACACTTTGACGTAATCCAAGATGAACCAACTCATGCATAATGGTAAAAAGACGTCTTTCTGCTGCTTGGCCTGTACTTAAAACTACAATCACAGGAACGACATCAAACCATAAACAGAAGCCATCTGAACCAAATGGCTCATTAGTTGTCTTTTCTATAATAAGAATATCTTTTGACTCAAAAATACTACGCCATGCTGAATAATAGTCATTATGTTTTACTGAGCGCTTTTGGTTTTTAAGATCAAAGTAATTCGAGATCACTTTTGCATCTTCGATTTCATCTTGCCCTGACAAAGTTAATGCAAATTCTAATGGTTCTTCACCCATTGTCTCTAATACATAAAGATAGTCATTTCTTGCTTTTAATGCTTCACGGATAACTGATTGATAAGCATAAGAAGAATTAAAAACATCTTCCATATTTCTATGGTCAATGATATCAGGCATATTAGTTTTATATTCAAGGTTACTATCGGTTAGATAGACACTAGGGATAAATAAAATTTGAGCAATTTTTTCAAGCTCGCTAAGTTTAAGAATTGGGTTTTCATTCTTTAGTAGATTATGTATTGTTTGAAAAGGAAGACCTGATTTTTTGGCAAGTTCATTCGCAGATAAAATTCCTATCTGTTCCATATAACGCTTGATAGCTATGGGCGAATGTTGGACAAAATCAGTCATCTTTAAACTCAAATCAATATACTATCATTGTAATCAAAAAAGATGACTGATGCATTTAATTTGATCGAACTATAAGTTTTCCTTTTATAAATTTCCACTAAATGCTTTGTGTTGTAATGATTCAAATAAATTATTTATTTGATTTGTCTCATTTTTAAATTCAGTTTTCATCTTATCAATTTTTTCAGCAATCAGAAAAAATTTATTTTGAATTTCAATGCTTGGAGTTATCAGAGGTATTGAGCCAACTATGGATTTATTCAAATTTGCCATCGTTTGACCTTGTGAAACATTTTCAAGATATCTTCTAATTGAATCTGAAGACAATAAAAGCTCTAGGAAAAATGGATTAACTTTATCTACTTTAGGTCTAAGGAAAAGACTTCCTGTTCCGCATAGCCAACCAACTTCTTTTTCAGTTACTACTGCACACCGTCCCATTTCACCACGACGACCCAACAATACATCATGCAATTGTAGATGATACTGAGTTAGTTCTTCATATTTTGATTGGCTTACTGTCAATTTATAATTGGGTACAATCTTTCCATTTTTTATATGTGATGGATTGATTAATGGTATTCCATTTTCGATGTAATCCTCTTGGTGTAATTGAGTACCAAATGGACCAATTTGAATTAAATTAACTTGGTCAGAAAGTTTAGCTATACCGAAACCTTTAGGATTACTTACAGGATCACCAAACATATCAATAAACGTAGCTTGTAAAAGCTGATCTAACTTTTCAATCGCTTGCTGACGTTTTTGGTGTAGTTCGTCTGCTTTATCCAAAATAGATGCAATTCGGCGTTGTTCTGAAAGTGATGGGAGAGAAATTTCTAATGAGCAAATATCTTCTTTAGTAACTTGTAAAAAAGTAGCACCTTTAGCTTTTGACTTTAAAATTGGAGCAACATTTTTAAGCCAATGCCATAAGTATTTCTGATCCAATTTATCCTTATGACCAAATAAACCAGCAACACCTCGACCCAAGCAGTATTCTTTATCAGACCAATTTAGATCACCAATAGTTGCACGAATGCAAAGAATGATTTCTCCTTTTTCTGACTTTTTGCCTGCTGCTGTAGTAAATTTTTTTGGTTCGGGAGTTTCTTTACCAAAATCACCTGCACCAGCAATTAGAGCTAATCCTTCATCATCAAAATTATAAGAATCACCTGATGGAGCTTGTCCCATTGTGATTCGACAAACTTTATCTAGTCTCATTTTGGGATAACTCACTTTAGTAACTCCTTGAGCTCTGTCATTCCTTTAAGAATATCCTGCTCAAGCAATTCTAAATCTGACAAAATCTTGCTTGGTGCTTCATATTCAACTAGCTCATACACCACCTCCTTATAACGGTTAATCGACAAGTCATAACCATTAGCAGCAATATCAGCTTTATCCACCAAAAAGCTTTGTTCAGTAGCTTTGCGATCAGCTTCACCTGCCAAGTTTTTAAAACGGGCAACTATGTCAGGAATATTGTTATTTTCATGCTTAGAGGCATCTAGTTCATTACGCTTATCATCCAGCGAATAACCATCTGCCTGCATGTCATAGAACCAAACTTTATCTGTACCACCAGATTCAGTTTTGGTGAAAATCATAATTGCAGTAGAAACACCTGCATACGGTTTGAACACACCAGAAGGCATAGAAATAATCGCTTCAAGCTTTTGCTCTTCTACAATCTTTTTACGCAAATCCTTATGTGCTTTAGATGAGCCGAATAACACCCCATCAGGCACAATAATCGCAGCACGACCACCTGTTTTTAGAATACGCAGGAACAAGGCTAAAAAAAGTAATTCAGTCTTTTTAGTTTTTACTATTGCCTGAATGTTCTTGGCACAGCTTTCGTAGTCCAGGCTGCCTGCAAATGGTGGGTTGGCAAGAATCAAACTGAACTGGCTTTCAATATGTGAATGTGCTTCGCTTAAAGAATCACGGTTTTCAATGCTTGGGTTTTCAACCCCATGCAGCATCATGTTCATTGAACCAATACGAAGCATGGTGCTATCAAAGTCATAACCAAAGAAGGTTTCTTCACTAAAGCGTTTCGCTGCTTCAGGGTTGGAAAAAATCTCAGTGCTGTGATGTTCGTTCAAGTATTCACTGGCTGCAACGAGGAAGCCTGCTGTACCACATGCAGGGTCACAGATGGTATCTGTCGGTTTCGGTTGCATTAGCTCTACAATCATCTTGATGATATGGCGAGGTGTGCGGAACTGACCGTTCTGACCTGCTGAAGCGATTTTACCGAGCATGTACTCGTAAATATCACCTTTGGTATCTTTATCATTCATTGGTACTTCAGCCAAGAGATCAACCACTTTGGTTAAAAGTGCAGGTGTAGGAATGGTAAAACGGGCATCCTTCATGTGATGACTGTAGGTGGTGTCATCTTGGCTGCCAATGCTTTTTATGAATGGGAAAACTTCATTGGCAATGGTGTCATAAAGCTTCGTTGGATCGCCTAGGGTAATAAATTTAGACCAACGTAAGTGATCTTGCTCAGGTGTGAAAATTGGCTTTTCTACGGCAGTTTTTAAGCGGTTAGCTTTCTTTTCTTTAGTAATCTGAATTTCATCGAGTCGGCGAATAAAGAGTAGATAAGTCATTTGCTCCATGACTTCTAAAGGATTGGAAATACCGCCACTCCAAAAAGAGTTCCAGATCTGGTCAATTTTGCTTTTAATTTCGCCTGTAATCACACTGATGACTCTCAAATTTCTTTGAGGGTATTGTGGGAGAAATTAAAGTGGAAAGCTATCCTATTAAAAAATTGAGTAAGGTATTTTTATAAGAACATAGTATTTCTATTCGATTACCAATCCAAAGTATCAAAAATAAATTTAATTATGTTAATCAAAGTTTAAACCAAAATTTTCTAATGTCGATTGCTTAAAATCTTTATTTAAATTAAGTAGCATGTACTGTTTTTTCAGTATATCTAATGTATTAAAAAAACATTTTTCACATAATTGTAGTTTGTATCGCTCACCATTAGATTGAGAAAAATATCCCCAATTACCAGACAATGTAGCAAACTCCAATTTAGTTGATTGATTACAAATATCACATAGGACATCACTGATTACTTCAGTCAGTCTGACTTCTTTAATATCCATAGATTTCTTCCTTATTAAGAGTTTTTGTCCGATCTGAAACCTTTTTGATACAGTAGAAGATTCGGTTTACACTAAGGCATAGTTTTTTTGATGTTACTCTTATAATTATCGGTCATTGAGTCAAATAAATATGAATAAAACTACGATTTTACATATATAAAATGAGTTTTTGTTATGCCAATATTTTCAGCACAAATTATTGATAAAAAAACAATTTTAGCAAAATCTTTTTTCAATACAGCTAAACAACTCAATCTAACCCAAACTCAACTTGCTGCTATTCTAGGGGTATCTCAACCAACAATAAGTCGGTTAAAAACCCAACTTAAATTAGACCCATCTTCAAAGCAAGGTGAATTAGCATTATTACTTATCAAGCTGTATACAGCTTTATATGATTTAAATGGTGGTGATCTAGATTGGATGCACCATTTCCTTAACTCTAAAAATCACGTAACCGGTGGCATCCCAATAAAACAAATTGAGACTGCACATGGCTTGGTTTTAGTATTACAGTTTCTTGAGGCTATTAGACACAAGGAATGAAAACTGAAAAGCCACCAAAATTTGAGACACGTATTGCTAGTTTGTGGACTGCCATCAATGTAATTTCTATTCGTCATCTTCTGCAAAGAGTGCTTCAATTTCATCCCAATGTGGAAGTATATGCTTTTTTTTACCAACTTCGAATTGTAAGCCAACACCATCAATTACACGTTCGAATGTGTCAAATGAGCCTGTAAAGCGACCATTTTCCATCTCAGAGATTGTTGTTTTATTAACTTTAGTCTTTTCTGAAAGAATCTTTTGTGTATAGCCCAAAGCTTTTCTTGCCAAACGTATCTCTTTACCTATTTCAGCTCTAGTAGCCATATGAATTTGTAGTTCCTAAAATTTGTTAGCTATATAGCAAACTTGCAACCAATTTTGCCTAATGTTCTCTATATAGCAAACTTTTTGTTCTCTAGACACATCGAACATCCAGATAGTTCCAGACTATTTATATGAGAATAAAATATATCCTATTTTTTTATAAAAAATGGCAAATCCAATATTACAAAATCTAGCTTAGCCATCTGAGAAAAGTTGTGATGATATCTGTACTTTTAACTAACAGCATCAACCGTTACGAAAAGTTTTAGGATTGAATATAGACATATGGCAATAAAAAAGTTTACAGAATCATTTCTAATATCTGTAAACTTCTTTTGCAACTCGCTCTAACTAAAGATTAATTTTATAAAATCATATCTTTAGAGTTTGTCAGAACGGCAGATCATCATCTAAATCAGCAGGGGGAGTTGCGGGGGTCATAGGTGCCGATTGTGGTGCTTTAGGCTGAAAACCAGACGGATTATTATTTGCATAACCGCCTTGTTGGTTGTTGTTAAAACCACCACTTTGGTTATTACCATAACCGCCTTGGCTATTACTATTGTTATAACCGCCACCTTGGTTGTTGTTAAAACGCGGTTGATTATAACCAGCGTTGTCTCCACCTGCACTCTGTTCAGACTGCTGACGATTGTCTAACATTTGCATTTGTTCACCACGAATTTCCGTAGTGTAACGTTCTTGCCCGCTTTGGTCTGTCCACTGACGGGTACGCAATGAACCTTCAATATACACTTTAGAACCTTTACGTAAGAATTGCTGAGCAATCTCACCTAAACGGTTATGTAATACGATACGGTGCCATTCGGTTTGTTCTTTACGTTCACCAGTAGTTTTATCCACCCATGAGTCGCTAGTAGCAATAGAAAATTGTGTGAGTGACCCGCCATTTGGAAAAGTTTTAGTTTCTGGATCTTTTCCTAATGAGCCAATCAAAATGACTTTATTAACAGAACCTCTAGCCATCATAACCTCTTGATTTCAATATATTTAACTTAAACTTAACCAACCATAACTAATTTAGTAGCACAAGGTTATTAGCTATCCTTAAAACTTTCCGTAATGGAAATAATTTTAGAACATTCTATATCATTTTTCATTGTTTGAATTTGTTCTTTTGCTTCCTTCAATCTCGTACTTTCATTATACTTAGTCTCAAATTTATTTATTATATTATTCAATTTCTTATATCCCCCTATTTTTTGATTTAACAAAGTAGTAACTATATACAAGTTTGTTTCAAGATTTTGTATATAATTTTCATCATTCTGACGAAATGTATTTTCTAAACTGTTCTCTAAGTTAGTAAATTGAGCCAATAATCGACTATTCTTTAGCTCAAGTTCTGTAATCTGTTTTGTTTTTTCTTCAATGATTTGCTTGGATGATTTTTTTTTCTCATTCTGTGGCTTGTTCGAAGCAATCTCTGCAATTTTTTTATCTAGCTCTTGTAGTAACTCAGCATGTATATATGCTTTTGTCACGCTATTTTTCGCATACAAAGTAGTCTGACCAACAGAAGAACCATCTTCAAATTTAGCATTGTTAATAATTTCTGCTTTGGTAATTTTCTTTCCACCAATATTTTGAAGTTGCTCAAATGACTCTCTTATAGCTCTTTCAAATTTATCTTTACTGTTTGCCACAAATGATCCTACTCAAGTTATCCAATTTAATATATCTAAGTTTAATCCTTAACACTTCCCATAAAACTATGAGGTAACTTTCGATTTTTCAGCCAACTGAATGGAATTTAACATCTTCTCTGCTTGAGAAATAAATATTTTAGAACTTTCAACAAGTTTTTTATTTTTACTAGAATCAATAACATCTTGATGTAATTTGATTCTTCTCTCCCAGTGAGCTTTACGAGAGTTATCAATAGCAAAATTAGGACACTCTAAACATAAAGAGTCTGTTCTCTTTATTGGATCTAAGCCTATACCCTCAGTCCGACATAAAGCTTTGTCTAATCCTTTATTATTGATGAAACAATATCCATCTGAATGAGCAACTACACGCATGTCATTGGTTTGAATAAACTCATCCACAAAATCAGCAATAGCTGTAGAGTCCAATAATTTTGATTTAGCTTGAATTAGTCTACTATACCTTTCAAGGGTTTCACTGATTTGTCCACTTAGTGTAATTTTCCCTTGGAAAGCTCTATTTAATAGATCAAATGCCAAATCTTGCTCTGTCTCCCCCATAAACTGCCAAATGTCTTCATCATCCGTATATTTCTTTGTAAAAGCCGTACTATTATGTTTCAACATCAAAGATAATTCTTCCAAATCTCCTATCTCAAATCTCCAAGTCCACAACATTGCATATGCTCGTCTAAACATATGAGGTTTTAATTCTATTCTTTCAAACTTTGCTGATTCCGCAAAATGCCTTAAAATGACATATAGTCCATTTGTAGTAAGGTAAAAAGTTTTATCACCTTTTCCACTGTCTGAATGACCAAAAGGTAATTTTAGTAAGATTGTTTCATTTTTTGATTTTTCTCGATTATATGAAGCCAATTCTAAAATAACGCCAAGTGCGTCTTTAACTTCTTGAATAACAGCCCGTTCTGTTCGTTTTCCTGTTTGTGTTCCCGCAGTTTTTTTTTCTAACCCAATAAGAATATCAAGTTCAGTATTTAATAGCTCTAAAACATCAGCTTCTTTAGTAAGTGATAGTTCATGCTTTCGCTCAGCCAATAATATCAAAATGATTGTTACTGCCGCACCGTATAGAGCACGGACTTTACTTTGTAGTTCACTCGATTTAATACCTGTTAGCTTATAAAATTTCGCGTACATTGATCTATGATATATAGAACTATCTGCATGTATCTCCATATATTGTTTAAGTAAACTCAAAGTATATTCAGACTCTTTTACCAACTTAAGAGCATGATTTAATAAAGAAAAAATTTCTTGAGGATAAAGTGTAGGGGTATGTCCATTTTGAACTGAATAGGCTTTTGCTAACAAGTATATTTTTTTTGTTTTAAAAGGATTAAAGCTTAATGATTCTTTTAAATATTTCCTTAAAGAATAAATATGTGAAATCACTGTCAACTTCATTAGAACAGAGTTTTGCGTTAATCCTCTTAGCGATATATGTTCGCAAAATGAAATTATGTCATCCTGTTTTACTTCTGATAAATCAAAACAATTTCGCTCAAAACACAACCATTCGTAAAATTCTCGGATACTACGGCAACTTGTAGCTAAAGTGCTAGTGGTGTTACATTTGCTTTCTGAAGCCTCCATTATCCAATATGCAAGTTCTTTTGCGGCATTCTTCCAATAATCCCATCTATGAAAAATACCCTTATAGTTTTCTAAATTGTAAACATTCCAGCTAACTGTATATCTTGACTTATCATCAGTAATAATATGAGGTTTTAATTTCCAAACATCATCCTCATATTTATTTTTTAACCAAGATATTTCATGATTTATAAGATTATCATGCTTTTCTCTATCATTATCTTGTTGCGCTGAAATGGCATACGACTTTAAATTTTCAATCATATATAACTCTTAAGATAAGGGGGGAAGCTTAATAGTTTCAGCTAGTGTTAGAGCAGATTTTTTATCAATCTCCAGAACATTTTCTAGTAAACTCTGATACTTGATCAACCTTGGCAACCAGTATTGTTCCCATCTTATTGGATTTTGAAACTTCAATTCATTCTCAGAATCACTTATGATTTTTCCCCATGCAATCCACTCTGCAATTATCGCATCATCTTTAAACCATATTCTCTTAGCATCACAATTGATCCATTCATCTACAGCATCTTCTATTGCTGTATTTAATAGCTGTCGGTTATTAGAAGAATCATTTTTTAATGCATTTTCAACAAGGTATTTCTGAAATTTTTTAGATTTACTCAATATCATGGATTGCGTTAATACACGCTCAGTATAGATTTTCGTTGTTGCGGAATTAGAGTGATTCAGTAATTTTTGAATTACCCTCGTACTTTCTCCACACAATTTTTGAATCAATACTATGGTTGGTCTAAAATTTTGTCCAGTACATCCACCTTCTACTAAAGGCGAAATAAAGGGATCTTCTTTAGCTAAATCAGCTAAAAATCTCTTAACAATATTTACTACTGTAGAGCTATCTAAAGTATGGATATCTCTTCTTGCACTCATAGTATTGCGTTGTATAAATAATGGGGTCTTTTTTTGTAGAATTAGACTATTTGACTCATTAGTCTGAATACTCTTCAATACAGAAAGCATTCTTTCACAATGCTTGATACATAATGAAATCATAGGATCTGTTGTTTTTATATCTTTTTCTATTGGCTTATTTGCTCTAGGTTTGCCCATAAAAACATGTGTTTTTCCTTCTTTCGAACTAGGCTTAAAACTTGTTAAATATGTATAAAAAGCAACACAATCAACATTTGGTGCAATTTCAATATGAGAAAGTAAACCCACAATGAAAGGAGCTAATGTTTCTGGAGTTGGAAAAAATGCTGAATGTACCCTAGAAGAACCCCATTTTCTATATTTCAGATAGTCGCTTATACCTTTAGGCCATTTTTTTGATTCTGGTAAAATACGTCCATAGTGGGCATAAAGAATCGACAATGCTAGTTCAATAGTCCTAGGATCATCCCTTCCATCTGAATCAATATAGTAAGTTTCAACTTTATTAAATTTTTCTTTTTGTTCCAATAACAGATTATTAATACTTGGCGAATTCAAACATGAGGTGCGACAGTTTGAAAAGTCTTATGATAATCAACAAGCTGAGCAAATTTCTCTAATGGTGTAAGCCAATCTAACGCTTTTCTAGGACGAGTATTCAGTGACATGGCAACTTGATTTAAATAATGCTGATCTGCCTGATTTAAATCAATCCCTTTAGGTAAATATTGCCTAATTAAACCATTCATATTTTCGCATGTGCCTTTTTGCCAGGGTGAATGTGGGTCACAGAAATATACATCTATGCCTAAATCTTCTTCAAGTATTTTATGTTCTGCCATCTCGCGTCCACGGTCATAGGTCAACGTTTTACGCAGTTCTGCAGGTAAATATTTCAGAGCTTCAGTTAAAGCCTTGCGCACTGATTCTGCCTTTGCATCAGGTAATGTTGCCAAGATACAGAGCCGTGTATTTCGTTCAATAAGTGTTGCTATCGAACTTTTATTGTCTTTACCTTTAATTAAATCAGCTTCCCAATGACCCGGTATTTTTCTTTCTTGAACTTCGGCTGGGCGCTCATGAATAGTTTTAATATCCTGTAATATAGAATCTTTTTTAGGTTCACCGTTAGCTTTTCGCTTTTTATTTTCATGACGCAGACAGGATAATAAGTCTTTTTTCAACTCACCCTTTGGTAATGCTCGTATCGTTGAATAAATCGTTGTATGGCTTACATTCATTGTTTGATCCAAATCAGGAAATGTCTTTAAACGCTTTGCTATTTGCTGAGGAGACCATAAACAACGGATCGCTTCAACAATAAATTTCCAGAGGATTGAATCGATTTTGAGTTTTCTGTGACCACGTCTACGTCTAGCGAAGGTGTTATCAGAGTAAGCGTCCGCTGAATCCCATACCTATTTTTTAATTCGATTTAGGTTTCCAGCAGTGCGGCAGCAATTCTTCAATTTGGGTCACTTTGTGTGTCGGTAACCTTTTCAGCACATCACTTAAATAGGCATACGGATCCAAGCCATTCAGCTTTGCTGACTGGATTAAAGTCATGATGTTTGCCGCTCGCTGACCACTGCGCAGCGAACCTGCAAACAGCCAGTTCTTGCGTCCCAACGCCCAGGGACGCATCTGATTCTCTACCCAATTGTTGCATATCGGTAGATTGCCATCATCCAGATAGCGGCTTAAGGCTGGCCAACGCTTCAGAGTGTAATTGATAGCCTTGGCGGTGGGAGAACTCGATGGCACTGTCAGATGATGTTGGTTGAGCCATTCATATAGTTGTTGCATCACTGGTTGACTATGCTGTTGTCGGTATTCGCGGCGGTCTTCCGCTGTACCATCGGTCTTTTTCCTGAGTTCTGCTTCTATCGCATACAGTTTCTGAATCAGCACTAAGGCCTGTTCAGCAACCTGACTTTTCCCAGTTACATGCAGTTCATGGAATTTACGACGTGCATGGGCCATGCACCCCACCTCAATCACCTGGCCTGATTTAAAACGTGCTTTATAACCACTGTAATCATCACAGACTAGATAGCCCTGCCAGCCTTTCAAGAACTCTTCAGCATGCTGGCCTGAACGACTATCCTGAAAGTCATAGATCACCGCCTGAACTGGATTATACTGTGTGGTGGCATAGGCCCAGACATAACCTTTCTTCGGTTTTTTATTATTCTCACCCATCCGCATGATGGTGACCGGTGTTTCATCTGCATGCAGCACCCGCTGTTGCAGCACCACCTCTTTTAAGGCATTGGCCAGAGGTTCCAGTTCTACACCGCAGCGACCTATCCAGTCAGATAAAGTGGATCTGGACAGATCAATGCCAGCCCGCTGATAGATCAGGCGCTGACGGTACAGCGGCAAATGATCGGCATACTTCGATACCAGCACATGGCTGAGCAATTCAGGTGAAGCAATGCCTTTATCAATCACATAGGCGGGCATCGCTTGCTGAGTTAGAGTGTCACACTGATCACAGACCCATTTACCACGCACATGCTGTTCCTTATAGAACTGTGCCGGTCTGAAATGCAGTTTTTCACTGACATCTTCGCCGATACGACGGAGTTGGCAGCCACAAGCACATTGGGTTGATGCAGGTTCATGCTCAATACGGATGGTGTGTAGATGATCTGGCAGTGGTCGACGTTTAGGTTTATTGGTTTTGGCTTTCTGTGTCGCTGCATTGGTTTTATCTGCATTTAGCCGTTCCAGTTCTAGATCAACCGCGGCAATATCTTCTTCAACCGCTTCATCCCACAGATGGATTTGTTTTGCCGTTAAGTGTTCATTCTTTTGGGCGAATTTGTGCTTTTTAAACAGCGCCAGTTCATGCTCGTATTTTTGATTGAGAATAGAAAGATGTTGAACTTTGGCATCCAATTGTTGGTTTGATTGTGCTAGAGACTGATGCTGCAGCGCCAACTGCCTGGTGAATTCCAGCAGTTGTTCATGGGTCAGTTGGCTTAAGTCAGGCAGCGTATTCATGACCGCAGTATGCCTGAGGTCATGAGAAGAATGAAATAGAACGTTTGGAGAATAGCAGAATGGTCGAGCCTGGTTTAAAGCATCGTCACCACCTGCTGTCGTCCAATGCGCTGCCAGGGCAAACCTTGGATCAGTGCCTGTAACTGTTCCGGGCTGAGGGCCACGGTTTCACCTTGGTGAACTTGAGCCCAGTGAAATTTGCCCTGTTCCAGCCGCCGGGCACACAGCCAGATGCCCAATCCATCATGTACCAGCACTTTCATGCGATGGCCACGTTTATTACAGAACAGGTAAGCACAATGCGGTTTGATGTAGCCAAAGGCTCTCACCACCTGAGCCATGGTCGTATCCATACCTGCACGCATGTCCATGGGCTGAGTAGACAACCAGATTTCATCAATGCGGATCATGTTGCAAGTGCCTTGAGTAATTCTGCCAAGGCAGGTATTTCTGATGTCTGCCATTTTAGCTGAATATCATTATTCGTATGAGGCACGGTGATACACAACGTGATCCTCTCATCAATAGGTTGGCTGATTGCAGCAGTGTAAGGCAAAGCAATAAATGCTGGATTCACATGAGTAGGATCCTGCACGGCACCCTCATGATGGCTGAAGATCCTGATCCAACGACTGACAAGGTTGGCATTAATACTATGTTGCAGTGCGACCGAAGCGATCGAGGTATTAGGATTTTTGCAGGCATTGACAATACTGAGTTTGAATTCTTTGCTGTATTTTCGGCGTTTTTTAGCAACAGGAGGTGTTGCTGAATATATATCCATGTTCATGGATTAAGTCCCCACTTGTTTTTAGGTGGGAACTAAATTAAGGCTTATAGGATCGCTTGGTAAGGCTGTGTTAGCCGGATGCTTACTTATCAGAAGCATATTGAGCTTGATAAACGTCATTGATGCTATTTCTTTTAAGCTCACGATAGATCGTACTAGGATGTCTTTTAATGAGTTCAGCAAATTTTCTGGCTGAAAAGCCTTCTTTTCTTGACTCAAGCATTAATGCAGTACGATCTTCAAAGTTAAGATGATGGTATGACAATTTTATATACTCCATAAACCCTTTAAATTAATTAGGTGGTTTATGTCGCACTTCAAGTTTTACTCTGCCCTTTTATTCAAGATAGTCATATCATCAATATTTGTTGACATCCCATTTAATAAGTTTTTAACCCTGCTACTTTTCCAACCTTTTGTACGAAAAAATTCTTCCATTCCTTTAGGCCAATATTTTACTGCTGGAATATTATCTCCAAATTTTGAATATAATATTTGGAATGCTTCTTCCAATGTTCTTTCACGTCTACGATAAAAAGAATTAAAATCAGTTACACATTTTAATTTTTCAAGATCATTCTCACTTAGCTGTTCTATTATTTTTTCTACCTTTTCCCAATCCTCTTCCCATTTATATATATCAACAATGGCCTTTTTATGAATGATATCTATTGCGCTTAAAGAATAATTTAGAGCTTTAGCTTGCAAGTGCTCTAACTCAAACCGATCCATGATAACTTTAATATCTTGATGATCAAAATGGCTATCATCCTCAATATAACATCTAGCTATTTCAGCAAAAGAATCTTTTTGATTACCATTAAAATTTGAGAAATTGGGAGGAATAGGGAAATCTTCAATAATATCTTCACTAATTAGACCTTTAACAAATGCAGAAGCTCTAGAAAATTTTTGGTACTTAGTTGATAAACCATTTTCTACATTAGTATCTAAGAATTTTTTATATTTAGTAATTGATTTCTCATCAATTTTTTCACTATGTTTTGAAATAAATCTAAGAAAATTTCTTAATTCCAGAAAGACAGCTCTGCTAGACTGTTGTCCCTTTAAATATATTTTTAAAGCCCTAGCTATTGCATGAATATTCTCTAAATTAGTTAAATCACTAATATCATAGGTCTTTTCTTCAACAGTAATTTCTAATTTAGAAAATTCTATAATAGATTCTTTTATCGATGGTTTTAGTACAATAAGTTCACGCTTTAGCTTAGTCATTCATATCTTCCAAATAAATACTGGCAGTATATATATCTAATGTTGAAGAATGACTATGCCTTGTAAGCGTCTTCGTAACTTCACGAGGATCACGAATATGCTTGAGCTGGGAAATTTTTTTAAGCTTATCTGTAGCAAATCTATGTCTTAACCCATGTACCCATACGTATTGGTCTTGTGTTAGGTTGCCATTTTCCAAAGCTTGCAGCCATCTAGATCTAAGTTGATTAGAGAATGTTCGACGATGAAGTGCTTGACCTGTTGTAGAGGAAATAAATACCTGTTCTGGTGGAATATATGCCTTACGCTGTAGTCGTGCTTCACTCTTAAATTTTTTTATTAACTGATTCCGTTCAGATTCAATATAGTCCAACGTTTTTTTTAATAAAATTCCACTCACTGGAATTCGTGCTTTCTTTTTTCCCTTTGTTACAGTCAATTCAATAAAGGAATTAGTTTTCTCTATAATATTTTGTTCTAGAGTCTCCCTTGACGGTATCTGATCAACGCTTAACGCACATATTTCATGTGCCCGCAATCCACACCTACGTCCCCACTCAACCATCAAATTAAAGCGAATTTCTAAATCTTCAGACTTAAAGTATTCTTCACTTAATACCGTTTCAATCCATTCATCTCTTGGCGCAATTTTAGGTGATGCCCCTTGTTTGTTATAGTATTTAACCAAATTATGGGTGACACCATTTTTGGTCTGAAAAACTTTTATTTTAAATTTAGAAGTTACTCCTATTAGATTTTTACAATAATTATTATTTTCACACCAGAATAAGAAATCAATTACGCTAGATAATAATTGTGATACGTAACCTTCAGAGCCGGGATTCCGATTCGATATTTGATTTGCGTAAGCCTCTAACCAGTACTCATCTATATGATCAAACGAACACTCTTTATTTTCAAGTTCTAACTGAGAAATGAAGTCACATACATGCTTGGTATAGGTATGCAAAGTACCTTCGCTCCATAAAACTCTTTGAGATAGAAAATATTTAAGTGTGAGGCGATTTATAATGTGTTCATTATTTAAAATTAGGGGAAATTTTTTATGAGATTTTCCAGCAAAGATTACTTCATCAGCGTAATCAACATATGCCATATATCCACCTTAACTGTTTGAATGAACCATGTTTTCTTAACATAGCACTGAAACGAACATAAATGAATATACAGCATTCTTAGAGTAAAGTATTAGAGTAAACTATTAGTGAGCAATAATAACTTTATTTACACCACGCATTTGCCGTTTACTTCCTATATATTTCTGTATTTTACTTTATAAGAGTTATGCTTAAATGGCTACCTCTTTACCCAACAAGTGCGTTAATTGTTGTCGCGAAGCATCATCAATCTGCTGTTTATCGACTTTTACATAGGCAACTTGCTGTTCAGACATCACCACGACCTCTTCAATACCACGAATCGCCAAAAGCTGAGAAGTCCATTCGTCAGTTTGTCTGCTTTCCGGCAAACGCAACACCAGCGATGACAGATAGCGTGGCTGTGCCAGGCCAAAACTCATCAGCAGCCAGATTATCGCAATCCCTGTCAGGATACTCCAGCCCATCGAGGTATTGTTCAGCAGTAATAATTGTCCGCCAATCATACCGCCAAAGAACGCCCCTAAAAACTGGCTGCTGGCATTTACGCCCATTGCGGTGGCTTTGGACTGGATCGGTGCCGCTTTCGACAACCAAGACGGCAACAGGGCTTCCATCACATTAAAGGCAATGAAGAACAACCCTAGACCAATCAGCAAGACATATTTGGATTCAAAACCAAATGCCATCACCATTAAACCCAGAATAATACCGGTAATGGCCACCAGAAAAATCGCGCGCATTTTGTGGTATTTTTCTGCCAGGATAATACTCGGAAAAGCAAAAAACAGGCTCAGTACCAACAGCGGCAAATATACCCAGCCATGACTGGAAAGTGGCAGATCAGCAAATTCGATCAGCTGTGAAGGCACATAGATAAACATGGCGGTGAGCAATAAATGCAGGGTAAAGACCGACACATGCAGACGATTCAGATCCCCGATTTTGATTACCTGTTTCAACTGTGCCAGATAGCCCTGCTGAAAGTTTTTATGATGCCGCGTGACTTTCGGCACCATCAACAGCATGGCAATCGCCGCCAGGCCCATCACCGTGGTGACCCAGAACAACCCAGAGATGCCCACCAGACCCGTTAGCCAAGGCCCCAGACTAAAGGCCACCACAAAGGACAGGCCGATACTCATGCCCATCATTGCCATGGCTTTCATGCGGTTTTCTTCACGGGTAACGTCTGCCAGCAGTGCCATCACCACAGCGGATACCGCACCACCACCAGCGATTGCACGGCCGATAATCACGCCATAAATGGTGTCCGACATGGCCGCAATTGCACCGCCCAGCGCAAATAGTAGCAGCCCTAAAACCACCAGTGGCTTACGGCTATAACGGTCCGCAATCAGGCTGAATGGAATCTGTAACAGTGCCTGGGTCAGACCATAGACCCCGACCGCCAAACCGATCAGTGCAGGCGTCGCATATTGATATGCCTGCCCTGCCACAGAAAATACCGGGATAATCATAAACAACCCCAGCATGCGCAGTGCAAAAATACTGCTCAGGGCAAAGGTTGAACGACGTTCTAAAGCATTCATCATAAATTATGGCGATTGGGTTAATTAATCTGGAGCCCAGATTATAGGACATTCAGCTCATTAATAAGACATGAATTTTATTTGAAATAAAGATGATGCCAATCTAAAAACAAAAAAGCGCAGCAGGAGCTACGCTTTTTATTCAGGAACAGCGCTTTATTTGTCTAAAGCCGCCTGACGCTTTTTGTATTGAATCGAGGCAAATACTGCCCAGACAATAAAGGCTACACCGATCAGACCGGTTACCACTTCTGGCACATGCAGACCGGTTCCGCTGGCAATCATAATGAAAGCCAGTGCACCGATGGCATAATGCGCACCATGTTCCAGGTAGATATAAGCATCCAATGTGCCCTGCTCAACCAGATAAATCGTCATTGAACGGACAAAGATCGCACCAATTGCCAGACCGAGCATGATGATGACCACGTCTGAGGTAATCGCAAAGGCACCGATCACGCCATCAAAACTGAACGAGGCATCCAGGACTTCTAGATAGAGGAAACCACCAATACCGGCTTTCACTACACCCGTCGGTACGCCATTTTCATCATGACGAATGGCATTGCCTTCTTCATCGACTTCCGGTTCACCACCGAGCATATGGCTCAGGACCTGCACACCGATATAAATCACGATGCCCCAGATTCCGGCCATAGTCACTGCCAGACGCTTGGCTTCATCGACATTGGCTGCCATGATTAACAAAGCCACCAGTGCGATAAATACCGACATCGCCGGCACATTGGCCAGATTGGACAGACGGCGTTCTACGCGTCTAAACCAGTGCGTGTCTTTTTCTTCATCCAGGAAGAAGTTCAGGAATACCATCAACAGGAAAGCACCACCAAAAGCAGCAATCTCAGGATGATGTGCCATTAAACGTGCTGAATATTCTTTCGGATCATTCAGGGCCAGACGTACCACTTCCATAAAGCCCAGATCTGCAGTCACTGCAACAATAACCACCGGGAAGATCAAACGCATCCCGAAGACTGCAATAAGAATACCGACTGTCAGGAACAGCATTTTCCAGAAATGATCCCAACCCCGTAGGACTGAGGCATTGACAACCGCGTTATCAAAAGACAACGACACTTCCATAATCGCCAGAATAGCGGTAATGGTCAGCGCTGTGAGCATGGTTTGCAGGCCTGCGTCAGGACCATGGGTATAACCCCAATACGCAGACAAACCAAGACACACGATCGAAAATGCAATCGAGAAACCAAAATGTTTCAACATACACAACGACCTTGGATAAATTAAATAAATGTATGGCTGCGAGAGAGCAGCAATACGAATAGGAAAAGTTAAGCTAATTATGAAACTTTTAGCGCATAAACCAAAGCACTTCCTGAGCTGTTTTATCTTATTTTCTGTTTTTAAAATTTGCCGATCTTTTAAACAGCCCGATCTTTGCTATAGTGCCGCATGGTTTAACTTGAACTGCGAAGGATTTTCAGCATGAGTTTTTCACAAGAGGTATGGCAACGTAATCTCGGACTTTATCAGAAGACCCTGGCCCTGCCCTTTAATCAGCAACTGGCGCAAGGTACTTTAAGCCGTGAAGCCTTTAGTCATTATGTGATTCAGGATGCGCATTATTTACTGGCCTATGGCCGTGCACTGGCCGTGTGTGCCGCCAAAGCTTTTGAAGCGGACGATGTAATCCAGTTTGCCGAGGCAGCCAAAATAGCGATTGTGGTGGAACGTAACCTGCATGATGGCTTTATGCAGGATTTTGGCATTAGCAAAGAGCAGTTTGAAAATACCCCGCTGACTTTGGCGTGTCATCACTATACCTCTTATCTGACTTCGACCGCCTGGTCGGAAAGCTACCCGGTGGTGCTGGC
Source organism: Acinetobacter lwoffii (assembly GCF_049367455.1). Classification (GTDB taxonomy): domain Bacteria; phylum Pseudomonadota; class Gammaproteobacteria; order Pseudomonadales; family Moraxellaceae; genus Acinetobacter; species Acinetobacter lwoffii_W. Next base: position 1,281,298 of record NZ_JBMPXW010000001.1, read on the forward strand.
CTCGTTGCTGCCTTGTTTCTGGATTTATGCCGAAGTTGGTAAAGATATTGTCGATAACTCTGCGCCGAATAATCCGTATCAGGCTTGGGTGGATACCTATTCAGGAGAAGAATTCCACACTGCGGTGCGGAATGTGATTGCGACCGTTGACCGTGTTGCGGCGCGTGTTGATGCCGATACACTAGAAAAAATGCATGCAGCTTATACGCATGCGGCCCGTCTGGAATGGTTGTTCTGGGACAGTGCCTTTGAGCAACGCCAGTGGCCTGGTCTGGATGACTAGGACGGACGAATAAAAAAAGCCCTGTTTAAGATAGGGCTTTTTGGTTATAGCTGATCAAAAAATTTCTACTGTCATAAACCGATCATAAAAACGGCTTAGTCTGAAAAAAACAAGGATAGAACTGGCCGGTACGCTAGACCTAGCTATAAGCCCCAAATTGCCGAACAATAATTGAGAATAATTATCAATTAATAAAATCAATCCCGGAAAGAGGCAGATGATATGCACACTTTAGGCACCGAAGCGATTCGGGCATTTTTTACCCTGCAATGTTGCTGGCTCAATAATGAAGAAATCTATTTGGAACAAGGCTGTCCAGATTGTGGTTCGGCAGCGACTTATCTGATTTACCACACCAACACACATATCCAGAAACACCTGCTGAAATTTATTGAAAAGTATCGCTGTCATCAGGCGCGACGTAACGATTTGCTCGACCTGGATTTTTTCCAAAAAGACTATGAGGACTTTCTGCATATTCTGGAAAATGAAGTCAATTTTTATGCACGTTTGCATCATGATGTGCCACGTGACTGCTGCTTTGAAGAGATTGAATCTATCTTTGAACGCCGCTATGCAGCGGCTTGTTAGGTATTTACCTGACCTACAGTCATTGTGAATATTTAGACAATCTGCTGCTGTGTTTCTTAATGTTGTGATGAATTGACCAATCACCGACATAACTTGACGTTTAAAATACTTTTATTTGCACTTGAACATTTTTCATCCGGTATCATATAAGGGTTTTTGATGAATATTCTAGGATCCTTGCATGAGCCAAAGCCACATCCGTATTCGAGGCGCACGTACCCATAACCTGAAAAATGTGAACCTTGATATACCACGCGACAAGTTTGTGGTGATTACGGGACTGTCTGGTTCAGGTAAGTCCTCGCTTGCCTTTGATACCTTATATGCCGAAGGTCAGCGCCGTTATGTGGAATCGCTGTCTGCCTATGCCCGCCAGTTCCTCTCCCAAATGGAAAAACCGGAAGTCGATTCGATTGAGGGCTTGAGTCCAGCCATCGCCATCGAGCAGAAATCGACCAGTCATAACCCACGCTCTACCGTGGGAACCATTACCGAAATTTACGACTATTTACGTTTACTGTATGCACGTGTCGGTACACCGTTCTGTCCGGAACATGACCTGCCGATGGTGGCACAAACAGTCACTGAAATGGTTGATGCAGTCAAAGCACTGGAAGAAGGCACTGCGCTGTTATTGTTAGCACCGGTCGTGCGCGAACGTAAGGGCGAATATACAGCGCTGTTTGAACAGCTACAAAGTCAGGGTTTTGTCCGCGCCCGAGTGGATGGCGAGATCATGGAAATTGATCCACCACCTGAGCTGGATAAAAAGAAAAAACATACCATTGAAGTGGTGGTCGACCGCTTTAAGGTTCGTGATGATCTGGGTAACCGTATTGCAGAAAGTTTTGAAACCGCGCTACGTCTCGGTGGTGATATCGCAATTTTATCCTGGATGAAGGGCGAGCATAACGATCGTGTGTTTTCAGCCAAACACTCCTGCCCGGAATGTGACCGTGCAGTGGCTGAACTGGAACCACGCCTGTTTTCATTCAACAATCCTTTTGGTGCCTGTCCGGTCTGTGATGGTCTAGGGACCCGCAGCCATTTCAGTGCCGACAAACTGATTCCTAATCCTGAGGTCAGCGTTAGCCAAGGCGCGATTCGTGGTTGGGACCGTCAGCGTCCTTACTATTACAGCATGATCCAGAAAGTCGCCGAGCATTTCGGTTTTTCGCTAGAAACGCCGTGGAATGAACTGGATGCCGATACCAAGAAAAAATTTCTGTACGGCACCGGCAAAGAAAAAATTGATCTGAGCTATATCGATGAGCGTGGTCGTCGCCATAATCGGGTCATTCCTTTTGAAGGAATTTTGCCGCATCTGGAACGCCGTTATCGTGAAACTGAAAGTAATTATGTCCGTGATGATCTGGCGCAATATTTATCCAATGCTGCCTGTGATGCCTGTGATGGTTCACGTCTAAATGAAATTTCGCGTAATGTGAAAATTCTGGACAAGACCATTGCCGATATTACCCGTATGTCGATTGGCGATGCTGAAAGCTATTATCAAGACATTCATCTGGAAGGTGCCCGTGGAGAAATTGCCGACAAGATTTTCAAGGAAATCCGTGAACGTCTGCACTTTCTGGTTTCGGTCGGCCTGAATTATCTCAGCCTGTCCCGTTCTGCCGAAACTTTATCTGGTGGTGAAGCGCAGCGAATCCGTCTGGCCTCACAGATCGGTGCCGGTTTGATGGGCGTCATGTATGTGCTGGATGAGCCGTCAATTGGTCTGCATCAGCGTGATAACGACCGTCTGCTGCAAACCCTGATCCGTCTGCGTGATCTGGGCAATACCGTGCTGGTGGTCGAGCATGATGAAGATGCGATTCGTGCCGCCGATCATATTATTGATATCGGTCCGGGTGCCGGTGTGCATGGTGGGCATGTGATTGCCGAAGGAACGTATGATGAAATTCTGGCCAATCCGGACTCGCTGACCGGAAAATATTTATCCGGAAAATTAAAAATTGAAGTGCCGAAAAAACGGATTCAACCGCCTAAGCCTAAAGAACAGATCAAGCTAATGGGAGCATCCGGGCATAACCTGAAAAAAGTCGGTCTGACCATTCCTTTAGGTATTATGACCTGTGTTACCGGGGTGTCCGGTTCAGGTAAATCGACCTTGATTAACCGGACTTTGTTACCTTTGGCGGCGACCCAGCTCAATGGTGCCACCACTTTAACTTCGGAAAAGTTTGAATCGATTGATGGTTTACAGTTCCTCGACAAAGTGGTGGATATTGACCAGAGTCCGATTGGACGTACCCCGCGTTCCAATCCGGCGACTTATACCGGCCTATTTACCCCGATTCGTGAACTGTTTTCACAGACGCAAGAAGCCAAGGCACGCGGTTATGCTGCCGGTCGTTTCTCGTTTAACGTGAAAGGTGGCCGCTGTGAAGCCTGTGAAGGTGATGGCATGATCAAGGTAGCGATGCACTTCCTACCGGATATGTATGTGCCATGTGATGCCTGTCATGGCAAACGCTATAATCGTGAAACGCTGGAAGTAAACTATAAGGGCAAGAATATTTCCGATGTCTTGCAGATGACCGTTGAAGATGCCATGCATTTCTTCGATGCGATTCCGGTGATTCACCGTCGTCTGGAAACATTACATCAGGTCGGTTTGGGCTATATACGTCTGGGTCAGTCTGCGACCACTCTTTCTGGTGGTGAAGCACAGCGTGTCAAACTGGCACGTGAACTGGCCAAACGCGATACTGGTCAAACCCTATATATTCTGGATGAACCGACCACGGGTCTGCATTTCCATGATATTGCCAAACTGCTGGATATCCTGCATCAGCTCCGTGACAAGGGTAATACCATCGTGGTGATTGAGCATAATCTGGACGTAATTAAAACTGCCGACTGGGTGGTGGATTTAGGCCCTGAAGGTGGTTCGGGTGGTGGTATGATTGTTGCGGAAGGTACGCCTGAACAGGTCGTGAAAGTCAAAGCTTCACATACGGGTAAATTCTTGAAGCCGTTGTTGAAATAAAAATCTCCTCCTAGCCTCCTCTTTGATAAAGAGGAGGCATTCCCTCCTTTCGCAAAGGAGGGTTAGGGTGGATTAAAAAAATAAATCTATTCTTAAATTTGTTTGAGGGGGAACAAAATGCGATTTTCTGAAAGATATGGTTATAAGCCCGTACGTGACATTATTCAAAAAGAAAGTATAGATGATGCTTTAAAAAATGGTTTGTGGAGTGTTTTTCATAGCTATATTTGGAATCGGATTGAACATGGACATAATCAAAGCTCTTTTACCCGTAATTCAAATATATACTCGTTAGTAGAATCTTATTGGCTTAATCTTTTTAAAAACCCTACAGATACCATCCCTCAATGGACATCTGATTCTTTAAAAATAATTAGAGATTACTTTTTTAATTGTGCATGGCACGAAATTTATAGCTTGATTGAAGAAACAATTAAGCACTACCCCTATCAAAGAGTAAGTAACCTGAGTTCGATGAAATATTTTAGCTTTTTAGCAAGTTTTGGAAAGTTGGCTTATTTGGATTTAAGCAATAAGCCACTATAGCAGCCATAATATTCACCATAAAGTTATTCACCGAACGATGACGTGAATGGTCAATTTGATGTAAGTTTTTTAACTGATCATTCACTGTTTCGATCAATCCTCTTCTGCAAAGCAATTGTTTTTCTTCTTCAGTTTGGATGGGTTTATTTTTCATATTCTTGCGTGACGGGGTTAATAGTCTGAGCCCCCTTGCTGCTAAAGCTTCAGTTTTTGCTTTACTCAGATAGCCTTTATCGCCCAGTAAAATACCTTTTAACTCTTGGGTTAAAGATTCAAGTACAGCAACATCATGAACACTTCCCGATGTAATCTTGAGATTAATAATTTCACCCAAGTTGTTGATAACAATATGGACTTTAAATCCATAAAACCAACCTGTGCTACTTTTACCACGACCAGCTAAGCCTTTAAATACACGATGTCTTTTAATTCTAAGATTATGGCAAACGACCAATTTAGTCGAATCAATAATACAAATTCCGGTATCTTCTCCTTTAACTTGATGGAAGAAACTACTCAAAGCTTGCAAACAACGCGGCATAATTTCAATAAAACGATTGTAACTAAGAAGCTTGGGAAAAGCTGATTTCCAAAATGGGATGATCATATGACAATAAAAATATTTGAAAAATCTAAACCCGGATTTATGAAATAAAATGACAATGGTCATGACTTCAGACAAGCTTAAAGCTGACTTTTTCATTGTTGTTTTTTGATCAGAAATTAGAGCTTTCTCTAAAGATTCATTAAACTTTTTGCAGAAATCATCCAAGATACAAAATAATTCGGTAATATAGTCCATGAAAAAGCCTTGCTCTGAAATGTTTTGTCTTCGTAACCAAGATATTACAGATGCTAAGGCTTTTTTTTATTTATTTTTTATGTCGAACTCAGGTTAAGTAATAAAGATTCATTTATAACTAACCTGAGTTCGATGAAATCCACTTAACCTTTTAGCATATTTTGGAAAGTTGGCTTATTGGGGTTCAAACAATAAGCCACTACAGCAGCCATGATATTCACCATGAAATTATTTACCGAACGATGACGTGAATGTTCAAGTTGATGTAAATTTTTTAATTGATCATTCACTGTTTCGATCAATCCTCTTCTGCAAAGTAATTGTTTTTCTTCTTCAGTTTGGATGGGTTTATTTTTCATATTCCGACGTGATGGGGTCAATATTTTCAGTCCTCTTGCTGCTAAAGCTTCGGCTTTTGCTTTGCTCAAATAGCCTTTGTCTCCGAGTAGGATCCCTTTTAATTCTTGAGTTAAAGATTCTAATATAGCAACATCATGAACATTTCCCGATGTCAGCTTGAGATTAATAATTTCACCTAAATTATTGATAACGAGATGTAATTTAAAACCATAAAACCAACCCGTACTACTTTTTCCACGACCGGCCAAGCCTTTAAATACACGATGCCTTTTAATCCGAAGATTATGGCAAACTACCAATTTAGTGGAGTCAATGATACTGATTCCCGTATCTTTTCCTTTCACCTGATGGAAGAAACTACTCAGAGCTTGCAAACAACGGGGCATGATTTCAATAAATCGGTTGTAGCTAAGCAGTTTAGGAAAAGCAGATTTCCAGAATGGAACGATCATTTGGCAATAAAAATATTTGAAGAATCTAAAACCGGATTGATGAAATAAAATGACAATGGTCATTGCTTCAGACAAGCTTAAAGCTGACTTTTTCAACCTGGTTTTTTGATTAGAAATTAAAGCTTTCTCTAAAGATTCATTAAATTTTTTGCAGAAATCATCCAAAATACAAAATAATTCGGTAATATGATCCATTGAGAAGCCTTGTTTTATAACATTTTGTCTTGAGAACCAATATGTTACAAAAACAGGGCTTTTTTTCTACTCTTTTTTTATATCGAACTCAGGTTAACTAATATCAACAATATGCTAGAGCGTGAAAATAGTGCTTACCGAATTATAAATGACGAAATCATTCCAATAACTTCCGAACAAGAAATTCAATCCATCGAAACTGCTTTAGAAAATACAAATCAATATTTAGGTGTTCAACAACATTTAAATAAAGCTTTAAAACTGATGTCAGATCGTCAAAAGCCTGACTATCGAAATTCGATTAAAGAATCTGTTTCGGCATTAGAAGGTATGTGTCAAAAAATATTAAAGAAGGACAAAGTAACTTTAGGTGATGCAATTGGTCAAATTGAAAAACAATATCCAATAAATCCTGCATTAAAAGCCAGTATTAAATCTTTATATGGTTATACATCCGATGCAGATGGTATTCGCCATGCAATGTTAGACGAATCAAATCTTTCTTATATCGATGCAAAATTTATGCTTGTTGCCTGCACAAATTTTATTAACTATCTGATCGACAAAACCAGAGATCATCCAAATTAGATCACATGACTGGCGACATGGATGTCGCCCGTTCGACTGTGCTAAAGGGACTTAGCATCAGTCGAACAAATGCATTTTGCTACTTTTGTGCAGTTCAAAAGTAGAGAAAACAGTCTTTTGAACTAAACCTCTGCCACCGCATTACGTCCTTTGGCCTTTGCTGCAAACAAAGCATCATCTGCATTTGACAATAAAGCCATCCAGGACACGGCACCAATGGCAACCCCAATACTGACCGAAATCTGAATCTCGTCTCCTGCTGCAGTCACAATATGACGCTCAGCCACTTCAGCCCGAATGTTATCGGCCACAATCAATGCCTGCTGCATCTGGATATTTTCAATCAGCACCAGAAATTCATCGCCCCCATAACGTACCAGCAAATCTGTAGCACGGACATTGGCCTTTAAACGCTCGGCCACCAGCTGAATCACCTGATCGCCAATAATATGCCCATATTGATCATTCACCTGTTTAAAATGATCAATATCAATAATCATCAAACAGGTCTGGCTCAATTGACCCGGCTGATTTTCCATAAAGCGGATATATTCTTCCAACGCAAAACGGTTGGCCAGCCCGGTCAAAGAATCGGAATGGGCAATATTCTTTAAACGGAACTCTAGCGCATCACGTTCTTGCAACATCTGTTGCAATTTCTGAATGGCAGCGAATAAAGAATCAGAATGATTCACTTCACGCAGCCGCATATCAATTTTCTGACGACCCGAGTTTTTAGACAAACTCAACAACATGCGGCGTGCCTGAATTAGCGGCAGAAAAACCTGTTTACGTGCAAAAATCATGGTTGAAATCGCGGTCAGCAATGAAATCAGCGATACCAACACGCTCCAGATCAAACGCTGCATATTGCTGTTCATTTCTTGAATAGCGGCATCTCTGCTGTATTGCAGTAGGTAAGTTTGCAGGTCTACCACAGTCGCAAATTTATCTACGATCGCCTCAGTCAGCTCTGTTCCGCTCAAACGGTAGTCACGTTGCTCCAGACTGTCACTGATCAGCTCACTCACAATTGGTAAGCCTTGCTGAATAAACTCGATTTCTACCCGCCGATGTAAACGAATGAATTCCTCGGTCTTATCTTGAGCAGGTTGAAGGGTATCAATCAAGGCCCACAAATAACGCACCTGATGTTGGGTCTGTAAAGAGCGGGTAATATTTTCAGTGGGAAGCGGAGCTTCAAAAGTCACATGCGCCATGATAGACGATGCGACACGGCCAGCCTGATCACGTAAATCAGATAAAAATAGAATCTGGCTAATATAGTTATTCAGAGGGGTAGATGAGCTATCTGAAGCCACTGCCACGTCACGCAAAAGTTCACGGCAACTTTCCCAGGCAACAAACATGGCCAGAATTGCCTGATCAAGTTCTTGCGCACTGCGTTGCTGACGCGGCATCCGGGTATAGGCATCAACCTGTGCACGTCCTTTTTTCAGGCTGATTTCAAGCTGTGAAAGTTGCTGATTCAGGTTGTTAAAACCGACCTCCGTCAAGACATCAACCGTCTGGGAGAGCTGCCGATCCACCTGTTGACGATAGCTGATTAACTCTTGCTGATGCTGGGAAAATTCCTGCACCGAACTGGACATGGCTTTATTGGCAGGCGCACGCTCACGCGAAATTTTATTCGCCAGATCAGCGACCTGCTGTAAGGCATTCAATTGTTGATAGGTTTGTCTGGATTTTAAATAACTTTGACTGCTACTTACAATTAAGGGAATACAGATGCAAAGCAAACATAAAATAATAATCGACATTGACCAGTACAAACGTTTACTGATCCACTCAGAGCGTAAGGTATTCATGCTGTTGTATTACGCCCCAATATGACAAGCAAAGCTAAATAGATTGATTATTATACAAATAAAACAGGATGGTCTTAAAGCCTTTAGTCTTACTTCACTTATGTTTTTAATGAATTTTTATCATCTATTATTTTCAGATACTTAAGTTAGTTCATTTGAAACTTTAATGCAGGGTTTCATAACCACAATTCCCTATAAAGTCTTACAAAAACAAGGGAACTTAAGCAGCTAAAAAATATAAAAACTTGCTTTCTGCACTATTTACACCTGCAACAAATAGGTGCATAATGCACCGCATTAGGGCGAGTTAAATTATTCCTCAGCAGATATTTTAGTTTACCCGCAAATTTTGGCGAAAAAAGCCCGATTTTCTATGAAAATCGGGCTTTTTTTTAGCTATTGAATTTTAGACCTCTATTTTTACTTTTCAATATGCACTATTTTGGCGCTTAAAATTATTCTAATATTTATTTTTCTCATCTTGTTTTGAGTTGAAGGTTTTTTCAGAAACAGAATGATCTGAATTAAAAAATGCGGGACAAAAAAAAGCCCAACCTTGGGGAAAGCTGGGCGATAAAACAAAAAATTGTGGAGAATCAGGCTAAATCACTATGAAAATGTGAACTCTAACTTGATTTTCATATTATGTAAAATTCCCCTGAAAATGTAAAGCCGATTGCTTCAGTCAAGATTATAAAACATGCCCATTTAGCTCAAAAAACAGACATCTACTCTAAGACCCAAGCTGATGATGCTTTAAAATCAAGCAATCCAATCAAGACATGAGGCGCCAGACACCTTGCACTTCTTGACACATTTATGAATTAGCTCACCTATTATTAATTGTTTTAATAGATAAATATATTATAATTAATCGTATTAATTGATTAAAATAACAACATAATTTCTCCTTAATCTTTAGTCCCGATTCTATATTTAAAGTCTAGATTTTTGTTATACAAGAGTTTTTATATAAAATAGCTTCGGAGCCTAATACTTGAATTTTACACAAAATTAATACAATGATTTAGCTTAAAAAAATAGCGATTTCGAATTGGATTGACTTAATAAATTGTCACAATACAATGTGTTCCAAAGCTGTACACATCTTGTAACAAAACGGTAAATATCATGAAAAAACTCGGTTTAGCCACTGCTTTATTATTAGCCATGACCGGTGCTCAAGCATATCAATTTGAAGTTCAAGGTCAGTCAGAGTTCATCGACAACACTGTGAATGAACAAGACTTCACTGGTGCAGTTCAAGGTACTTACTACTTCAACAATGTTGATGCTTCTAAAGGTCCTTTAGCTGAAGCTGCTTTTTTAAACCAAGCATCTAATGTTTCTGCTGCTTATACATACGGCGAAGACGGACAAGAATTTGGTGACCGCACTGTGCACCATACTTTCGGTGTAAAAGGTGAAGCGTATATCCCGACTAAAGTTGTTCCTGCTTATGCAAGCGCTTCTTATAGCCATACCATCACTGATAACAAAGCTGGTAACCCAACAGATGATAATGGCGACCGTTATGCATTAGAACTGGGTGCTCTAGTTGCTCCTAACTTCCTGGTAGCTGTAGGTTACACAAGCGTTGCAGACCAAACTTCCTATGACGCTTTCAACATGTTCAACAACGGTGTTGCTAAAGCTGCTCTTGAATCAGAAACCATTGCTGATAAGAAAGATGCAATCACTGCCCGCACTAAATATGTAGGCGCGATTGACGGCACTAACATGTCAATTGGTTTTGAAAGTGGGCTAGTTTATGGCGAAGATACTGCCTACAACTTAGGTACAACTCTTTTCCTTAACCCACAGTTAAGCGTTGGTGCATCTTATATGGAATCTAGCTTTGCTGGTTCTCCAGACAAAGCTTGGGGCGCGAACGTAAACTACTTCATCACTCCTGCTGTTGCAGTTGGCGCATCTTATGTAAATGCAAATGCTGAAGGCCAAGCACTGGATACACAAACGATTGGTGTAAATGCCAAATTCCGTTTCTAATTTCTGATTAGATTCTGAATCAAAAAAGGACGCATATTGCGTCCTTTTTTATTGTTTTATGACTTCATTTACTCAGGCGTACGTACCAGACTCAAGAAGTGCAAATGACGTTCATATTGGTCAATGATGTCCTGCAATAGATCTTCTTGCGTCCATTCCATCACATCATAGCCCTGCCCGCCTTCTCTTAAAAAGACTTCTGCCTGATAGGAATCTACTCCCGCATTCTCCAGTTCAGCCATAAAGCTTGGACTTAAAGTCTGAGTGGCATTGACCTGATAGATAAAATTAATTTCATCCTGATGATCAACACGGAGCTGTATACCGTCTTCTAGCGGGCTAATCGCTACATGTAATCGGCGCCGTTTCAATTCACTTTGAAAGCTGAGAAATGCCTTATTCACCGTATTGTGAATATACTGCTGCACCTCTTCCTGAGTATGCGGATAATGCATGATCAGGCCTAAGCGCTGTTGCCAGCTGCGTGGATTCTGGATCGCACGCGGGGTAATCCGTGCGGCTTGCAGTGCATGCATTTTGGTGACATCCAGATGTAGGGCTTTGATTAATCCCCAACACATCAGCAGCATAATAAATGTAAATGGCAAAGCGCTCATAATCGTGGCCGATTGCAAGGCCTCTAAGCCACCGGCCAGCAAAAGGATGATGGCTAATAAAGCCATGAGTACGGTCCAGAACAGACGCTGCCAAGTCGGTGAATTATCACTTTTCGCTGTCAGATAATCAGTCACCAATGCCCCTGAATCGGCAGAAGTCACAAAGAACAGCATGACCAGTAAAGTTGCAATGATGCTGGTCACTGAGCTGAAAGGCAGATTGTTCAGAAACTCAAATAGGGCCACTGATGAATCACGCTGAACTGCCTCTAATAAGCCAGTATTGGCTTCATGCATAATGCTGTACAGTGCGGCATTGCCCATAAAGCCCATCCAGATCAGGGTAAATCCAGTCGGAATCAGCAATACACCCACGATAAATTCACGAATACTGCGCCCTTCCGAGACCCGGGCAATAAACATCCCAACAAATGGCGACCAGGAAATCCACCAGGCCCAGTACATGATGGTCCAGCCCCCAATCCAGCCACTTGGCTGATAGGCATACAGATTAAAGGTCATACTGAACAGATTTGAAACATACTGGCCGGCATTCTGAATAGTCGTCTGTAACAGATAAATACTCGGACCTGCAACAAAGACAAAGATCAGCAACAGCAGTGCAAGCACCAAATTTAGTTCAGATAAACGTTTAATTCCTTTATCTAATCCAAAAAATACGGAAGTCGCTGCCATGGTACTCACGACAATGATCAGAATCACCTGAGTGCTAGGTGCCTGTTCAACACCAAACAGGTAATTCAAGCCTGAATTGATCTGTGTGACCCCAAAACCCAGTGTGGTGGCCACACCAAATACCGTACCAATGGTGGCAAAGGTATCTACGCCATCTCCAATCGGACCATAGATCTTTTGACCAATCAGCGGATATAAGGCCGAACGGATTTTTAAAGGCAATTGATGCCGGTAAGCAAAATAAGCTAGCGATAGGCCAACCAGCGTATAAATGGCCCAGGCATGTAAGCCCCAGTGGAAAAAGGTGACCCGCATAGATTGTTGTGCAGCCAGTACAGTTTCCGGTTCACCGGCAGGTGGCGTAACATAATGCATCACCGGTTCGGCCACACCAAAGAACATCAGGCCAATCCCCATGCCTGCGGTGAATAACATCGCAAACCAGGAGGCACTGCTATATTTCGGTTGACTATGCTCGGGCCCCAGTTTGATTTTGCCCATATCCGACAGGGCAATATAAGCCAGAAGGATGATAAATATCGCCACCGACAATACATAGAACCAGCTAAAGGACGTGGTAATCCACTGGTTCAGTTGCTGGGTAAAAACTGAAAAAGCATCGGGTGCAAATACGACCAACGCTAAAAATATCGCAATAATGGCGACAGTACTGATAAAAACATTTGGATTGATATTGGCAAAACAGGATGGTTTTGTGGAAGGCATACATCCTCCATTTTTTAAAAATTGGATCGACAAACAGCGTCAAATAATTATTGGTAAGGTGAAAATGATCAGACAGATTCAGTCTATGGGAGCTAGATCTCCTGCTATTTTAGGATGTGACACAAAATAAAGCCGTTAAGTTACTGTAACAAATACAATAAAAGGATGAGTCTCATTGCCCAGGCGGGTTTTCTCTATTTTTCACGTTCTTTTTATGCGGTAGACGTGCGATATATTGCAAGGCAATTAAGCGGGATACAATCAGCGCCAGATACATCACCCCGACAAACATCTGGATAATGGCTAGCATCCGTGCGACCGGACTGACCGGCATGATATCAGACAGTCCTGTTGCAGATTGCACACTGAAACTAAGAAAAATCAGATCCAGCCAGGGTTGATAGGCTTGCAGATCGGGGTCTGAAAAGCTGTACGGCACCAGCAGCTGACAGATACTGTAGAGGAAGGCAAAGCCCCAGGCCAGCAAGGTAAATACTGCGCCAGCGGCAAAGAGTTCATCCTTGGTCAGATAACGGTCATGAAACATATAACGCAGTAGGCCATAGGCTGCACTAAAATAAGCACCAGCTTCAAACAGGTGGGCGGTGACATGGATCCAGGTATAACGCAGTCCCAGCATAATCAGGGAGGAAAAGAGAATTGCGCCGGCGACAAAGCTGAGTCCTAAAATGGTAAACATCGGAGTCTGGCGAATGACTCTGGCAATCACCAGCAAAACCAGAACACCCAGTACCCAGGTTCCCGCCCGATAAGACATGCTTCCATAACTCAATACCGACAAGAGCAAGATCAGCAATTGCAGGCACAACAGCCATGCCGAAGGCAAATGGGTAAAGCTGTTCCAGAACTGCTGCAGAGATTGCTTCATAATGCCCTTCTTGTTGCTATTCTTGTTACTATCTTCATGTAGGGAATACATTGTTATTGTTAACAGCTTTTAACATAGCATGCTCAAAGCCACTTGCAGATATACGATTTGTATGAAAATTACTGAAATAACGCTGCACAAATCCAGCCATCTCAATTCAATACGGCGTTTATGCTAAAGAGAAAGCTTGATTATATCTCCATAAAAAAAGCCCCTGACGGGGCTTTTTTAGCGTAGCGCAGATCTTAGTGATCCGATGCGCCTGAGATACCAATACCGGTTTGTGAACGTACAAACTGGGCATCAAAGGCTTTGCGTTCTGCCTGAGCCTGTGCCGAATTATCCGTCACAGAGAACAACCAGCAGCACAAGAATGACAATGGCATCGCGAAGATTGCAGGACCATTGAACGGGTTCACTGGCGTATCAGAAATACCCAAAGTATCGACCCATACTGCTTTAGACAGCACAATCAAGGTTACTGCGGTTACCAGACCGGCAACACCACCAATAACTGCACCACGTGTCGTCAAACCTTTCCAGAACATAGACAATACTAGTACCGGGAAGTTGGCACATGCCGCAACCGAGAATGCCAGACCGACCATGAAGGCTACGTTTTGTTTCTCGAACAGAATCCCGAGAATCATCGCGAAGATCGCAAGACCTAAAGTCGCAATTTTAGACATACGTAGTTCAGATTCAGGCGTGGTTTGGCCTTTCTTCAACACGTTGGCATACAAGTCATGCGAAATTGCTGAAGCACCTGACAGGGTCAAACCAGCAACGACTGCAAGAATCGTGGCAAATGCAACTGCAGAAATGAAGCCCATGAACAGGTCACCGCCCACTGCATCAGACAGGTGCACCGCCGCCATGTTATTACCACCGACCAGCTCCAGCTTGCCAGTCACTGCCATTTTCGCAACATCAAGGAATTGCGGGTTGTTCGATACATACAGAATCGCACCGAAACCAATGATGAAGGTGAGCAGGTAGAAATAACCAATAAAGCCTGTAGCAACCACGACTGATTTACGCGCTTCTTTGGCATCTTTTACCGTGAAGAAACGCATCAGGATATGTGGCAGACCTGCTGTACCAAACATCAATGCCAGACCTAAAGAGATTGCATCAATCGGATTAGACGCCAGACTACCCGGACCCATGATCTTGGTCGCATCTGTCAGGCTTAAATCATGTACTTTTGAATAAACACCAATCGCCTGTTCAAACATGTTGGTAAAGCTGAAGCCCACGCCTTTCATGACCATGAATGCCATAAAGGTCGCACCAGACAGCAACATTACCGCCTTGATGATCTGTACCCAAGTGGTCGCCAACATACCGCCGAAAATTACGTAGGCCATCATCAGCAAGCCAACGATCACGACTGCAATGTTATAGTTCAGACCGAATAGAAGTTTGATCAGCTGACCTGCACCCACCATCTGTGCAATCAGGTAAAACGCAACCACAACCAGCGAGCTTAAAGCGGCCAAGGTACGTACCGGTTTTTCCTGCAAGCGGAAAGATACTACGTCTGACAGGTTGTATTTACCCAGGTTACGCAGACGTTCTGCCACCAGGAACAATACGATCGGCCAACCGACCATAAAGCCCAGTGAATACAGCAAGCCATCAAAGCCTGACAGGAACACCATCGCGGAAATACCCAGGAATGATGCTGCTGACATATAGTCACCGGCAATCGCCAGGCCATTCTGGAAACCAGAAATACCGCCACCGGCCGTATAGAAATCTGTGGTGCTGGTGGTTTGTTTCGCTGCCCATTTGGTAATGAACAGTGTTGCACCGACGAAAACCACAAACATGATAATCGCGTGCCAGTTGGTCGCCTGCTGTTCTGCTGCACCCAGATCAGGACCAGCGAATGCAACGCCTGAAGCCACTATCGTGGTCGCCAGGGCAATAAGAGAATTCCATTTCATCTTAGTGGTGTCCTTTTTCATGCGCAATCGCTTCGACTTCACGGATTGCTTCTTCAGTCAATTGATCAAGTTTGTTATTGGCAATGTAGGAATACACACCACACAAGATAAACGACAGGACAATGATACCTAGACCAAGTGGAATACCCCACGTGGTCACACCACCTGAAATTGAAGACAGTAGAAATTCTTTGTTGTAACCAACCAGCAACATGAAACCCACATAGACAAATAGCATAATGCCGGTCAACGTCCAGCTGAGCGTACTTTTCTTGCGGACCATTTCCTTGAATTTTGGATTTTGTAGAATTCGATCTACTTGTACCTCATCCATAATTACTCTCCTGTAGCCCAACCTTGGGCTGCCTATTTTTTAATTCGAATTATCACTGTTGCAAATTAACAATAATCGTAGGTGTTTGTAATTTAGACTTTGGTCGTTAAAAAATGATCAATTTAAACTGTAGCGTTCACGATGCGTTATCATAGCGGCATGCTCAGTACACATCAGGCTATATGAACAGTTGGCTCATCATAGGGGTACTCGCCCTCTATATCGCATTACTCTTTATCTGCGCTTTCTACGGGGAAAAACATGCCAGCCGGCTGAGTACCCGTGGGCGCATGCTATTGTTTAGTTTAACTTTAGGAGTGTACTGCTCCTCCTGGACCTTTTATGGCGCCACGGGTGCTGCGGTACGTGAAGGGATTATTTTCCTGCCGATCTATCTGGGTCCCCTGCTCTTCGTTGCCGTCGGCTATGACATCTGGCGCCGTCTGGGACGGGTGCGGCAGCATCATGCCATTTCTTCGATCGCTGACTTTGTCGCAGCACGCTATGGTAAAAGTGGTCCCCTCGCCTCGCTGGTAACCATTCTGGCGGTAGTGGCGATTGTGCCCTATCTGGCCTTGCAGTTACGTGCCATTGCCTTAAGTGCCGCCGTCATTCTAGAACCTTCCGCAGGTGTAACCGGCACCACCAATGGCGTGCTATTTCTGACTGGGGTTCTGGCAATACTGGCGATGATGTTTGGTACCCGGCAGATTGCCAATACCGAACAGCATGGCGGCCTGATGCTGGCCGTGGCATTTGAGTCTTTTGTCAAACTCTTCGCCCTGCTGGCAGTTGCCTGTTTCTTTATGTTTGAAGCACCAGAGAATCTGGCACAGATCAGTACCGATATCAGTACCACTTTTCATGATGTACAACTGTTTGGCGTGCCACAAAGTTTCTGGATTCAGACCCTTCTGGCGGCACTGGCGATTATTTGCCTGCCGCGCCAGTTCCATGTGGCGGTGGTTGAGCTGCGCGATGAAAAACATATCCGCGGTGCACGGCGCTGGTTCGCAGTTTACTTGATTCTGACCACCCTGGCGATTATTCCCATTGCCAGCTGGGCATTGCATGCGGCACCGCAATATTTGGCGATTCCGGATGTGGCGGTACTTTCTTTGCCACTCAGCTATAACCAGGACTGGTTAACCTTATTGGCATTTCTGGGTGGTTTCTCTGCCTCTACCGGGATGCTACTGGTGTCTTCTGTGGCACTGTCAATCATGCTCAGCAATGACCTGATCATGCCGGCGTTGTGGCGTTTAAAGCTGATTTCCCGGCATGACAAACGCTTGCCGTTGGTGCTGAAATTTACCCGCCGGGTCTGTATCCTGGGTGTGATGTTGATGGGCTTCCTGTTCTTCAACTTCTTTAATGATATTGACCAGCTGTCAGTTTTTGGCCTGTTGGCGTTTAGTGCGGTGGCACAATTCGCCCCTGCCCTGATCGGCGGCCTGTACTGGCGTGGCGGCAGTAAACAGGGTGTATATGCCGGATTGTTGACCGGTTTTGCCTTGTGGGCTTATACCCTGCTGTTTCCGACCATTTTGCGCAGCCTGCCCGAAGCCTATAGCAGCTTTAGTCAAAGCCTGCTGAATCAAGGTCCTTTTGGCTGGAACTGGTTAAGACCGGAAGCCCTGATCGGTTTTGAGTCTTTTGATCCGCTGACGCATGGAGTAGTCTGGGCACTGGGCTTAAATACCCTGCTGTATATCTGGATTTCCCGTATTTTCCGTCCGAGTATTGCCGAACAGATTCAGGCCGAAAGTTTCTTCTATTATGAAACCAAGCCACTACCCTCGCAGAGTCCTTCTACCGAGGTCAGCTATTCGCATCAGGATGTCGCCCGTTTAAAAGTCGGTGATCTGATTACCCTAGCTAAACGCATTACCGGTGAAGGGCCGACCACACGCGCTTTTCAGCAATTTTGTATCCAAAACAGTGTAGAACTGAATGAAAATAGCAGCGCCAATGGCATGTGGTGGCGTTTTACCGAACAGTATCTGGCCGGCACCATCGGGGCAGCTTCGGCACGTACCCTGTTGACCACGGCCATGGTCAATAATGGCCTGGCCCTGGGTCAGGTCGCTAATATTCTCGATCAGGCCTCACAATGGCAACGTTTTAACCAGAACCTGATCATGACCATGATTGATCACATGACCCAAGGGGTCAGCGTAGTCGATGAAAACATGTGTCTGGTGGCCTGGAACAATCAGTATCTGAAACTGTTCGATTATCCGACCGATATTGTCTATGTCGGCTGTCCAATCGCAGATCTGATCCGTTATAACGCTGAACGTGGTGAGTGTGGACCAGGTTCAGTCGAAGAACATGTACGGAAACGGATTCACTGGATGCAGGTCGGCAGTGCCCATGAATTTGAACGGATTCGTAAAGATGGTCGCGTCATTCAGATGCGCGGTAATCCGATCGAAGGCGGCGGTTTCGTCACGACCTTCGCAGACATTACCGCTTTCCGTGAAAATGAAGCCGTACTTGAAGCCCGGGTTCAGGACCGTACCCAGCAGCTCGCCGATGCCTTGTCCGAGCAGCAACTGGCACGGGAACAGGCAGATAAAGCCAATATGTCAAAAAGCCGCTTCATTGCCGCTGCCAGTCATGACCTGTTGCAGCCGATGCATGCCGCACGTTTGTTCAGTACCGCACTCGAACAAAGTGTGCAAAATGACGAAGATCGTAAGACCTTGCAGCAACTGGATCGTGCCTTGCATGGCGCAGAAAGCATGCTGTCTGCCCTGCTGGATATTGCCCGACTGGAAGGCGGGACCATTCAGCCGAAACGTCAGGCTTATCCGCTGCATGACCTGCTCAGCGATTTGGAACTCCAGTTCAAATCAATCGCTGCACAACGTGGCATCAAGTTCAGTGTGCATGATGCACAGTTCTGGATTGATACCGATCCACAATGGATTCGCCGCATTATCCAGAACTTTGTCAGCAATGCGTTGCGTTATACTGCCAGAGGTAAAGTGGTGGTCGGTGTATTACGTTCGAGCAGCAGACCGAATCATATCCGTATTGGCGTCTGGGATACTGGCCCGGGCATTGCCGAAGAACAGCGCATCAAACTGTTTCAGGAATTTGAACGTTGCGGCCACACCTCGCCTTGGGGTGAACAGGGTCTGGGCCTAGGTTTGGCGATCGTACAACGCATGACCAGCATGCTGGACTATCCGGTACATGTGTCTTCTGCGCTGGGTAAAGGTTCCTGCTTTATGATTGAAGTGCCTGTGATCGAAGCACCGAAAGTGGTCGCAGTACCGGTTCAGGCCGTACCTTTAAAGAGCAAAGCCTTTAAGATTCTATGTCTGGATAATGATGAAACCATTCTGGAAGGCATGTCGACCTTATTGACCAAATGGGGTTATCAGGTGTTTAAAGCCACTGAACCTGAACAAGCAGCCATGCTGATTCAGCAGGAAAATATTCAGGTCTGGCTGGTGGATCAACATCTGAATCAGGACAAGATCGGTCTGGATTTCATTCTGGAACATCGTTCGAAGGATATTCCGGTCGCCTTGATTACCGCCGACTCCGATCCGGAATTGCCGCAACGTCTGAAAGAGTTGAACATAGTTCTGCTGAAAAAACCACTGAAACCGGCATCATTACGTTCATGGTTATCTGGACTGAAAATTTCCGACTCCTAAGTAGATAACGATCTGATCAATGCCCATTTCACACCCTGAAATGGGCATTTTTTATACTCAACTGCCACATAAACTTACCTAGCTTGCATAAAATTTATTCTAATGTGCTAAAAGCAGCAAATATGCCGAAAATACAGCTGAATAAATTGACCAAAATGCTCATTTTTTAATTCACTATGGCAAAAACTGACGAATGTATTAATGTACATGTGTACACTTGGTTACAATTAATTATCTTATTGTTTTTAATAAAAATTAAAGAGTAATTTTCCACTACTATAACTTTAGTCGTATTTTTATCCCTTGTACTTGGCTCTAAAAATAGAGGAATAAGAAACGATCAGTTTCCATCTCATGTAGCCTTAATTTTTTTGGTCGCTGATCTATTTCTGCATATCGGAGTTCTTCACATGAACATAGATCAAAACCAGGGCCTGAATCAGACCCAGCAGTTTCACCGTCAATATGGCGCCAATGCCTTATTGCCAAGCATTGACTGGGCACAGATCTTTAAATACAGCAAGCTGAATGATGCCCAGTATCAGGCACTGGAAACGCTGTATCAGAGTGCAGTACCCCTGGCACTGCAAGTCTTTGATGAATTACATTTTGATGTCTTTGAACCTTATGCCTACAAGCCGCAAGGTCTGGGACTATTTGAAAAGATTGCTGAACAGGAAGACAAGCTGATTCAGTCTTTAGAAGCTGAAACAGAGGACCTTCCAGCAAAAACCCGTCATCAGATCTGGAGCATGTTGCTGCGTGGTGGCGCGGTACTGGTCTTTAAGGCCTGGCTGGGTAAAGTCAAAAATGAAGAAGATTGTCTGGACACCAGCCAATTTGATGAGCTGTCTGATCTGTTATTTATCAAAACCTGCCCACATGAGCTGGCGCAGCGTTTACATGTCGATCCGAATACGCGCGACGAACATGTCTTCCTGATGTATGACAATGAAGTTTATCTGGATCGTTTTAACAGTCTGGAAACTGCGGCACTGTTTGTGGATCTGGGTGTATATGATGCGACTTTCCTGAGTCTGCGTGATGATCGCGTGGCGGAATATCTGAAATCGAAAGGTTATGTCACCGAAGAGCAGATTGACGAATTGCAATGTGCCTTAAATCCATTGTTTTGTGATGATTTCACCCGCAAGCAGGATTATATCGCCTAGCTGACTCAGGCCTTTGCACTCAATTTTTCAGATTTCACCCATAAAAAAAGACCTCCAAGGAGGTCTTTTTCAATTCGGCTATGCAGAACTTACATTTTGCGGTCTTCAATATTCAGTGCATTAATGGCCAATACCGCTTGTGTCCGGTTTTGTACTCCGAGTTTACGGAAGATTGCCGTCACATGCGCTTTAATCGTCGCTTCTGACACATCCAGTTCATAAGCAATCTGCTTGTTTAATAAACCTTCAGCCACCATCATCAATACCCGGAATTGTTGCGGCGTCAAAGACTGGATCCGTTCTGCCAAAGCCGTTTCATCGGCAGCACGCGGATCAAAATTCATATTGGCTGGCAGATTTGGCGGTAACCAGATTTCACCTTCCAGCACTTCACGAATCGCTTCACCGATATGGCTTGGATGGGCAGATTTAGGAATATAGCCCATCGCCCCATGTGCAATGGCACGCTGGATGATACTGACTTCTTCATGCGCAGACACGACAATAATCGGTAAAGACGGATACTGTGCGCGGACATGCACCAGGGCAGAAAAGCCGGAAGCGCCCGGCAGGTTTAAATCCAAGAGCACAAGATCAGGCTCAGGGCCATTTTCTAGACGTTCATAAAATTCATTGACTGCCGCAGTTTCATGAATCTGGGCTTGTGGCAGGCTATAACGTACAGCTTGAATCAAGGCATGACGAAATAGTGGATGATCATCAACGATTAAAATATTCATAGGCAACGTGAGAGAGATCTTGGCACGGTAGCCCCTATTCTAACCACACAACCCGGTTAAGGATATGCAAGACACTACAATTTTTAAAATAATATGCAGTTTTTCTTCAAAATTGCCCATTTTTGCACTATTGCAATAATTGTTTAATTCTCATCACTTTTTTATATATCACTTATTCCTCACTGAAAAAGCTTATCTTTATTCAATATAAATATAAATATCATTTACTTACATATAAAAACCTCCTTAAGAATCGAGCCTTTGTCGTATATCGCAAAATCAGATAACTTTTCAGCTTTTCGTTATTTTACAGCCCTTCGCTGAATCGGGATTAATAGGGTCATTCCGAGATTATCCCTATTTTTCAGGTTCTAAATATGTCTAATTTTAATGCGCAAAAACCTTTAAATATTGTGGCCGTATCTGGCGGTTTAAATCATCCTTCAAAAACCGAAGCCTTGGTTCAGGCCATTCTGGATGAGCTTGGAGAAGCGACACCAATCAATGTGCATTTCATTAAATTTAGCGAAATTGGTTCGCTCTTGGGCGGCGCGATTTACCGCAATCAGTTGCCGCAACGCGTTCAGGATGACCTGGCAGCAGTAGAAGCCGCAGATGCGCTGATTGTTGGCACTCCTGTATACCGCGCTTCATTTACCGGCCTGTTCAAGCATTTCTTTGACTTTGTCGAGCAAACGGCGCTGGTCGATGTTCCGGTATTACTGGCGGCTTCTGGTGGCAGTGACCGTCATGCGCTGGTGCTTGAACATCAACTGCGTCCCTTATTCAGCTTCTTTCAGGCACAGACTTTACCGATTGGCGTCTATGCCACTGACCGCGATTTCACCCCTGCATATACTATTCATAGCGAATTGCTACGCGACCGGATTACCCTGGCTGTGGCGCGTGCATTGCCGATTCTTGAATGGGCGCCGGCCAAGGGACAACGTGCTGAAATCATTAAAGAAAAAACCATTCAAGCGAGTCAAAATCTGGGCATTAACAAGCAGATCGAACAGGAAGAAGTGCTGCCTTCAGCAGCCGTGCCGAGCCTGGATGCCGCAGAATCGCGCTTGCACAGCAAGAAAGCACCAAAGACTCAAGTGGCTTGAACACAGCATTGCAGAGGGTGATGAATATGTCGAATGATAAAAATATCGTATTTGCCTATGGGGTACCGAATGTCAGCGGTGGTTTGGTGGTCAGTAACATCGATCAGCGCACCGACTGGAGCTATGACTATAACGTGCGTCTGGCACAAACCGCTGAACAGGCAGGCTTTGACTATGCCCTGACCCAGATTCGTTTTATTGCCGGCTATAACGCAGAAAACCAGCATGAATCAGTGAGCTTCAGTCATGGCATTCTGGCCAAAACTGAACGCCTGAAAGTCATTGCCGCGATTCTACCGGGTCCATGGAAGCCGGCACTGGCTGCCAAACAACTGGCGACGATTGACCATCTGAGCAATGGCCGGATTGCGATCAATGTAGTGAGTGGCTGGTTCCGCGGTGAGTTTGATGCCATTGGTGAAGAATGGCCGGAACATGACGAGCGTTATGCCCGTTCGGAAGTGTTTATCCGTAGCCTGAAAGGGGTTTGGACCCAGAATAATTTTAATTTTGAGGGTAAATATTATCAATTCAAAGACTATACCCTGAGTCCAAAACCGCTACAAAAACCACATATTGAAATCTTTCAGGGCGGCAGTTCCCGGGCAGCACGTGATATGGCTTCGCGTGTGTCTGACTGGTACTTCACCAATGGCAATACCCAGGAAGAGCTGAAAAAACAGATCGATGATATTCGTGAAAAAGCCAAGGCCAACAACCACTCGGTGAAAATTGGTGTAAATGCCTTTGTGATTGCACGCGATAGCGAAGAAGAAGCCCAGGCTGTATTGCAGGAAATCATTAGCAAGGCCAATGTGCAGGCGGTGAAATCCTTTGATGAAGCCACTCGTGAAGCCGGCGCAGCAAGTCAGGAAGGTGAAGGCAATTGGGCCAAATCCACTTTTGAAGATCTGGTGCAATACAATGACGGGTTCCGCACCAATCTGATCGGGACACCGCAGCAGATTGCTGAACGGATTATCGAACTGAAAAAAGTGGGCGTCGACTTGATTCTGTCAGGCTTCTTGCACTTTATTGAAGAAGTCGAATATTTTGGCCAGAAGGTACTGCCTTTGGTTCGTGAGCTTGAAGCACAACAGGCAACGCCGGTGCAGCAAGAAGAAGCTGAGCCCGTATAAGTATTCCAATAAATCTCAGCAGATTCACTCCCTCCCTCAAGGCTCGGCTTGGGGGATTTTTTTATGTGATAAAATTGTTGTCTTGCTAGGTTTAAGACCATCAATTCCTTAAAATTCTGCACTAACGACTTTCCAAGAATTTTAACAATGCAACTAATCTGGTTTCGTCAAGACCTCCGCATTCATGATCATGCCGCGCTCTGGCATGCCACCCAGCAAGGCACCTGTATAGCACTGGTGGTTCTCTCTCCCGAACAATGGAAGCTGCATCAGGATGCCTGGATAAAAATTGATTTTTATCTACGCCGCCTCGACATCTTAAAGCAGCAGTTAACGCAGCTGAATATTCCATTAATCATTTTAAATGTTCCCTTATGGCAAGACCTGCCGGCCGAAATTTTAAGTCTGTGCCAAAAAATGCAGATTGATACGCTACATGCCAATATTGAGGTGGGCGTGAATGAACTGCAACGTGACGCTCAGGTACAGCAGATACTGGAACAGCAGCAGACCCGGGTTGAGCTGTATCATGATCGCAGCCTGTTTCCACTGACCAGTATCCGCAATCAGTCCAATCAGCCTTATCAGGTCTATAGTGCCTTTAAGAAAAAATGCTATGAGCGACTGATTCAGAATATACCGGGCTGCTATCCTGCCATTCAGCCTCAAGATCCGTTTGAATTACCAGACCAGCTGACCAGATTTGATCTGCAAAAATTTGCGGCTGATTATGAGGTCGATCATGCTGCCCCGCTCTGGCCTGCGCAGGATCAAGCTGCCTTTGAGCTGCTCGATGATTTTGTCGAGGAGAAAATGGCTCACTATAAAATCGAGCGAGATCTACCTGCAGTCGATGGCACCAGCCGCCTGTCACCGTATCTGAATATAGGCATCCTCTCAATCCGTCAATGTATGCAGACCCTATTTAAGGACGGATATTTCCAGATTGATGATATCGGTCAGCAGACCTGGCTGGATGAACTACTATGGCGCGAGTTTTATCTGCATACCCTGTTTGATTTTCCCCGTGTAGCCAAGCATCGGCCTTTTAAGGAAAATACCGATAACATCCAGTGGCGCAATGCACCTGAAGATCTGGCTGCCTGGCAGCACGGACAAACCGGGATTCCGATTGTCGATGCCGGTATGCGGCAAATGCGAGTCACTGGCTGGATGCATAACCGGGTGCGCATGATTACTGCGATGTTTATATGTAAAAACCTGCTGATAGACTGGCGTCTAGGAGAAAGCTGGTTCATGCAACAGCTGATTGATGGTGATCTGGCAGCGAACAATGGCGGCTGGCAATGGTGTGCTTCGACCGGCATGGATGCCGTGCCCTATTTCCGGATTTTTAATCCGGTCAGCCAGTCACAGAAGTTTGATCCGAATGGGGATTATATTCGCCGCTGGGTGCCGGAACTGGCGCATCTGGATGCCAAAAGCATTCATGACCCCTATGCCAAAAATCCAGATCTTGAACTGGATTATCCAAAACCAATTGTGGATTTGAAAGCCTCTCGTGTAAGAGCGATTGAAGCGTTTAAGCAAATTTAAAACCAAACTTGTTCATCTCGAATAAAACAGCCTCCGTTAAAGAGGCTGTTTTATTTTCAAATCAGGAATAAAAACTTGGATCAGGCACTTTTCCGGTCAGCACCCATTCGCCCACTTCCTGATACTTATAATCGATCGGATCATGCAAGGTCTGGGTGCGGACATTACGCCAGAAGCGGTCAAGATTGAGCTTGGCCGTGGTGGCCCGTGCACCCATCACCTGGAAAATATTCTGGGTAATATAGAGAGAGATATTGGTTGCGGCAATTTTGGCTGTGGCAATGGCAACTGAGACTTCACCGCGCTGTTCGGCACTTAAATCATTCCCAAGCTCCCAGGCTGCCTGTAAAGTCTGAACCGCTTTATCTGCCAGTAAGCGTACACTTTCCAGTTGTACATAAAACTCGGCAAAATGCTTCTGGGTAAAAGGATCATTCACTGCATCGTCTGCCAGTGATTTGGACCAGGCTTTTTGGGTCTGTACGCCCTGTCTGGCGATTTCAAATGCTCCTTCTGCCACGCCCAAAAACAGATGCACGAAAATCAGCTGGGCAATCAAAGGCCGTAGACTGGAATACGGCGTACTCAGTGGACCTGGATTTAACAGCAATTCATCTTCATGAATGTTGACCTGCTCAAAATGGCTGGTACCACTGTCGGTCTGGCGTTGGCCCATATTGTTCCAGTCACCCAGAAAACTCACACCCTCTCGCTGGGTCGGAATCACACCTATCAGCAATTTTCCGGCTTCGTTATAGCCCGAACACAACAACATATCTGAATCGATCGAACCCGAGCAGAAGCTTTTATCACCATGGAAAATATATTCGTTTTCTGAAACTTTTATGGCTGTGGTACGACGATCCAGTGGATTTAGAGTATTACCCCAAAACAGATTATTTTGGGCAGTCTGTTCAAACCACGCACCATATTGTTCAGGTTGAGAAAATAATTGAACGGTCGCAATCAGCAAATGGTGAAAGCCGTAGACATGGGCCAATGAACTGTCGACTTGGGCAATGGTCTGAATGGTGCTAAAAATGGTCGGCCAATCTGCTTCCTGACCGCCATACTGCTTCGGAATAGACAGGCCAAGCAAGCCACTCTGGCGAATCAGGTCACGCTCAGCTTTGGGATTCCCCCCCTGTTTATCCCGTTCTGCTGCAGTCTGGGCGAAAGTTTCAGCCAGTTCCCGGGCAATCTCTAAGGGCAACTGATCGAGATATGATTGTCGTATATTCATTATTTTTGGACCTATATTCAGCATGGCTTGAGCTTAGCAGATTGCAGCCTGTCACTATATCCGAAAGCATGCAGAGCTTATTCCCGATATAAAAATACCGGCGGGATGCCGGTATTGGAAAAGCTTAAATTTAAGCGTTATTACGCTGTACCTCTGCGATCAAATGATCCACCACCTGCGGTTCAGCCAGGGTTGAAGTATCTCCGAGACTATCCAGCTCATCGGCTGCAATTTTTCGCAGGATCCGCCGCATGATTTTGCCGGAGCGGGTTTTTGGCAAGGCCGGTGCCCAGTGCAAGGCGTCTGGTGTAGCCACTGGACCAAGAATCTTGCGTACCCAGCTGACCAGTTCTCCACGTAATTGATCTGAACTGGCAACATCAGCCTGCAAAGTCACAAAGGCACAAATGCCCTGACCTTTAATGTCATGCGGCATACCCACTACAGCGGCCTCAGCCACCGATTCATGCGCCACCAGTGCACTTTCAATTTCTGCCGTACCTAGACGATGTCCGGACACATTCAGGACATCATCGACACGACCGGTAATCCAGTAATAACCATCTTTATCGCGACGCGCCCCATCTCCGGTAAAATAAGTACCGGGATAGGTAGAGAAATAAGCTTCAATAAAACGCTCCGGGTCTCCCCAAATGGTACGCATCTGACCCGGCCAGGAATCCTTAATCACCAGATTTCCCTCAGCTTCACCCTCCAGTTCCTTGCCATCGGCATCGACAATAGCCGGTTGTACCCCGAAGAAAGGCCGTGTCGCAGAACCCGGTTTTAAATCAGTCGCACCCGGCAATGGTGTAATCATGAAACCGCCTGTTTCGGTTTGCCACCAGGTATCGATGACGGGACAGCCGCTTTCACCGACCACGGTGTAGTACCAGTTCCAGGCTTCCGGATTAATTGGCTCACCGACTGAACCTAAAATTCTCAGGCTACTGCGATCACTTTCCCGCACAAAAGCATCGCCCTCACGCATCATGGCGCGGATCGCGGTCGGTGCAGTGTAGAGAATGGTGACGTTATGCTTATCGACAATATGTCCGGTACGCGCCCAGCTTGGATATTGCGGTACACCTTCAAACATCACAGTGGTGGTCCCATTCGAAAGTGGCCCATATAGCACATAGGAATGTCCAGTGATCCAGCCGACATCTGCGGTACACCAGAACACATCATCCTGCTTGATATCAAACGCTTCACGGAAGGTGCAGTTGACATAAGTCAGATAACCGCCAGTGGTATGCATTACGCCCTTGGGCTTGCCGGTGGAACCTGAGGTATACAGGATAAACAGCGGATCTTCGGCATTCATCGGTTCCGGTGGGCAGATGTCATTCACTGACATAATTTCCGTGTGATACCACAGATCACGCCCTTCCTGCATTTCAATCGGGTTACCGGTGCGGTGTACCACCATTACATTTTGAATCGAGTCTGTACCTGCCAGTTTTAGTGCCTCATCGACATTGGCTTTCAGCGGAATGGCCTTACCGCCGCGCATGCCGGAATCGGCTGTAATCACCATTTTCGCCTGACAGTCTTCAATCCGGCTGGCCAATGAGTCTGGCGAGAAACCACCAAATACCACGCAATGCACCGCCCCGATCCGGGCACAGGCCAACATGGCAATCGCCGCTTCAGAGACCATCGGCATGTACAGCATGACCCGGTCGCCTTTCTGGATGCCATTTTTCTTCAGCACATTGGCAAAACGGCAAGTTTCATCATGCAGCTCGGCAAAGGAAATAATCTTGTGCCGCGAAGGATGATCCCCTTCCCAGATGATGGCCGGTTTATAGGGATGTTCTTTCAGGTACCGATCCAGACAGTTGGCACTGACATTGAGCTGACCATCGGCAAACCATTCGATTTTAAAATCGTCTTTGTTAAAACTGGTATTTTTGACTTGGGTAAAGGGCTTGATCCAGTCCAGACGTTGCGCCTGTTCTGCCCAAAATTTATCTGGCTGTTCTATAGAATACTGATAACGTTCGAAGTACTGGTCTTCGAGCGTACGTGCTGTTTTTTTAAATTCTTCGGGTACTGGATAGATCTCTTGCATAGGTCACTTCCTTGATTTTGTTCTATCTCATCACGAGAGGTTAATGCTGCGTTGTTGATTGTTTTTTATGCATAATGGCAGTATGGCCTGCTTATTTCGAATCCGGCAATCATGCTTTCGTCGTAGATTATTTATACAAATTCAATCAAAATAAACCACAACTTACAGTACAGAATCTTCTGCGCAACTGTGTATGATCTGTAGCACAGCCCTTAAAAATAAAATTGACCGCTTGTGGTTATTTCATCTGATTTAGCAGGATACGCTTTATGAAATCGCCTGAATCTCCCTACTTTAGCCCGCCTGCGCTGCCTGCATCGGATCATCCCCTTTCGATGAAAGGCCGCTTCGGACGCTTGAGCTTTATTGCCTGGTCGGCATTTCTGTATTTCATTTTTTTATTTGGCAGTATTGCACTGGGTCTCAGTATTGATATTGTGAATATTTCTACCCATTCTCTAGATCCCAACTGGCTGATTTCACTGCAAGGCTTGGCCAGTATCGGTGTGCTGATCATGGTTCTGGTCTATGTATATTTCGCTTTAGTGGTGACTGTTCGCCGTTTGCATGATATGAACCGCAGTGGCTGGTGGGCACTATTATTTTTACTGCCGCTAGTAAACATTTTTGTATGGCTTTATATCGTTTTTGGTTCGGGCGATCGAGGCACTAATCAGTATGGTCCGGCACGGATCACCTTGCTCTGGGAAAAAATTCTGGCCTGGCTGATGATTATCTTGACCCTGCTTAGCCTGTTGGGATCTATCGCTTTATTCAGTTATATGAGCGGTGAAGAACAAACACCTACCCCCACGGAAATGATGCAAAAAACCACCAAATACTTTTAACAACAGCGCCGTTATTTTTAGAAAATATCCACTGGTGACTTCGAGTCCTTATTAATTTTTTGCTGAACATCAGGCAAAATAGGCAAAATTTGAATTGTGGAATTTTTGTGGCAGAGCAAAACAATACCTTAAGCCAGGTAACTGAGGGCACTACGGAGTTGTTACATCAGGCAACTGAAAAAACGACTCAGACCGTGATTGAACATACCGCCAAGTATAATGATGCCTACAGCACCATTGACAAGATCATGGAAGGTTTCTGGGAACGTGTGCCTTATTTCTGTATCGCGCTAATCGTAATTACGATTTTCTGGTTACTCTCCAAAGTCTTCAAGTTTTTCGTACGTAAAACTTTGGAAAACCGCTCTTATACCCGTCAGAATCTGGTGTTGGTACTCAACCGTGTCGGCAGTACCTTTATTATTTTCTTTGGTATTCTGATTGGACTGGTGATTGCGGTTCCTGGCTTTACCCCGGGTCAGCTGATGAGTGCCCTCGGAATTGGTTCGGTCGCGATCGGTTTTGCCTTCAAGGATATTTTCCAGAACCTGCTCTCTGGTGTGCTGATTCTTCTCAGTGAACCGTTCAAGATTGGCGACGATATTATCGTGAATGGCATGGAAGGTACCGTTGAAGATATCCAGATTCGTGCGACCTTTTTACGCTCACCGGATGGACGCCGTATCGTCATTCCAAACGCGACCGTCTACACCAGTGCGGTTACGGTGAATACCGCCTATACCCGTCGCCGCTGCGAATTCGTCGTGGGTATCGGCTATGAAGATGACATCCAGAAAGCCAAAGACCTGATCACCGCTATTTTAGATAAAGATCCGACTATCCTGAGCCAGCCAGGCTTTAGTGTCAACGTAACGGCACTAGCTGACTTTTCTATTACCCTAAAAGCCTTCTGGTGGGTCGATACCACTGAAACCGGCACCGGAACCTCAATCAGTGCGGTGCAGGAACGGGTAATTCAAGCTTTTGCCGAGCATAATATTTCAATTCCGTATCCGGTACAGGAAGTCAAAGTCTATCGTGGCGAGGGTAATGAAGAAGCTTCAGCCCGCGCTAAACAGTCGACCTAAAACATAGGGAATCACGGTTTCTGTACGGATAATACGGTTACCCAGACTCACAGCCTGGCAGCCGTTTTTTATGAGTAAATCGACTTCATATGGAATAAATCCGCCTTCCGGACCGATAACAATCGTACAGGGATGATCAATAGCAAATGGCATCGCCTGCTCTGCATAAGGATGTGCCACATAAGCCGGACAATCCGTACCAATCAAACCCGGCAAGATATCTTCAACAAAGGGCTTAAAACGTTTATACAGCTCGATTTTCGGAGCAACCGTATCCCCTGCCTGTTCCAGTCCCAGCTCGATATAATGATTTAACTGCTGTAAAAATGGAGTTTGCCAATAGCTTTTATCGACACGGTAGCTATGTAGTAAAATGATTTTTTCAACGCCCAAGGTGACACTGTCCATGATCAGACGGCGCAGCACTTTCGGACGTGGCAAGGCCACGATTAAAGTCACTGGCAATTTTTCCGGAACAGTTTCTTGTTGCAGCGGTTTCAAGCGCACTGCTTTTTCAGAAATTTCGACAATCTCAGTCAGGTAACGCTGACCTTCCCGAATTCCGACTTTTAAAGTATCTCCCACCTGAATCTGTAGATGCTGCTGCAGATGTTCCAGTTGCCTAGTTGAGCTAATCGACCAGAATTCAGCTTCGGTTTGACGTGGATCAAGCAGGACGATATTCATAATGATCAAGTTCAAAAAAATAAGAAGTGAAGAGTTAAAAGATGAAAAAAATAAGGTTTCTGACCAGACTATAATTACAATCAGCTATCACGATTGGTGGCAGGGATGCCGCCCGTATCACTGAGGGATAAGGACATCCCTTCAGTGATACAAAAGATTTTTGCTACTTTTCATCTCTGAAAAGTAGGTATCCCCTACGAATGAATATTTCGATCAAACATGATAAATGAGGGAATGACCAAAAATTATAAATACTGATCAATCACCTGAATATGCTTAGCAAGCGATCCCGTATTTAACTGCATAATTTGCTGTGCTGCTGCATTCAATTTTTCCGCCTTGACCTGATCTCGTAAAAGTTCCAGTAATATATCTGTAGCCTGCTGGGCATCCTGCACTACTGCGACTGCGTCTGCCTGAACAAATTCATCCACGATGGTCTGAAAATTAAAATAGTTTTTGCCTAAAACAGTCGGCACATTCAGCGCAATCGGCTCCAGAATATTATGTCCACCACCTGGCTCGTTCAACGAACCACCGACATAACAGGCCTGGCTAAAAGCATACCAAAGCCACATTTCACCCATAGAGTCGGCCAGATAAACTTGGGTATCTGCTTCAATACGTTGCCCTAAACTACGACGCTGGATTTTTAATCCCAAAGACTGTACGGCCTGAAATACCTCATCAAAACGTTCCGGATGACGCGGCACCACAATACAGACCAACTTGGGATCAGCCTCTAAAGCAGCTTTTAAAGTACTCAGAATTTCTTTTTCTTCAGGAGCATGAGTACTGGCCAATGTGATCACTTTACGACCTGATAACTGCCACTCCTGTTTCAACTGACCTGCCTGCTGGATAAAGCGCTCGGGCGCAGTAATATCAAATTTGATATTGCCCAAAACCTGGGTTTTTTCGGCTGCGATTCCTAACTGAATATAACGCTGCTGAGTAGCAGCATCCTGTGCCAAAAGACTAGTTAAATTCTTGAGCATGCCACGGGTCAGACCTTTGACCTTGGCATAGCCTCTGGCGGATTTTTCAGAAAGTCGGGCATTCAGCAGCAAACAGGGCACCTTAAAATCCGGTGCCTGATCCAGCAGATTCGGCCAAAGTTCAGTTTCCATCAGCAATAAAAGTTTCGGCTGATATTTTTGATAAAACTCACGAATTAAAGTTTTCTGGTCAGCAGGCAAATACACGGCTTGAAATAAATCGAGATAAGGCGCTTTTAAAAAAAGTGATTTAGCGCGTGCCTGACCGGTTTTGGTGGTATTGGTGACCAGCACCGAATGGCCAAGTTTTAAATAATGTTCAATTAACGGTTGGGCAGCATTGGTTTCACCCACCGACACCACATGAAACCAGATGGCATGCAGGTTTTTGGGTGGCTGAAACGGGCCAAAACGTTCTGTCAGTTCTTGTTGTAATTGTTCAGGATCGGTCGCACGTTTACGGATACGCGATTGATATAAGGGTTTAACCAGCGCCAAGGCTGTGTTATACCAAAATGGAGTGGCCACATTGCGCCCCTGTCCAAAGATTCAATGGGCAGAATATAGCAGAGCCACATCAACATGTTAATCAATGTGGCTCATTTTTAGATTATTCTACTGTAGTTAAAGCTTCTGCTTCAGCCAATGTCGGATAATCAATATAGCCTTCCGCGACATTGGTTCCGATCATATTTTCCAGCTTCAGTTCATTCAATGGTGCATCTTCGAGCAGACGTTCGTATAGATCCGGATTGGCAATATAAGCCTTACCAAAAGACACCGCTTCGGCCTTGCCTGAAGCCAGTAATTCAATGGCATCTTCACGGCTGAGGCGCATATTGGCAATATACGGCACACCATTTGAGCGCTGTTTCATATAGTCCGAAATGCTGTCTTCCGCCAGATATTCACGGGTAAAGAAAAATGCGATCTGACGTTTGCCCAATTGCTCCATCACATAACCAAATGTTTCACGTGGATCATTATCTCCCATGTCGTGTTCATCGCCACGCGGTGCTAAATGAATTCCGACACGGTCTGCACCCCAGACTTCAATCAGTGCATCCATAACTTCCAGCAGGAAACGTGTACGATTTTCCACTGAACCGCCGTATTCATCTTCACGCTGATTGGTTTTGCTTTGCAAGAACTGGTCAATCAGATAACCATTGGCAGCATGTAATTCAACACCATCAAAACCGGCTTCTTTAGCACGAATCGCGGCTTGCTTATATTGCTCGGTAATCGCTTGAATTTCAGAAACTTCCAAAGGACGTGGCGTAACGTATGGACGTTTTGGACGTAACAAGCTGACATGACCCGCCTGTTGTACTGCACTTGCAGAGACTGGTGTTTCACCATTTAACAGATCCGGATGCGATACACGACCAACATGCCAAAGCTGGGCAACAATCAGACCGCCCTTCTCATGAACCGCTTGAGTAACCTTTTTCCAGCCTTCGACCTGAGCATCGGTAAACAATCCTGGAGTATTTAAATAGCCATTGGCTTCTTCAGAAATCACTGTGGCTTCAGAAATAATCAGGCCAGCACTTGCACGTTGCGCATAATACTCAACCATCATTGGGGTTGGAACGCGATCAGCAGTTGCGCGGTTACGGGTCAGCGGCGCCATGATGACACGGTTTTTAAGCTCTAACGCACCGAGCGTTAAAGGAGAATTTAATTCAGCCATCGTTACTCCCACCTGTTAAAGGTGTTGTTGTAGGTGTTCGATAAATTGTTGAATCAAAGTTTCATTGCGGGAGAAATATGACCACTGTCCATGCTTGGTCGCAGTGATCAGGCCAGTCTGCTGTAACACCGACAGGTGATTGGACATGGTGGACTGGGAAACCTGGCCCAAACGTTCAATTTGACCTGCACAGACCCCACGTTGAAAGCCACCACACTCTTCCGCAGACAGATATTGCTCCGGAGATTTTAACCACTCCAGAATTTGTCGACGGGTCGGATTGGCTAAGGCTTTAAAAATTAGATCAAGGTCCATAGGCACATCACAATCAGTGGCGCAACGAAACTTTATTCAGCATCTGCGACCATTATATCGTATTTTTACGATTTATATATCGAATAATTTAGATATAAGAGTCACAATCTGTACAAGCTTGGTTACGCCAGCTATTTAAACAACTTCTTACAAGCCCTGTTTCAAGCTTGCTTCGATAAATTTGTCCAGATCACCGTCCAGAACTGCGCCAGTATTGGAATTTTCCACACCTGTACGCAAATCCTTAATACGTGAATCATCCAGGACATAAGAACGGATCTGACTACCCCACCCAATGTCAGACTTGGAATCTTCCAGTGCTTGTGCCGCTTCGTTACGTTTGCTCATCTCGAGCTCATAAAGTTTGGCACGTAACTGCTTCCAGGCGTGGTCACGGTTGGCATGTTGTGAACGCTGGTTCTGACAGGCCACCACAATTCCGGTCGGTGCATGGGTTAAACGCACGGCAGAATCTGTTTTGTTAATATGCTGACCACCCGCCCCTGATGCACGATAAGTATCGGTACGAACATCGGACGGATTGATTTCAATTTCGATATTGTCATCAACTTCCGGTGACACAAACACGGCAGAGAACGAGGTATGACGACGGTTGCCCGAGTCAAAGGGGGACTTACGCACTAAACGGTGTACACCAGATTCGGTACGTAACCAGCCATAGGCGTACTCACCTTCCACACGAATCGTCGCAGATTTAATCCCGGCAACATCCCCATCAGATTCTTCCATCACTTCTGCTTTAAAGCCATGACGTTCAATCCAGCGTAGATACATACGTAGCAACATAGACGCCCAGTCCTGTGCTTCTGTACCGCCTGAACCAGCTTGAATTTCCAGATAGCAAGGATTTGGATCCATCGGATTATTGAACATACGGCGGAATTCAAGCTTGGCCAGTTCTTCTTCAGCCGTGCTCAGTTCAGCCTGTACATCTTCTAGCAAGCTTTCATCATCCGCTTCAACCGCCAGATCAAGCAGAGCCTGTGCATCTTCAAGCTGGGTACTTAAGCGATCCAGCACATTTAATACATTTTCAAGCTCGCCTTTCTCTTTGGCCATCGCTTGGGCACGACTCTGGTCATTCCAGATGGTTGGATCTTCTAATTCACGCAGGACTTCTTCTAAACGCTCTTTTTTCAGATCGTAGTCAAAGATACCCCCGTAGTGTTTGACCACGTTCGTTTAAGTCTTTTAATTGGTTTAGATACGGATTAATTTCCACGTGAATTACTCTCAATCAAAATTAGGCACAAAATTCTTAGCCCGATATTATAGCACAGTCTATTTCCGCTATTTTAACGATCCATTCAGTCTAAGGCTCGAATGTCTTGAGCATTTAGACCTGTATTTCCCTCATCCAATTTTCAACATCTCATAGACTCTTTTGCGTCTTTTTATCCGAGATTTTTATCGGCTTTTTAGCCCCGTTTTATGACCGAAATATAATTTTGCAATTGATTTTATAATTTAGGATTTCTTATTGGTCTGTATAAAAAATCAGCGAATTCAATAGATTCCACAATATCTACACACTTTTAATAAAACACTACATTATAAATTTAATTTTATTATTCAGTCACTTGTTCAGCAAAAATTACACAAGATTACGCTATTCACATTACTGTAACTTTCCTTTGATTGACGATCTTTGGAATTGCTCTAGACTGAAAGTTGTAACAAAAAGTGTAATGTTTTTAACTCACGATTTGAGGGGTAGTAACCATGAAAAAATTAGCGATTGCTTCGGCACTACTTTCAGCAATAGCAATGACTGGTACAGCAGCACATGCTTACCAAGCAGAAATTGGTGCATCAGCAGGAGTGGTTGATCCTGACAACGGTGGAACTAGCGGTTCTTTCGGCGTTGATGGTACATATTACTTCAATCCAGTTCAAACACGTAATGCACCATTAGCAGAAGCAGCATTCCTTGATCGTGCTAGCAACGTGAGTGCGCAATATCAATATAATGAAATTGGTGATTCTGAAGCGCATCGTTATGGCGTAGGTGCAGAGTACTTCGTACCGAATTCTGACTTCTACTTAAGCGGTAACGTCAATGGCCATGATCTGCAAGACAATGATGATGTAGAAAATGATTTAACCACCTATGCAGCTGAAGTCGGTTATCTGCCAGCGCCAGGTCTATTGATTGCGGCGGGTGTAAAAGGTTGGGATAACGACAATGATGATGGCGTAGATCCAACATTGCGTGCTAAATATGTCACTACACTTAGCAACGGTAAAGACATCAACCTGGAAGCAGGTGCAGCGTTTGGTGATTTAGATGAATACAATCTGGCAGCAGATTATTTCATCGACAAAACCTTGAGTGTCGGTGCTGATTATCACAACAATGATATTACCGACAAGAGCGAATTTGGTATCAATGCACGTAAGTTCATTAACCAGCAAGTGAGCTTAGAAGGCCGTGTCGGCTTTGGTGAACAGTTTAACAATGACTACAATACCTTTGGTGTAGCAGCGAAGTACCGCTTCTAATCTAAAACCAAAAATTAGTCATTCATAGAAAACCCATCCTCGGATGGGTTTTTTTATTGCACTCTTAACAAGCATTTAGGTATTTTTGCACATTGACGGGGCGAATATAAACTGTACAATTTGTTACAACTGTTCATCAAACAGTCATATTTTTATAACAAAGAGAGAAATCTAAATGCTTAAGAAACTTGCTCTTGCTACAGCGCTTCTTGCTGGCCTGGGAACTGCACATGCTTACCAAGCTGAACTTAATGTCGGGTATGAAAATACAGATATTGATAATGTTGGGGATCTAGATACATTTTTCATCAATGGAAAATATTACTTAAACACTGTTCAAGTTAAGAACTCTCCACTTGCAGAAGCGGCTTTCCTAAATAAAGCAAGCAATATTGGCTTAGGTTATGCAAATGCAAGCGGTGATGGCGATGAGGATATTGATGTATTTGGTGTAAGTGGCGAGTTTTATATTCCAAATACTCAATTTTATGTAAGCGGCACTATTAACCAGGTTGACTTTGCTGGTGAAGACAATACTGGCTATGCTTTTGAAGTTGGTTACTTACCAGTTAATGGCCTACTATTAGCAGCTGGTGCAGCTAATGAAAGCGTTGATCCAGTTCAGGTAGCAAATTATGGTTTTGTCCCTAACCTCCTAAATGCTGTTACTGTAGGTGATGATACTGCACTATCTTTACGTGCAAAATATGTGACTCAGATTGGTAATCATTTTGCCAATTTTGAAGGTTTAACTTATTTCGGTGATGAAACAACTTATCGTTTAGGCGCTGATCTTTATATCGATCCAACTTTAAGTGTGGGTGTATCAATCGCGGATTCTACAGAAGATGATTCAGATACAGTATTTGGTTTACGCGCACAAAAATTCTTTACACCTGCAATTGCAGCTGGCGTGAACTATACAACTACTGACGGTGCTGACTCTTTCGGTATTAACGGTACTTTCCGCTTCTAATCTCTCCGATTAAAAGCAAAAAAAACCGCTCACTCGAGCGGTTTTTTATGGCCTATTGTTCTAAATGGATAATCCGCATTTGCAAGCTGATATTGCCATTAAATACATTTTTATCCAGCTCATAGACCAATCGTGTATCTTTCATCGGGTCAAAGTCATATTTATCCGCTGCATTGAAAGCGATCGCATCCACGACCTGCCCATTCTCCAACGCCACACGTAACTTAAGATGCACATCTTTAAGCCAGCGATAGTCCATGATTTTGAACACACCATCAAAAATCGGTTGGGGGAATTTTTGCCCCCATGGACTTAAATTCTGTAATAAATCGACTGTTTCAATGTGAAAAGCAGAAGCTGGCAGCTCTCCATCCGTCCATAAAGTCGCAGTGAATAAATCCTCATCCATCGCACCAATCAGTACTTCAAAGACCTGCTTAAACTCGGCGAAATTTTCTTTTTTCAGGGTTAAACCGGCTGCTGCTGCATGGCCACCAAAATGACTGACTAAATGAGGATATTGCTCTGCTACCTGTTCAATCGCATCACGAATATGAATACCTTCAATCGAACGCGCCGAACCTTTGATATGAATCCCATCCTGATCTGCGGCAAAAACAATACTCGGACGATGGAACTGCTCTTTTAAACGCCCTGCTACAATCCCGATCACTCCCTGATGCCAATGCTGTTCAAACATGATCAACGCAGCAGGTAGTTCAGTGGCATCCCACTGGATTTTATCCAGCTCAAGCAAGGCTTCCTGCTTGATTTTACCTTCCACCTGACGGCGTTCGACATTGAGCTGATTCAGCTGTTCAGCCAGTGGATAAGCAGTTGTCAGATCAGGAGCCAGCAAACATTCGATCCCGATATCCATGGTTTCCATGCGTCCAGCCGCGTTAATCCGTGGGCCTAAAACAAAGCCCAAATCTTGAGCTTTCAGACCAGCAGGATCACGCTTTGCAATATCAAGTAGCGCACTGATCCCTGCACGGCACTGCCCTTGCTGGATCCGTTTCAGACCTGCATCGACCAGAATCCGGTTGTTGTAGTCCAAGCTCGCGACATCGGCATAGGTGCCGAGCGCTACCAGATCAAGATAATTGGTAATTACAGTAGAGGATTTTCCAAGTTTCTTGCGATGGGTAGACAGATTGGCCAATACATAAAAAGCCACCCCGACCCCGGCTAGTGCTTTGCTTGGAAAGTCGCAACCCAACTGATTGGGATTGACCACGGCTTCGGCTTTTGGTGTCGGCTTGGTCGTCAGATGATGGTCGGTAATGATTACCTGCATGCCATGATCTTGTGCCTGTTTGACTCCTTCATGACTGGAAATGCCATTGTCCACGGTAATCAGTAAATCAGGTGTGAAACTGACAAAGGCCAGATCTGCAATTGCGGGTGTCAGTCCATAACCATATTTAAAACGGTCAGGAACCAGATATTCGACATTGGCACCCATATCGCGCAGTGCCAGCACCATGAGTGCAGTACTGGTCGCGCCATCGGCATCATAATCACCGACGATCACGATTTTCTGGCCACGATCAATCGCCTGATCGATCAGTTGAATCGCTTCAGGCAACCCCTTCATGGTCGGTGCCAGCAAATGCTTCAGCTTGAGCTCAAGTTCCTGCTCGGATTCCACCCCACGACGAGCCAGAATCTCGGCCACAAATGCAGGGACGCCCGGTAAATTTTCAGGGCGTGTCAGCAATGGACGTTGTTTGATTTCCAGTTTTTGCATGGTTATGGCATTAAGCGCTCTAAAGTCCAGCCGGCATCGGTTTGGCGATAACTTAAACGGTCATGCAAACGGTTCGGACGACCCTGCCAGAATTCATAATAATCGGGTTCGAGACGATAACCACCCCAGAATACCGGCTTGTCCAGCTGTTGCTGATTGGCAACCTGGGTATGCAAATCCCAAAAACGTTGCTGCAATTCCTCACGACTAGCCACGATGCCACTTTGCGGGGTACTGATATGCGCGGCAATCTGGCTTTCGCGTGGACGTTTATGATAATAGTCGGTCGATTCTTCTTCCGATATTTTCTTTACACGACCCGAAATACGAATCTGACGTTCCTGATCCTGCCAGTAGAACAACAGTTCGGCATAAGGATTTTTAGCCAGATCCAGACCTTTTTGACTATCATAGTTGGTATAAAAATCATACCCTGCGTCAGTCGCTCCACGCAGCAATACCGTACGCACATGCGGACGGCCTTGTGCATTGGCTGTTGCCAACGACATGGCATAGGGCTCGTGCAATTTTGCTTCCAGTGCATGGTTAAACCATTGCAAGAACTGCATATGCGGATTCGGATTGACTTGCTGTTCCTGTAACTCGCCTTTTTCATAATTCAGGCGTAGTTCACTCAGATCCTTGATCAGATCACTCATTATCTATGTTCCCGTTAAGCTGCATTGGCACGCACAGCATCTGCCAGGCTGTTTGCAAGTGTGGTGACTTCAGCCAGATCATCGCCTTCGACCATCACACGAATGACAGGTTCTGTGCCGGATTTACGAATCAATAAACGGCCACGGCCTTTAAGCTGCTGTTCGGCTTTTTCAAATTCAGCTGCCAGTGCAGGCACTGAATAAGGATCAAACATGGCATTTAAACGTACATTGACCAGGACATTTGGCAACAGTTTAAAGTCAGCCACAAGTTCATGCAGGGCTTTTTTCTGTTCAACCATCACCGTTAATACCTGCAAGGCGGCAATAATCGCATCGCCTGTGGTGCTCTTGTCCAAAGTCAGAATATGACCTGAAGGCTCACCACCAATGGTCCAACCATTTTCTTCCAGGCCCTGCAATACATAACGGTCGCCGACTTTGGCACGTAATAACGGCACTTGTGCTTTTTCCAGCGCCAGTTCCAATGCCATATTGCTCATTAAGGTACCCACAATACCTGCAGGTTTTTTCGAGCTTTGAGTCGCAAGAATATAAAGAATATGGTCGCCATCAATCAGATTACCGGCTTTATCTACGAGAACCACACGGTCAGCATCCCCATCAAAGGCAATACCCAAATCCGCTTGATGTTGAATCACGGCTTGTTGCAAGCTTTCCGGATGCGTTGAACCACAGCCCTCATTAATATTTAAACCGCTCGGCTCATTGTGAATCGCAATTACACGTGCGCCCAGTTCACGGAACACTGCAGGTCCCACGTTATAGGCTGCACCATTGGCACAATCCACCACAATGGTGAGTTCATTCAGATCCAGATGATACGGGAACGTCGATTTACAGAATTCAATATAGCGACCATTAGCATCTTTAACCCGGATACTTTTACCCAGATTCGCCGTATCTTCAATCACAAAATCTTTTTCAAGTTCCTGATTAATTTCGTCTTGCAAGGCATCTGGCAGTTTTTTGCCTTCCGCAGAGAAGAACTTAATGCCGTTGTCAAAATACGGGTTATGCGAAGCGGAAATGACAATACCCAAGCTGGCATGCAAAGCACGGGTCAGATGAGCAATGGCTGGAGTCGGTAGTGGACCTAAAAGATGAACATAAACGCCAGCGGCATTTAAACCTGCCTGTAAGGCAGCTTCCAGGATATAACCAGACAAACGGGTATCTTTACCCAGAACCACCAATGGTTTGGATTTTTTACTATGACGTTTTAAAACTTTACCAGCCGCAAATCCCAGTTTCAGGGCAAACTCAGGGGTAATCGGCAATTCGCCAAACTTTCCACGAATACCATCCGTACCAAAATAACTCATCTTTATCTCACTTCTTAGCGGATGATTGATATCACCCATTTTTTTCCTTGAGTCACACTTTACACCAAAATAAAAAAGCCGTCATTTGCATGACGGCTTTTTAAAATTTTAAATCACAGGAAATTAACCTACGCGATAGTTTGGTGCTTCTTTGGTAATGGTCACATCATGTACATGCGACTCAGACATACCGGCAGAAGTGATTTTCACAAACTTGGCATTCTGACGCAGGTCTTCAATCGTCGCAGAACCGGTATAACCCATTGAAGAACGTAGGCCGCCCATCATCTGATGTACGATATTACCCATTGGGCCTTTGTACGGTACACGACCTTCAATACCTTCAGGAACCAGCTTCTCGGCACCGGCCTTAGAGTCCTGGAAGTAACGGTCAGCAGAACCTGTTGCGCCAGCCATCGCACCCAATGAACCCATACCGCGATAAGCCTTGTAGTAACGGCCCTGGAAGAATTCAACTTCGCCTGGTGCTTCTTCAGTACCGGCCATCAATGAACCAACCATAATCGTGCTTGCGCCCGCACCAATCGCTTTGGCCATATCGCCAGAGAAACGAATACCGCCATCTGCGATCAAAGGAATCTGATCTTTCAGCGCATTGGCAACAGAATCAATCGCAGAGATCTGTGGCATACCAATACCCGCCACAATACGCGTGGTACAGATTGAACCAGGACCAATACCAACTTTAACGGCATCCGCACCTGCATCAAGTAACGCCAGCGCAGCATCACCTGTCGCGATGTTACCGCCAATCACCTGAACTTGTGGATAATTGGCCTTAACCCAACGTACACGCTCGATCACACCTGCAGAATGGCCATGTGCAGTATCGACTACAATCACGTCCACACCTGCATCAACCAAGGCTTCTACGCGGCTTGGCGTTTCTGCACCAGTACCGACAGCAGCACCAACACGCAGACGACCCAGGTCATCTTTACAGCTATTTGGATACAATTCAGCTTTACGGAAATCGGTTACCGTAATTAAGCCTTTCAGCTCTTGCTGATCGTTGACCACCAATACTTTTTCAATACGGTGCTGTTGCAATAAAGCTTGGATATTTTCTTTCGATTCGCCTTCACGAACTGTCACCAGGCGATCCTGACCAGTCATGATATTGCTGACTGGCTGCTCAAGATTGGTTTCAAAGCGTGTATCACGACCGGTCACGATACCCACCACTTTGCCATCTTTCACAACGGGTACACCACTGATATTGTTGGCTTGAGTCAACGCAATCAGTTCACATACTGTGGTTTCAGGAGTGACTGTAATCGGGTCTTTGACCATACCCGCTTCGAATTTTTTCACACGGCGCACTTCTGCAGCCTGAACCGCGATATCCATGTTCTTGTGCAAAATACCGATACCACCATTTTGCGCCATTGCAATTGCCATACGGGACTCAGTCACCGTATCCATTGCTGCAGACACAAGAGGAATATTCAGGTTAATGCCACGAGTTAAACGTGTCTTTAGGGAGACATCTTTTGGAAGAACAGTAGAATAGGCAGGGAGTAATAGGACATCATCGAAGGTTAACGCGTCTTGAACGATGGTCAACATAACAGTCTCACTGGTAATTTCCGTGCACTATTATAAACAAATATCGGCTTAAATTTCATTGCAATTGCAAAATTATTTTTTTATTCAAGCTTCGTACACGCAGATCTATGTGGGTGCTAAAACAGTATCAATAATACGTCCGATCATGAAGTTCCCTATTTTAAAATATACCCCGATCATTTTAATGAAGTGAAAAGCAGAGCCTAAGCTCTGCTTTGGATGGATTTAGCTGACATATTCAAAACTGTCATCATTGTCGGCTTCATCAGTTTCAATCTGGACAAAGGGCAACATATTGTGTGCAATACGTGCCTTATTGCATTGCTCATCGGCAATCTGCACTTCTTTGCAGGATGAACTGCGCTGCTCATACATACCACAGCTGACCTGCTGGCCGATGGTGCCATCAAGTGCAATACAGCGTGGATTTTTTTGATTGGTTCCAGCCATACATGAATAGACTGCTGTCACAGGTTCGGTATAGTGCTCAGGCATATGAATTCCTTCAGCCCAATAAAACGAAACCCTGAAATAGGCGCAGCACGCCCCGCAGCTTAAACACGCATCCGGTTTTGGAACTTGAGACAACATTTCTTATAAGTTCTCATTATCAAAAAAAAGTTTTTTGGAGAAGAAATATAAAAAATGTTGTTTTTCCACACAAGAAAAAAATTATTTTTTGTGTGAACTATTCAGGACAGGTAAAAACCGTTTCATCCATCAGGTCAGTGCCGCATTCCAGCGTTTCAATCCAGTCCAGAAACTGGGTAATCTGCTCTTTGCCGATAAATGGTGTGCCATGCTGCGGCACAATCATCTCGACTTCCATGCTGCGTACCATTTTCACCCAGAGACGAATCACCTTGTTATTGCACATATAGCGTTGATGGAAGCTTTTCATTTTTGGGATATGCGCGGCAAAGTTTTCCAGTGGCTTGGCGGCATCTTCAACCATGGACGCACCCATATCACCTGAAAATAAAATTTTGGCAATCGGATCATAAAACTGGAAATTCCCTACCGAATGCAGAAAATGCGCCGGTACCGCCACAATATGAGATTGGCCCAGTGGAATGATTTGACCATGATCCGGAAGCTCCACCAGACGGTCCAGCCAGTTGCCTTTCATCCGGTCGCTCATAAAGGCCGAGTTTAAGTGCGGCAAGAAACGTGCCCACAGCTTGGATGCCACCACTTTGGCATCGGTATATACCAGCCAGCGCGGCATGGAAGTGATAATGTCCGGGTCTTGATGTGAAGCCATGACATAGTCCAGATGGGTCAAGCGGGTGTATTTATTCAGTTCCATGGTCAGCGGCACATAGGTTAAATCACCACCCGGATCGAGTACCGCTGCGCGCTCATGATCAATAATCAAAAACTGGTTTGCCTGAACGCCTTCACCTTTGACCAGACTGGTAAAACTAATGCATTTATGTGTCCCATTATCAAACAGGACTTGCGATGTGGTGCGCTCAAAAACCATGTAAATTCCCCAATTTATAGTTAAAACTGCTGTTTTATACCCATACAACATATAAGGATTTAATAGAATTTACAATCCATAAAACCGACCATATCACGAGCTTTATCAAGCTTTTCAGAGGATTTAGGCATAAAAAATCCTGAGTTTTTAGCTCAGGATTCATGCAATTTGTTATTTTATAAT
The DNA here is from genome assembly GCF_049367455.1 of Acinetobacter lwoffii. GTDB lineage: Bacteria > Pseudomonadota > Gammaproteobacteria > Pseudomonadales > Moraxellaceae > Acinetobacter > Acinetobacter lwoffii_W. The sequence continues at coordinate 1,326,043 of NZ_JBMPXW010000001.1, forward strand.
TTAAAAGAAATAATATTGAACCAGGGTCGCGACACCTATGACCAGGAAAATGGCCGCGCCAATTTTATGGATCAGGCTGATCGGTAGTTTGTTCGCCAGTTTATCACCCAAAAATACCGCAGGCGCATTGGCCAGCATCATGCCTAGCGTAGTACCCAACATCACCCAGAAGACGCTGTCGAAACGTGCCGCCAGTGCGACCGTGGCAATCTGGGTTTTGTCACCAATTTCTGCCAGAAAAAACAAAATGAAGGTTGCACCAAATACCCCGAATTTTTGCCATTTATTGATACTGGCATTTTCATCACCCAGTTCATCCGGAATCAGCATCCAGACTGCCATCGCGATAAAGCCAATCGAAACGATCCACAGCAGTACTTCCGGCCCAATCACTGTGGTTACCCATTGTCCCAATACTGCAGAAAGGCCGTGGTTAATCAGCGTCGCCAATAAAATGGCAACTAAAATAGGAACAGGTTTGCGAAAACGTGCGGCAAGCAGCAATGCCAGCAGTTGGGTCTTATCACCCATTTCAGCCAGCGCTACGATTGCAGTCGACAGTAGGAATTCATACATGAGGTTTTTCTCTGGCTAGCATCCAATACCAATGACTCACCGCTCCTGCTAGCCAAAATCTGCAGAGTGGTAAATCAAAGGTCTTGCCAACAAAAGAAAGCTTGGAAAAGCTGACTTGGTTCTTTGCTATGATGACCATGCTCGGTTGAGCAAATATGTTGACCATCACCCTTCTGCTTTGCGCAAAAGGCGGCTACTCCCCAATGAAGTGCGCCAAGTATAGAATCAAATAACCTGAGTTCGATGAAATATTTTAGCTTTTTAGCAAGTTTTGGAAAGTTGGCTTATTTGGATTTAAGCAATAAGCCACTATAGCAGCCATAATATTCACCATAAAGTTATTCACCGAACGATGACGTGAATGGTCAATTTGATGTAAGTTTTTTAACTGATCATTCACTGTTTCGATCAATCCTCTTCTGCAAAGCAATTGTTTTTCTTCTTCAGTTTGGATGGGTTTATTTTTCATATTCTTGCGTGACGGGGTTAATAGTCTGAGCCCCCTTGCTGCTAAAGCTTCAGTTTTTGCTTTACTCAGATAGCCTTTATCGCCCAGTAAAATACCTTTTAACTCTTGGGTTAAAGATTCAAGTACAGCAACATCATGAACACTTCCCGATGTAATCTTGAGATTAATAATTTCACCCAAGTTGTTGATAACAATATGGACTTTAAATCCATAAAACCAACCTGTGCTACTTTTACCACGACCAGCTAAGCCTTTAAATACACGATGTCTTTTAATTCTAAGATTATGGCAAACGACCAATTTAGTCGAATCAATAATACAAATTCCGGTATCTTCTCCTTTAACTTGATGGAAGAAACTACTCAAAGCTTGCAAACAACGCGGCATAATTTCAATAAAACGATTGTAACTAAGAAGCTTGGGAAAAGCTGATTTCCAAAATGGGATGATCATATGACAATAAAAATATTTGAAAAATCTAAACCCGGATTTATGAAATAAAATGACAATGGTCATGACTTCAGACAAGCTTAAAGCTGACTTTTTCATTGTTGTTTTTTGATCAGAAATTAGAGCTTTCTCTAAAGATTCATTAAACTTTTTGCAGAAATCATCCAAGATACAAAATAATTCGGTAATATAGTCCATGAAAAAGCCTTGCTCTGAAATGTTTTGTCTTCGTAACCAAGATATTACAGATGCTAAGGCTTTTTTTTATTTATTTTTTATGTCGAACTCAGGTAAATAGATTATTTTTCAATGCAGCAGCAAAAAACCCTGCCGAAGCAGGGTTTTCTCTTTACACCCTCTTTATATTTCTCCCAGAGAGAGAATAAAGGGCATATACATGATTTTTTAGATCAATAAAGTACGGATATCTTTGAGCAGCTTGGTCAGCTTGTTGGTGAAACGAGCAGCATCTGCACCATTGATCACACGGTGATCGTAGGACAATGAAAGCGGCAGCATCAAGCGTGGATCAAAGCCTTCACCATTCCATACTGGTTGCATGGTGGCAGGAGAAATACCCAGAATCGCCACTTGCGGCCAGTTCACCAATGGCGTAAATGCTGTACCACCAATTGAGCCCAGGCTGGTGATGGTAAAGTTCGCACCTTGCAGGTCTTTCGGTGACAATTTCTTGTCACGCGCTTTTTGACCCAGGGTTCCCAGCTCAGTGGCAATCTGTTTAATGGACTTCTGATCGGGATGACGCAGTACAGGCACGGTCAAACCATCTGGCGTTGCGACCGCGATACCCATATGGATCTCGTTACGTAGCAAGACTGACTTACCATCATCGGCCAAGTGACCAGCAAATTCACGCTCTTCTTTTAACAAGTGCGCAACTGCTTTGATGATGAATGCCATAATGGTCAGGCTCAGGCCTTCTTTCTTGAAGTTGCCTTTCAGTTCATTACGCCATGCTTCGAGTTCAGTAATATCTGCTGCATCAAACTGGGTCACTTGCGGAATGAAATTATTCAGCGACAACTGTGGAATAGACACTTGTTGCAAACGCGTCAAGGCTTTCTCTTCCACACCACCAAAAGCGCTAAAGTCTGGCAGTTTTGGCAGACCTGCGACTTGAGCAGCAGCGGCTACAGGAGCCGCCTGTGGCGTAGTAAGACGCGTTTTGACATACGCTTTCAGGTCTTCTTTCATGACGCGCGCATGTGGGCCAGATGCTTTGACATCTGCCAGCACAACGCCCAGTTCACGTGCCAGTTTACGCACTGCAGGACCGGCATAAACTTTAGAATTAGCGGCATTCTGCTCTTTGGTCAGCTTGTCAGCATTATCCGACGTCGTGACTGTTTGAGTAGAAGATGCAGCAGGTGCCGGGGCTGCTTTTGGTGCTTCTGCTGCTTTCGGTGCTTCTGCTTTGGCTACGACAGGTGCAGCAGCTGCTTGCGCTTCAGCTTCAGCTTCAGCTTCAATTGTCACCAGTGCAATGCCTTGAGAGACATTTTGACCCAGCTCAACATGAATGGCTTTAATCACGCCAGCTGTAGTGCTTGGCACTTCAACAGTGGCTTTATCTGATTCTACCACGATGATGCTCTGATCTTTTTCAACCGTATCACCGACCTGAACCAGAATTTCCGCCACAGCCGCCTTGTCTACACCCAAGTCAGGCACAGCAATTTCAACATCACCTGCAGGTGCTGCTGGCGTTTGTGGTGCTTCAACTGCTTTCTCTTGGGTGGCCGCTTGAGCAACTGGTGCTTGAGATGCTTCTGTCTGTGCTGACGCTGCCGAAACAGCCGTTTTCACTTTCAGAATGACCACACCTTCTTTGATCGTGTCGCCTTCTTTAATCTGGATGGATTCCACCGTACTTGGCACTTCAACAGTCGCCTTGTCTGATTCCACCACTACGATACTTTGATCTACCTCGATTTCATCACCGACAGAAACCAAGATTTCACCGACAGTGGCTTTTTCTACGCCAATATCGGGGATTTGCACATCAACCACTTGTAAGCTTGTTTGAGCCTCAGGAGCAGCAGAAGCTTTAGGCTGATGTGAAGCCAGTTCCTGCATGATTTCCTGATCCAGTAATGAAGTCGGAGTATTTTCTGAGGTTTTTTGTGAGGCATCTGCTTGCTGTGGCTCGACCACATCAGCGCTACCGTCTTCAGCTTGTAGCTCAATCAGTACTGCGCCTTCAGCGACTTCATCACCCTGACTCACCAGAATGCTTTTTACCACGCCTGCTGAAGTGCTAGGCACTTCAACAGAGGCTTTATCAGATTCAAGTAACACAATGCTGTCATCGATCGCGATCGTATCACCCACTTTGACCAGAATTTCGGCCACTGTTGCCTTATCTACACCAATATCAGGAGTCGTAATTTGCATGCTTAGTTCTCCTCTTTGTAGTCAGCAACAGCATGTACAGATGGGGTTTCTTGAGGTGTCCAAGCCACTGGACGATCTGTATCAAGCTCGAAAGTCGAGATCGCATCTTTTACCAGACGCGCATCAACTTCACCTTCATCTGCCAGTTTTTTCAGGGTTGCTACTACAATATGGGCAGCATCAACACCGAAGTAACTACGCAAGTTGGCACGTGTATCTGAACGGCCATAACCGTCAGTACCCAATGCTACGAATGGACGGCCATCTGGAAGATAAGCACGAATCTGTTCACTATAAGCACGCATATGATCGGTTGCAGACACGACGATACCTTCAGTACCGCGAAGCTGTTTCGATACCCATGCTTCTTTTACGTCTTCAGCCAGCGGATGCAAGCGGTTGTATTCTTCACATGCCATACCGTCACGTGCCAGTTCATTGAAGCTGGTCACGCTGTAGACATTTGAATGAATTTGATATTCTTCACGCAGAATCTTCGCCGCCTTGATCACTTCACGCAGGATTACACCTGAGCCCAGTAACTGAACAGTGGCTTTTTCATCTTCTTCCAGTAAGTACATACCACGCTTAATGCCTTCTTCAACACCTTTTGGCATTTCCGGATGCTCGTAGTTTTCGTTCATCACGGTCAGGTAATAGAACACACGTTCCTGGTTCACATACATACGCTGTAAACCGTCATGCACGATCACTGCCAATTCATAACCGAAACATGGGTCATAAGAGACACAGTTTGGAATGGTATTGGCCAAGATGTGTGAATGACCATCCTGATGCTGCAAGCCTTCACCGTTCAGTGTAGTACGACCTGCGGTTGCACCCAGCAAGAAACCTTGTGCCTGTGCATCGCCGGCTGCCCATGCAATATCACCGATACGCTGGAAACCAAACATCGAGTAGTACATGTACATCGGAATCATTGGCAGGTTATTGGTTGAATAACTGGTCGCCAATGCTGCCCATGCACTCATCGCACCGGCTTCGTTAATCCCTTCCTGCAACATGTGACCGTCTTTGGCTTCACGGTAATGCATCAGCTGTTCTTGGTCTTCCGGGGTATATTTCTGGCCATGCGCGGCATAAATACCGAGCTGACGGAACATCCCTTCCAGACCGAAAGTACGGGCTTCATCAGGCACGATTGGCACAACACGGTCTTTAATCGCTTTCTCTTTAAGAAGTGCAGAGATTAAACGCACCATCACCATCGTGGTCGATTGTTCTTTACCATTTGAACCGGCCAAGACCGAATCAAATACTGAAAGTCCAGGAATCGCTAGCTGTTCGCTTTCCTTACGACGTGCAGGCAGGTAACCACCTAGCGCTTCACGACGTGCCTTCATATATTTCAATTCAGGGGAATTTTCGCTTGGACGGTAGAACGGTACTTCTTCAAGCTGTTCGTCGGTGAAAGGAAGGTTGAAACGATCACGCACATATTTCAAGGAATTGATTTGCATCTTCTTGATTTGATGAGTTTTGTTGACTGCTTCGATTTCTTCCGACAAACCATAACCTTTCACGGTTTTTGCCAGAATCACGGTCGGCTGACCTTTGGCCGTACATGCTTCGGCATAAGCAGCAAAGACTTTGTACGGGTCGTGACCACCGCGGTTCAGATTATCAATATCTTCGTCGCTTAAGTCTTTAACCAACTCAGCTGCTTCTGGATATTTGCCGAAGAACTTTTCACGCGCGTAAGCACCACCTTTTACCTGGTAACGCTGGAAATCGCCATCAACTGCTTCTTCCATCACTGCTTTCAGTGCACCGGATTTATCTTTATCCAGTAGTGGATCCCAATGACGGCCCCACACAACTTTAATCACACGCCAGCCTGCGCCGCGGAATAATGACTCAAGTTCCTGAATGATCTTGCCATTACCACGTACCGGACCATCCAGACGTTGCAAGTTACAGTTCACTACCCAAATCAGGTTGTCGAGCTTTTCGCGACCTGCCAGAGAAATTGCACCCAAGCTTTCCGGCTCGTCCATCTCACCATCACCCAGATAAGCCCAAACCTTACGATCTTCTTCTTTAATCAGGCCACGGTTCATCAGGTACTTTTGGATATGTGCCTGATAAATTGACATGATTGGACCCAGACCCATCGATACGGTCGGGAACTGCCAGTAGTCCGGCATCAAATAAGGATGCGGATAAGATGGCAAACCTTTACCACCCACTTCACGACGGAAATTATTCAGATGCTCTTCAGTCAAACGGCCTTCTAAAAATGAACGCGCGTAAATACCCGGTGCACAGTGACCTTGATAATAGATCATGTCGCCGCCAAAGCTGTCGCTGTTGGCACGGAAGAAGTGGTTAAAGCCCACATCATAAAGGGTTGCGGAAGAAGCAAAACTCGCTAGGTGACCACCGAGATCGTCACCGGTTTTATTCGCGCGTAATACCATTGCCAAGGCATTCCAGCGGATCAGCGCGCGAATACGGCGCTCCATGTCCTGGTCGCCTGGCATTGCAGGCTGTTCTTCAACAGAAATCGTATTTAAGTAGGGAGTATTTAAACGCTGAATAGGAACATGCTTTGCAATTGCGCGTTGATAAAGTTTTTCTAACAAAAATGCTGCACGCTCAGTGCCCATGTGCTGCAAAACAGAGTCAAATGCATCTTGCCATTCTTGGGTTTCTTGCGCGTCTGTATCGCCATAAAACGCCATAATCTACAGTTCCTAAAAGCCTAATCTAATGTCTTATATGTACCATATTTAAGACCTCTGCAGGTATGGCCTTAGCTGAATGCGATTTAGCAGTACTATTTAGGAACTAAATGATGGGTGACGTATAATTACACTACATAACAAAAAATAGTCAATAAAGGCGATTTATTATACAATCATTATAATAGTTGGTGATAATATGAGACTTAAAAGTGATAAAACAAAAAGCCCTTCAAGTTGACTTGAAGAGCCTGCAGTTTAAACGCTTTAAAATGCTTATTGGAGGTTTTTATGTATAGAGATGCTTCTTGTTATTCAGGTCTATACTTAAGGTAACATGGCCAAATAAGTAGATGGGTTTTTACGTTGACCGTCTTTTACTACTTCATAATGTAAGTGTGGACCGGTACAGCGACCAGTACAGCCAACGTTGGCAATATGATCACCTGCTTGCACCTGCTCTCCCACACGTGCAATAAGACGTGAAGCATGGGCATAGCGCGTTAAATAGCCATTGCCATGATTGATTTCAACGTATTGACCATAACCTGTGCCCCAACCTGATTTGGTCACAATTCCTGGACCTGTTGCATAGATTGGTGTACCACTTGGCGCTGCAAGATCAAGGCCTGAATGATTTTCAGCACGGCCACTCATGGTACGACCACCGTAATTTGAACTTACGCGAGAATTAGGTAAAGGATGAGAAATTAGCCAAGAATAAGCACTGTTTGCTGCCGCTTTATTGGATGAAGTATTGGCATACTTCTGAGCAAGCGTTCGATTGTTCAGTTCAACTGGTTTCTCACGAAGTTGAACATTCAATTTAGTCTGTGCTGGAATATCGATATCATCTGGATGAGTATATGCACCCTGTGCCAGAGTACGCGTCAATTGCTCGATACGATCTGTTGAACCATTTTCTTGATTTAGATTGACTAAATCTGCGAACGCAACCGAAGCCGCTGAAACTGATAAAGAAAATGCCAACAAAATACGTCGCATATGCATAAAAAACCTCTCTAAACTGCTTTAATCGAGTTCCTTGAAGATCTCTATCCTTGATATCCACTAAAAGAAGCGCATAAGATTAAGACATAAATATGTAGGAATCATGTATGTCGGAACCTGTCAACGTTTTTCAACAAACAAGAAAACAGATAAAAACAGGAAACTTTTCGTTTCTCTCATCACAAGTCGCTGCCTGGCAGAAACTTACGAAACTCGTACAACCGCTATTGCCCCAACCGGAACGCTGGCAAGTTGTCTGCTATCAAAATGGTGTGTTAACGATTACCGGTGAAAACCAGGCCATGATCAGTCAATTGGCCTATCTTCAAAAGCAATACATTTCACAACTCTCTCAAATAAATGAATTAACAGATCTCACTAAACTTCAAGTTTGCTTGCGGAATCCTTCGCAAACATCACCTGTTTCAGCAACACCTGAAAGAGCCTTAAATGCAGAAACACAGGAATTACTTCGTAGTGCTGCTGACTTTATAAGCGACCCTAAGCTTAGCCAAGCTTTACTACGTTTGGCAAGCAATAAAAAGTAACATAGCAATCAAATGTAATAAATTAAAAAGCAAACATTATGTGATGTGTATCACAGTATTAAAGCAATAACAAAAACATAAAGACACAAACACAATGACTTATGTCACATTCACATACATGATTGGACAATTGGCTTCGTCATCAAATGTTACAATTTCATAGCAGCTTGGATCACTTTTCACATTGCGTAAAAGTTGATTATTCAAGGCATGTCCAGATTTATAACCATCAAATTTGGCAATAATCTGATGCCCGAGCAGGTATAAATCACCCACGGCATCCAGAATTTTATGACGTACAAATTCGTCCGAGAAACGTAAACCTTCTTCATTAACGACCCCGGTTTCATCTACACCAATGGCATTTTCCAGGCTGGCACCCAGCGCCAGATTATTGGCTTTGAGATAATCCAGATCTTTCATAAACCCAAAGGTACGCGCTTCACTGACTTCATAAACGAAGGTTTCAGTAGAAAAATCGATACTGGCGGACTGATGTTCTTTTTTAAAGGCAGGATGATCAAAATCGATGGTGAAATTCAGCTGAAAGCCCTCATGTGGGCTAAAAATGGCACGTTTGTCATCAATGAGTGCTTCAACCGGTTTAATAATCTTGACGAATTTTTTAGCGGCATCCAGCTCTTGCAAACCGCCCTGCATGAGCAGGTAAATAAACGGACCTGCACTGCCATCCATAATCGGGACTTCAGAGGCCGACACTTCAATAATCAGGTTATCAATGCCTAGACCAGCAATCGCACTCATGACATGTTCAATGGTGCCTACTTTGGCATTTTCCTGAACCAGGTTCGAGCACATGAAGGCTTCTTGAATCAGCATGGCATCGGCAGGAATGTCGACTGGCGGATTCAGGTCAATACGACGAAACACAATTCCCCCATCGGCATGGTGCGGCACAAAGTTAATCATGACTTTTTGCCCACTGTGAAGACCGATTCCGCTCGCTTTCACGACACGTTTCAGGGTACGTTGTTTCAACATGCTTTTATCATCTGTTCATCTATAAAACCGCTATACGTTAGCATATTTGGCTATTGATAAAAAACAAAAAGGTGGCTTAAAAGCCACCTTTCCTGTCTAATCTAGCTAAACACATGATGTTACATGTTATTTACGCTGTTGATTCTTAAGATAATCCTGAATGCTCATTGGCGTTGGGCGCGGGCTAGAAACTGAAGCCGCCGCTGGATTCGCTGCTGCACCTGTTTCATGCTGCTGACGCTGAATTGCCGGTACATCATCATCTTCCACCACAGCCTGTGCAGCTGCTGCTGGACGAGTTGCCTGTACATTAGTACGTTTGGTCGGTTCAACTGAATCCGCTGCATGACGGGTGAGACCTGTTGCAATCACAGTCACGCTGATTTCATCACGCGCATCCGGATCAAAAACGGTACCGTAGAACACTTGACCCTCATCTAAATCGACAATCTGGTTCACGACATCAGTAATTTCTTCAATTTCACCGAAAGTCACGTCATCGCCACCAGTCACGTTGATCAGAATGCCTTTGGCATTCATGATAGTCACGTTGTCGAGTAATGGACTACGGATTGCCTGCTCAGCAGCCTGACGTGCACGGTTCTCACCACGACCCAGACCGACACCCATCATGGCATAACCACGAGTGCTCATGGCTGTTTTTAAGTCAGCAAAGTCAAGGTTGATATGGCCAGGACGGACGACTAAATCAAAAATACTGCGTACTGCATTCAACAATACATCATCCGCTTTTTTATAGGCATCTTTCATTGAAATATCACGGAAGACTTTCAATAGACGCTGGTTTGGAATGATGATTAATGAGTCTACATGCTGCTCTAGCGCTTCAATCCCTTTTTCAGCAGACTGTAGACGGCGTTTGCCTTCAAAGTTAAATGGCGTGGTCACGACACCAACGGTCAGAATACCCATTTCTTTCGCAATTTCAGCAACCACTGGCGCTGCACCGGTACCGGTACCACCGCCCATACCCGCAGTTACAAAGACCATATCGGTCCCTTCAAGCTGTTGGCGAATCAGTTCACGGCTTTCTTCTGCTGCGGTCTGGCCGACTTGCGGATTTGCACCTGCACCCAGACCACGGGTACTTTGCTCGCCCAGCTGAATTTTAAATTCGGCTTCCATGCGATCCAATGCCTGTTTGTCCGTATTGGCACAAACAAATTTTACGCCCTGGATATCGGACTGCAACATATGTTGTACCGCATTACCACCCGCACCACCTACACCAAATACAGTGAAACGGGCTTGACCATTGCTATCGCTATGATCGTCTTCGAAAAATTCAAATGAGGCCATGACCTATAAAATTCCTAATTCATAATTGGCAGTCACTAAGCCCGTATACTGCCTTAATCTTAATAAAATTGTTTTTAAGAATGCTGCTCATGCGTTCACTTGTCAAGTACAAGCCCGATTAACTACATCTTCCCAACAATATTCACAATAAAAATCGACTTAAAAGATTGATTTCAGGGTGTCATTAAAGCCAAACAAGGCTCTTTTGACCCGCTTAGCCAATGACAACCGCTCTACATCATCCTGTTCCACAATCGTGTCCTGGGTATCACTCTGACTAAACATCAGCAAGCCAGCCACCGTACTATATTGCGAGCGACGTAAAGCAGCCTGATGTTGTTCGTCTGCATACACCTGAGTCGGCGGATTACCTAAATGCGCCGAGACCCCCATGGTACGGCGAACAAAACTCACCATCCCTTCGATATGACTGGCATCACCGGTCAATACCACACCATGATACAAGCCCTGGATGGCACCATTTTTCACCAGCTCATCACGTACCAGACCCAGAATTTCTTCATAACGAGCCATAATAATTTCAGTCAGTTCAATCCGGCTGATGGTTTGTGGCCCGTCAATTCCTTGGAACTGAATCATATGGTCAGGCTTGACCACTTTCAGGTCGACACAGCCATACAATAATTTCAGACGTTCAGCTTCTTCGGTCGTGGTTTGCAATACTGCTGCAATATCACGGGTCACATGTTCACCGCCACGTTGGAAGGTATGGGTTAAGGCCAAACGACCATCCACATACACTGCAACATTGGTCGTGCCGGCACCGATATCTACTAAGCATACGCCATATTCTTTTTCGTCTTTCAGCAGGCTGGCTTCAGCAGTAGCCAAGCTCGACACCACCATTTTTTCTACACCAATATTGGCACCTTTCAGGGCGCGATCAATATTCTGCATGGTACTGATCGGCAGCATCATCAAATGATAGTGTCCGGTCATGCTATGTGCCGACATCCGAATCGGGTTTAACACCCATTCCGGTGAGTCGTCCAGCTCAAAACCCAGAGGCACAGCACTGACCAGATAATGATCTGAAGTCAAATGACTGGCTTTGGCCAATTCCAGTGCACGCACCACTTCACTGGTGGTAATCGCATGCTCGCTATTGTCGATCGAGGTGCGACCTGAAGCATAAAAGCTTTTTAATTCGGCACTTGGAATAGAGACCCAGGCAGAATGTACACGACATTCCGCCATATCTTCTGCTTCTTGAACGGCATTTTTAATTGCAGTAATAACTTTATCGAGACTGACAATTTTCCCTTTACTCATGCCTCGGTTACGAGCGGTGGCCATACCAATCACTTGGATATTGTCTGGCGCGTGTACCTTGCCAATCAAAACTGAAACTTTGTGTGTCCCAATGTCAATCGCCACAACCGAGGGAACAGCTTCACTCATTATTCACTACTACCATTACGTGTTTGTTAGATTTATGGCTTTAAATGCCTCTATTTTTTAAAGCCGGTCATTATGGCTTTACTGTTACCTTATTCTCAACGCCCGTGTCATCAATGGTTACAATAAAATGTCCATTTACAATTTTAGGCGGAATTGAATTTTTCCACTGTATCGACAATCCATTGCGATAACGCAGGTCGATGGCCGAAATTTTAGACCAGACCGGCTTTAAATCGCTCTGAGACAGATGGCTCAGGCGTTGTAATTTGCTCATAGTCTGGTCTTTATCCACAATTATTCTTAAACCCGAATCAAACTGCATAAACCAGGTCATTCGCTCGGTGAGATATAATTCTTTTAGACGAATGCCTTGTGGCAAAAATAACTGATTAATTTCATTATAACGACGCATCATGGTTTCTGCATGGCTCGCTGGCCCATGTAGCAACGGTAATGCCTGATAATTCTTGGGTATGACTTCAGTGAAAATAACACCACTGTCACTCAATAAACGCCCTGTCCCCCAACGTGCAATTGCATGATGCGGCATCACCCGCACCCGAATGCCATTTGGCCAGGCTCGGGACACCACGACCCGATCCACCCAGGATAATTCCAGAGTACGATCGCGGATCGCTTCCAGATCTGAAGTAAAATAGTTTTCGGTCACAATCGGTGACACATATTGCATAACCTGACGCTGTTCAGCAGCCGAGCGCGTACCTATCACGCCCAGCTCTGCCACGTCACTATTGGTCATGACTTTATATAAGCCCAATATTCCAAAGGCCAGCACCAATACCGCAATACACAACAATAACCAGCCACCAAAATTGGTCAGCTTTTCTTTGCGTGTCGGCGGCTTGTCGTGAATTGAAGTAATCGCAGCACGTTTACGGCGCATGGAAACAGGAAGTTGAGCCATATTTAGTGTGCCGAACCAGTCAAGGTCTGTTCCAGAATCGCGACACACAGCTCATCAAAACTGTATCCGACTGCAGCTGCCGCTTTTGGCACCAGTGAGTGACTGGTCATGCCCGGTACGGTATTGACTTCAAGCAACCAGAAGTTGCCCTGTTCATCCTGCATGGCATCAATCCGGCCCCAACCACTGGCACCGACTGCTTGGAATGCGCGCAAACTCAAGGCTTTTAACTGTTGCTCTTCAGCTTCGCTTAAACCACATGGAATGCCATATTGCACATCATTACGCTGATATTTCGCTTCATAGTCATAGAAGGCAACATCTTGAGGCGGTTCAAGACGAATCACCGGCAGCGCCTGACCATTTAAAACCACAATGGTATATTCACGACCGGTAATCCATTTTTCTGCCATCACCACAGCATCATGTTCAGTTGCCTTGGTAATTGCTTCTGCAAAATCTTCAATTTTCTCAACCTTACTCATGCCGATACTGGAACCTTCATGTACCGGCTTGATAATCAAAGGCAAGCCTAAAGCATTAACAATGTCGTTCGCATCAGAGTCTTTGGTGACAATGCGATACGGTGCTGTCGGCAATTCCGAACCCTGCCAGACCTGCTTGGTCTTGACCTTGTCCATGCCGATCGCAGAACCTTGTACACCGGTACCGGTATACGGCACGTTTAACCATTCCAGTGCGCCCTGGATCTGGCCATCTTCCCCGCCACGTCCATGCAATACAATAAAAGCACGATCATAATTTACCAGTTCTGTGACACTACGCTCCTGAGGATCAAACGCTTCCGCATTGACCCCTGAACGCACTAATGCCTCAAGTACCGCCGTACCACTGTCTAGAGAAACCTCACGCTCTGCAGATTTACCACCAAGCAACACGGCAACTTTTCCGAATTTTGAAGCATTTGACACGTTTATATCCTTAAACTTTTTTCAATCTGGTCAATTCAATTCAGTCACACAAGATGACTATTTTATATATAAGTGATTTTGTGCAAGTTCGACTGAGATTGCTCCAACATTACCTGCGCCCTGGGTTAATAACAAGTCATTTGCTTGCAATACTTTTCTCATGATCTGATTCAGGTTGCCGTCCGTCGCATCAACCAGAATCGGCTCGACTTCACCACGTAAGCGAATGCTGCGGGCCAAAGTACGGCTGTCCGCCCCGACAATCGGTTTTTCACCGGCAGGATAAACATCCAGCAACAATAACTGGTCTACAGTAGAAAGCACTTCCACAAAATCATCAAAACAGTCACGGGTACGGCTATAACGGTGTGGCTGGAACATCATTACCAGACGACGGTCCGGATGACTCTGACGCGCAGCTTTAATCGTCGCTTCGACTTCTTTTGGATGATGACCATAGTCATCCACCAGTTTCACGTCACCGCCCTCAATCGCAAACTCACCCTGAACCTCAAAGCGACGACCCACACCACTGAAACCTTCCAGTGCACGGCAGATTGAAGCATCAGACACACCTTCATCGGTTGCTATACCAATCGCGGCCAAGGCATTCAGCACATTATGCAAACCTGGCTGGTTGACCGTTACACGCAATGGCTCACGCTCTTTACGCAATACGGTAAAGTGGGTTTGCATGCCATCCTGATCAACATCTACTGCGCGGATGTCATTGTCCTCATTGAAGCCATAAGTCAGTAACGGACGTGCAATCCGCGGCATGATTTCACGGATATTGGCATCATCACCACAGACTACAGCCAAGCCGTAAAATGGCAGTTTTTGCAGGAACTGGATAAAAGTATCTTTCAGGACATCGAAGCTACCGCCATAGGTATCCATATGATCAGCATCAATATTGGTCACCACGGCAGCCATCGGTTCCAGGTGCAGGAAAGAAGCATCTGACTCATCGGCTTCGGCCACGATATAACGGCTGGCGCCCAAGGCTGCGTTCATACCGGTACGGTTCAGCAAACCACCGATCACATAGGTTGGATCCATGTTTTCTTCAGCCAGCATACAGGTGATCAGGCTAGTGGTGGTGGTCTTGCCATGCGTGCCGGCAACGGCAATACCATGGCGGTAACGCATCAGTTCACCCAGCATTTCCGCACGGCGAACCACAGGAATACGGTTTTCAATCGCGGTTTTAATTTCCGGATTTTCTTTATCAATCGCGGTAGAAACCACGATCACGTTGGCGCCCTTAATATTATTTGCAGTATGTCCGATATAGACTTTAATGCCATTCGCTTCCAGCTGTGCGGTGGTATTGGATGCCTTGATATCTGAACCGGAAACTTTATAGCCCTGGTTTTTCAGCACTTCCGCAATACCACACATGCCTGCGCCACCGATCCCCACAAAATGAATGTGTTTGATACGGCGCATTTCCGGCACTTTGATTAACTTTTTCGCTTGTTCAGCTGGGGTTGTTGGAGACATAGTTTACTCGGATTACAATTCTTGAATTAAACGGACCACATGTTGAGTCGCATCGGGTTGAGCCTGTCGGCGTGCTTTCACGGCCATTTCCATTAACAGCTGGCGATTCAGCATCGGCTCTAATAATGTTGTTAAACTTTCCGGGGTCATCGTGGCCTGCGGGCAAATCTTTGCCGCATTGATATTGGCCAGGAAACCGGCATTGGCCGTCTGGTGATCATCCACTGCGCTTGGAAGCGGCACAAAAATCGCAGCCACCCCGGCAGTGGCAATTTCAGTGACGGTCAAAGCCCCGGCACGGCAAATCACCAGATCGGCATCAGAATAGGCTTTGGCCATATCCTCAATAAAAGGCTGTACTTCAACTTGTAGACTGGCCGGTGCATTTTCATAACGTGCCCGGGTCGCCTCGGCATGGTTTTGCCCACACTGATGATAGACGCTTAATCGCACATTGAGTTGCTTTAAAGCTTCCGGAACCCGTTCATTTAAGGCTTGCGCCCCCAAAGACCCACCAACGATCAGAATACGTAAGGGCAATCCTGCCTTGTCACGCTCCTGATAACGCCAGGATGGATTTAAAATTTCGCTAATTTCCTGTCGTACCGGATTACCCGTAGTCACGACTTTATCTTGGGCCGGAAAGGTATTTGGAAAAGCCTGGCACACCGTCTTTGCCACACGCGACAATTGGGTATTGGTAAAACCGGCAACTGCATTCTGTTCATGGATCAGCACCGGAATACCTAAGATACGCGCAGCCAAACCACCCGGGCCTGCCACATAACCACCAAAGCCTGCCACGGCATCGACCTGAAGCTGTTTCATGAATTTCATGGCACTTAAGGTGGCTTTCATAATTTTAAAAGGCGCCAAGGCTTTACGCACAAAACCATTGCCACGCACACCTTGAATATCGATCTGATAAATGGGAATATTCTGGTTTTTTAACAGGCGGTTTTCCATGCCTACGGGCGTGGCCAACCATGAAACCTGTATACCTTTTTGTTGTAAATCTTTGGCAACAGCTAACGCTGGAAACACATGTCCACCTGTACCTGCGGCCATCATCATGACATGTTTAGGCTGTTTTTGCTGAGCTTCGGTCACGGTTTAATTCTTCAATTCAAAAAATGGAGCAGGAAATCTGATTTAAGTAATCAATTGTAATCACAAACCTCAGGCCATGAAAGTTTATTTACTTTATTTCAACAAGGCTTTAATTGTTTTTTTCATGCAAATTCCAAGTTTAGACTCGTTTTATTTATAAGGTCTGCACTTTTCCTTCGACTTAAGTGACATATCATAGCAATTTTAAATGATTTTCTCATTATATTATCAATAACCTTGCCACGGACAGGGCTTTATTTAGAACCCTTTACAGCTCACTCCCGGTCAATCCATATCCTATCATCGACTAATGAGCTTAGGCTTAAATCCTATCAATTTTATAAAACTTTCATGTTATTCATATCTATATATGAATGATGCTTGATGTACAAGCAGATGCTTTAAATGGACTCAGTTCGGATAAATGTCAAAAATATCATGTCATGATGTATGGATTATCTTGGCCGGTTATCTGGCTGCGATCCATGTCGGCAAACTTTCGGCCGTGATTCCTGTATTGCAGCAGGATTTAAACCTGAGTTTTACCCAGGCTGGTTTTTCATTAGCGTTGGTGCAGGCTGCCGGAATGCTGTTTGCGCTATGCATTGGCGCCTTCTCGGAAAAAATGGGATTAAAGCGCTGCCTGATCATGGCCTTAATCATTTTAGGGCTGAGCAGTTTTGCCGGGCTTTGGATTACGCAGCCTGCCACTTTATATGTATTGCGCTTTATGGAAGGAATCGGGTTTTTAACCATTTCCTTGTGTGCGCCAGCAATTTTAAAACGTACCAGCCGCGCTGAGACACTGAATTTCAAGATGGGACTCTGGAGTTCCTATATGGGCATCGGTGTCAGTCTGGCCGTATTGACGATTCCTCTCCTGCTTGAATATCTGGACTGGCAAATGATCTGGGCCATTTTGGGCTGCCTGTGCCTTGTCATTGCTGGCATGATTAAACAATATTTAAATATTGAACCTGTCTTGGTAACACAGCCAGACTCTTCTCAGCCAGCTACGGAAAACACCTCATTCTGGCAGATTGTTAAAATTACCCTGACCCACCCATCGATTATCTGTCTGGCGATTATTTTTGCCTGTTATAGCAGTCAATGGATCACTGTCACGGGCTTCCTGCCTACGCTGTATGTCGAACAGGGGCTAGACTTAAAACGCGCAGGGATGCTGGCTTCAATGGTCGTGCTGGCCAACCTAGGCGGTACTTTTGGCGCAGGCATGTTGCTGCAACAGGGTTATAGACCGCACACCTTATTGAGTACCGGATTTGTAGCAATGCTCTGCAGCAGTTGCTTGGTATTTGCTGCAAATTCCTGGCTCTCATTTGAATTGCAGGTTGTCAGTGCCGTGCTGTTTTCACTGATTGGCGGGATGATCCCAACCACTGTTTTTGCGATTACCCTGCACTATGCACCACGTGCCTATGCAGCAGCGGCCAGTGTGGGTCTGGTTTTACAAATTTCAGCCTGCGCACAGTTTTTTATACCGACCCTGAGCGCTGCGCTGATATCTGCCACTCAATACTGGGCCAATCTTGCCATTATCACCGTCTGCCTTTCGATGCTGGGCATGGTAATGACGGCATATTTATTTAAGCGTTACCCGAAATAAAAAAGGTAAAAAGAGCCTGCAAGCAGACTCTTCTTTCACCTGATTTTACCTTTAAACCTGATTGGCCTGACCTGCTTCCAGCACGGCAAACAGATCATCCGCAATCGAGGTGCCAAACTGCGCATCAATTTCACGGATACAGGTTGGACTGGTTACATTAATTTCAGTAACATAATTTCCAATCACATCCAGCCCCACAAAGACCAGACCTTTCTCTCTGAGATACGGCCCTACTTTTGCTGCAATGGCTTTGTCAGTTTCAGTCAGTGGGCGCGCCTCGCCCAGGCCACCCGCGGCCAGATTACCGCGCACTTCACCATTTTGTGGAATACGGGCCAGACAATATGGCACTGGCTCGCCATTAATCATCAGGATGCGTTTATCGCCTTCGACAATTTCCGGAATATAACGCTGCGCCATAATCGGCTGGGTACCATTATTGGTCAGCATTTCAATGGTTGAACCGATGTTGATGCCATCCTGATACAGACGGAAAATCCCGGTGCCACCCATACCATCTAGCGGTTTTACAATCACATCGACCTGTTCTTTGAGAAATTCACGGATCAGGCTTTGTTGCGAAGTCACCAAGGTCGGAACTTGCAGATGCGGGAACTGGGTTGCGAACAGTTTTTCATTACAGTCACGCAGGCTTTGTGGCTTATTGATAATCCATGCCCCTTCGCGCTCTGCCTGTTCCAGAATATAAGTGGTATAGACAAAGTTCATATCAAAAGGCGGATCTTTACGCATCAAGACAACGTCATAAGCAGCGATCGACTCTTTGCGTTTTTCGCCGAGTTCACAATAATGATCGTAGTCTTCAAATACCTGTAACGGCGCGATCAGACCAAAGGCCTTGCCCTGGTCGATATATAAATCTTGCTGCAATGCATAACCGAGTTCATGCCCGCGACGTGCTGCTGCCCATAGCATCGCCATGGTCGAGTCTTTCTTCAGGTTTACATTTTCAATGGGATCCATCACAACAAGTACGCGCATGTGTCTCTGCTCTTTTTCAAAAAATGACTTGGCAAGGAGTATAGCTTGTGTCGATTCTTTTGTTTATGGTGATTTTGCATGACTTATTTTATATAGGTACTGAGACAGATTGAGCCCACAGGAGGTTTGCCATGCAACAGGCCATTATCGGTTTTCACCTGGATGAGGAACAGCATTGGGTTGCAGAGCTGGCCTGCGGACATGGCCAGCATGTGCGGCATACCCCGCCATGGCAAAATCGCCCATGGGTGATGACCGAGCAAGGACGTAAAGAAAAACTCGGGATGCTGCTAGACTGTAAAAAATGCGAAAAGTGCGAAACTGAAACCTGAACCTATGAAAAAAGTAGTATGTAGGTGACCTAAAAAATAATCTTGTCCAGAATTTGCTAATTTGAGTTACTGCGTTTATGCTTTTATTGCTCAAACATGCAGCGCATTTTTTCAGGGTGTACTTTTGCTCATACGGCTCGTCAAACAGATCTGGTTGGTGATGCTTGTGGTTTTTGCCATAGGCTGGAGCAGTGTGTCTGTCGCATCTGCAAACACCATGCATCTGGTTATGCCGTCTGAAAAAACGAATCCTCATTGTCTGGAAATGACAAAACCCTCTGCTTCTCACTCGCTGCATAAGACTGATCATCATCAAGATCAGGAACTGATTCAGCCGGACTGTGTCAGTGACAGCACCCAGCAGTCATCAGATTGTCTGGATTGTGGCACTATGGCCTGCCAGAACTTGGTCACCAGCCTGCCCATTACAACGCCCGAGTTAAGCGTGCCTGATCACGGTTATCCGGAAAAAACCCTCCTCCCTGCTTACCATGCCCAGCACCTTGTCGGTTACTGGCAAGAAATCCTGCACCCACCCAAAGCTTGATCCTGAATTTTTAAATTTTTTTATTCATTAAGGATTAAGTTATGTTGCTTAAAATCAGTCAAAGCCTGTGTCTGGGCTTCGGTCTCATCTCGTCGTCTGCCTTGTTTGCAGCCGTAAAAGAATATCATCTGGTCATTGATGAAAGCCCGATCAATCTCACCGGAAAGACGGTCAAGCGTATCACTGTAAACGGAAAATTCCCTGCACCCTTGCTGGAATTCGAAGAAGGTGATGATGCAGTCATTCATGTACAAAACAACCTGAACAATCAGGATACCTCACTGCACTGGCATGGCCTGCTCCTGCCCGGGCTGATGGATGGTGTCCCCGGATTTAACGGTTTTCAGGGCATCAAACCGAAACAGTCTTTTACTTATCGCTTCAAGGTTCGTCAAAACGGCACCTACTGGTATCACGCACATTCCAAAGGTCAGGAACAGGACGGCCTCTATGGCGCCTTGGTGATTCGCCCCAAAGCCCAGACATTGCTACCTGCACATGAACAAACCGAGCGGGATTATGTGGTGATGCTGTCGGATTTTCACGAACAGGGCAGCCAGCAGATTCAGAACAATTTAAAAAAATCGGCCGAATATTATCAGAACCAGCGCGAAACCGTTGGCGATGTATTTAAGCAGGTAAAACGTGACGGCCTCAAGGCCACCTGGTCAGACCGCAAGATGTGGAACCAGATGCGTATGCTGAAAACCGACCTATCTGATGTTACCGGTTATACCTTTCTGATCAATGGAAAAACGCCGCAACAAAACTGGAGTGGCCAGTTCCAGCCCAATGAAAAAGTCCGCCTGCGTTTCATCAATGCTTCTGCCATGTCGTTTTTCGATGTGCGTATTCCCCAGCTGAAAATGACCGTGGTCAGCGCCGATGGACAAGCTGTGCAGCCGGTCGCTGTAGATGAATTCCGGATTGGAACTGCTGAAACCTATGATGTGATTGTGGAACCCACTGCAGCGCATTACCAGATTGAAGCGGAATCGATCGACCGCTCAGGCTTTGCCATTGGCAGTTTGCATCAGGCAACTGATTCAAGCAAAACCCCGGCCCCGGTTCAATTACCGACACCGCGCCCTCGTGCCTTATTGACCATGGAAGATATGGGACATGGCGAACAGCATGACATGTCGCATGACGCACACAGCAGTCAGACCACGCAGACTGTCACAAGTGAACATGATCAGCATGCCCAGCACGACATGCATGCAAGTCATAGTGCCATGTCCGGAACCAATCAGCCTGTTCAGGGCTGGGCCAATATGTCTACGCCTGCAGGGCACAAAGCCTTGCAATATCAAGACCTCAAAGCCCTGACACCGCAACCTGATACCCGCGCAGCAGAACGTGAACTGGTGATTCGTCTGGGTGGAACTATGGAGCGCTATATCTGGACCATGAATGGTAAAAAATTCAGTGATGCCGAGCCACTTCAGGTGAAATATGGCGAGCGGATCCGGCTGAAATTTATCAATGACAGCATGATGGCCCATCCGATGCATTTGCATGGCATGTTTATGCAGCTGGAAAATGGTCAGTCTGCTGCAAATATGCCAAATAAACACACCGTGATTGTGCCGCCCGGGAAAACGGTGACCACCCTGCTCACAGCAGATGAACTGGGAGAATGGGCGATTCACTGCCATCTGCTCTATCACATGAGTGCCGGCATGATGAACAAGCTGATTGTGGCACAGGTTGACGAAGATCAAGCATCTCACCCTTCTTCACAAAAAACGCCGTCAAAGCCAGCAGCTGCCCAAGGAGAAAGCCATGCACATCACTAATCTTTTTGTAAAGTCAGTGCTTAGCAGTGCGCTTACCCTAAGCAGTCTGAGTATTTTTGCGGCAGCTTCTAGCGAGCATACGGGTCATAATGAACATCAGCATCATAGCGGATATCATGCCATGCAAAACATGGCTGATGACCACGCACAGCATACTGAAACAGCAAATGCCGTTTCTCATCAACCGCCACCAAAGTTATTGCATCAACAGCAGGCGCTGAACACACCACAAAATTCAGTCAGTTCTGCCAGCGAACATGATCATCGTAAAGAACATGGCGCACAGATTTATAGCCAGATTATTCTGGACCAGAAATGGCAGCATAGTTCAGAGGGAAATGGAGCATTCAAGTCCAAGAACCAGGCCAGAGTCGGCACGGATGAAAATAAAATTTTCCTCAAGCTAGAAGCCGACAAACATGAATCCCGTCAGGCCGAATATGATGCCAAAGTGTTGTATAGCCGAAATATTTCTGATTTCTGGGATGTGCAGACCGGGGTGCGCTATCGACAGGAAAATTTAGCCGAGCCTTCTATAAACCAGCAGAACGAGCGCTTCGATGCAGTATTTGGGCTACATGGCCTGGCTCCCTACTTTTTCGAAACGGATGCTCATGTCTATGTTGGTGAAGATGACTTTGTCGGATTAAAACTGAAAACAGAGCGTGACCTGTTACTGACTCAGAAACTGATTATGCAACCCTTTGTCGAACTGGATGTCATCCTGAATGATCAGGCAGCTAATGCGAAAAAAACCGGCCTTAGTCATGCCACCTTGGGCCTGGAAACACGCTATGAACTGAGCAAAAAGCTCATGCCTTATTTGGAAGTGGGTTATGAATATAGTAAAGGCAACCAACAGACAGCCTGGCAGCAAAGTTCTGATTCAGAAAAAGGCTGGATCTATGGTGCAGGTCTAAGAATGATGTTCTAAATTTTTGATACAGAAAATTATGCAGCTACGGGATGTGAAACGCCATTCATGTCCCGTAGCGCTATGGCACTATACATTTGACTGAGAAAGATTTTTTAAGCCTATGAACTGTACATGCAATGCTTTTCTGTACTTTCCCGCTCATTAAGACACTTGTTATTTTGCGAAAAACTAGTCTTCATCGCCTTGATTTCCACTGTTACTTTTAGCAACCAAAGTGCCTAACATAATGATAAAGGTACTTACACCGCCAATTAACAGGCTCAGCAGCCCCATTTCCAGCATAAAATTACTATCACCAGTCTCAGGGGCACCCCATAGAAATTGAAGACGATCGCCAAAAACAAAATTGATTGCACATACAATCAGAAAACCAATCAAGGTGGCAATCAGTAAAGTGACCACCAAGTTCTTCCACATTTTACATCCGACGAACAGGATGATCATGGCCAGTCCAACCATGGTGATGATGGATATAAGTAACACACTGTTCCAGTAATCCATGAGACTCACTCGTATTTGGTTTTAAATTAAAATCAAGAAATTCTTATAGTTAATTTTTCCAATTGAATTTTAATATAGGTGGATTTTTATACACAAACAATGACGATAACTATCTTAAAACTACAAATACTAATTTACCCAAAGTTATAAAATACACTGACTTAGTAAAATCTTGCTGGGTACTGAACGATTTTGATTAACATAAAGTAACACAAACACAACGTGTATTTATTGTTTAGCTTGGTTAAAGCTTAAATACAACCGATAAAGCTCAAGTAAACAGCTTGAAATTCTTTAAAAAACAAGAATGGAGCCACTTTTATAAGAATAATAAATAATAAATATAAAAAACTTGAATATTTTCTGATTTAGGCTATGCTGTCTTTAACTAGAAAAAAGCGTTGTTTAGTTAAGCTTCTTTAAGTGCCGCAGTATTATTTATAATCCTCCGTTTTTTCAGATCTTTATTTCAATTCTTGTTGTTTTTCCAAGTTATCCATAGTCATTTGCATGACTAAAATTATTAAAATTTAACAGGTTATATTATGTCTACTACAGTTACCGGTACAGTAAAATGGTTTAACGAAACTAAAGGTTTTGGTTTTATTCAACAAGAATCAGGTCCTGACGTTTTTGCTCATTTCAAAGAAATCAGCAGTTCTGGTTTCAAAACTTTGTTTGAAGGTCAACGCGTTTCTTTTAGCGTGGTTGATGGTCAAAAAGGTCCAAATGCGATCAATATCGTTGCGCTATAATTTAGCCCAGCAATAAGAAAAAGCACCTTCAGGTGCTTTTTTTAGCACTGAAGATTCATAATTTTGGTGAAAGGTTTTCTGATTGTCTGTTTAGCTCATCAAAAGTGAATTTTTAAGAATCATGTTTCTGAATCACTGCTGCTCAGTTAGACTTTATAAAAGATAAAAATGAAAAACCCCTAGCATCCTGCCAGGGGCTTTCCGTATGGGTTCGCTTGGTATAACTCCTGTCGTACCTTACTTTCCTTGTATTTATCTATTGTTATTCTTGTGTGGAACCTCCTGTTCCTGTTAAAGCTATCATAGGAAATTTCCACTATTCAAAACAGCCGCAAAGTGCTGGAATTGATGTAAGCCAATGCTTACAAGAATAGACAGAGATAATAAATTTCAAATGTTTAGCAAATTGAACATCTACAAAAAAAGGAAGCTCAAGCTTCCTTTTCTATGCCAATCTAGGCTTAGATCCCATATTTAACACGGTAATCTTCCATTTTCGCCAAAGCTGCTAGGTCGCCTTTCGCTTCCAGATAGTCCATTAAATCTTTCATGGTAATTAAGGCATGTACAGGAATCTCAAGCTCTTGCTGCACTTCCTGAATCGCAGACAGTTCGCCCTGACCTTTTTCCTGACGGTCTAATGCAACTAGCACACCCGCAATCTGCGCACCGGCATTTTTCAGGATGGTGACGACTTCACGAATCGCTGTGCCTGCGGTAATCACATCATCAATGATCCAGACTTTTTTACCTTCTACAGAAGCACCGACCAATACGCCACCCTCGCCATGGTCTTTGGCTTCCTTGCGATTAAAACCCCACGGCACACTTACCCCATGATTTTGCGACAGAGCCACAGCAGTTGCTGCCACAAAAGGAATGCCTTTATAGGCAGGTCCAAAAATCACTTCAACATGGTCACATTTAATCAGTTTTGCAGCATAGCCAGAAGCCAGCAGTGTCAAGGCTTCACCATCATTCAACAGACCCGCATTAAAAAAATAGGGACTCACACGTCCCGATTTTAAAGTAAACTCACCAAATTTAAGCACACCGCGTGATAATGCGAGTTCGATAAAAGCTTGTGGGTTAAACTGAGCTGGCGTTGACATGAGGTGCTCCTAAATCCATTAATTAAGGTAAGACTTGCGCATGATACCAAAGAGTAGCTATCCAGGTGATCAAAAAATTCTTCGCGTCGTTTCAATTAATGTCAACGGCTTACGCTCATCTGTCACCAAAGGTCTATTAGAATGGATGGAACAGTCGGATGCCGACGTGATTTGCATGCAGGAAAGCCGGATCACGCATGCGCAGTGGACCGATAAATTCAAGCCTGAAGGCTGGTACACGCACCTGTTTCCTGCCGAGCGTCCGGGTTATGCCGGTACGGCCATTTATAGCCGTCTGCCTTTTGTGTCTCTGACCGATGGCCTGGGTTTTGAACTGGCCGATTCACAAGGCCGTTTTATTGCCGCTGAATTTGACTTGGGTCTAGAACAAACTGTACAGATCTGTTCCCTGTACCTGCCTTCGGGTTCATCGGGTGATGAAGCGCAAGCGCGTAAAGATCACTTTCTGGAAGAATATGCAAAAATCCTGAAACAGTGGCGCGATGAAAATAAATCGGTGATTGTCTGCGGTGACTACAATATCGTGCATAAACGTATCGATATTAAAAACTGGTCGGGTAACCAGAAAGCCTCGGGCTGTTTACCGCACGAACGTGCCTGGCTAGATCATATCTACGATGAGCTTGGTTATGTCGATACTTTCCGTGAAGTCCGCAAAGAAGCCGAATTATACTCCTGGTGGTCAAACCGTGGACAGGCGCGTGCCAAGAATGTTGGTTGGCGGATTGATTATCATGCCTGCTCTCCGGACTGGAAAGAGCGCACCATTAATGCCTGGGTCTATAAAGAACAATGGTTTAGCGACCATGCCCCCGTGATTATCGACTACAAACTATAATCTGGATTATTTAATTGAGTGAACAGTTGTTCACTCAATTAAGGCTTATCTCTTACATGACATGACGTATTTTTTGGGTTTATCTCAATGTAATAACATAGCATTATAGCGCTACGGCACAAGGACATGTCAGGACGACAACATAAGGACAGGACGCCGTAGGACGAAAATAAAACAGACTATAGATTTAGCTTGTTTTGCATGGATGTGACATTGGACGTTGGATTGAGACCCGCATGATCAGGATGATTAAATGCGGGTTTTCTATTTCTATCATTCCCAAATTTTTATTTTTCTTATTATTTAGATTGTTCTTTTTCTTGCTGCTCATGTTAAAGCTGCTTGATGTCATTTTGATGACATGACTTTTCTGCTATTTAAAATTTTTTCTTTTTTTTCATTTGCTTTTGCATGGTCTGCTGCTGCCAATTTGGTTAAGCTAGTTCATGATTTAAATTTTTTAGAGGGCAGCTATGTTAAAAATTTACGGAATTAAAAATTGCAGTTCGATGAAAAAAGCCTTTGATCTGCTGACTGAGCAAGGTCTGAGTTATGAATTTCATGATTATAAAAAACAGGGCATCGATGCTGAAACCATCAGAACCTGGCTAGATGCCTTGGGTCAGGATGTGGTCCTGAACAAGAAAGGCACCACCTGGCGTAAACTTAGTGAAGAAGAGCAACTAACCGCCCTGTCGAGTGAAGATGCATTAATTAATGCATTAACTACCCATACCAGTTTAATTAAACGTCCAATCTTGGCGACCTCTACAGGATTTATTGCCGGTTTTGATGAAACAGCTTATCGTGGCTTAGCCCGCTAATATCATGTATTGAATAACACTCATAAAAAAAGCCTGACATTGGTCAGGCTTTTGTATATCTGCTTAAAATAAATTAGTTGGCACGAATCCAGGTCTGGTTACGACCCAATGCCGCTACGCCGATGAAACCACGTAGCTCAAGTTTCTTGCCACCGTCTGCCAGCTGGCCTTTCAACTTATAGGTTTTACCAGATTGCGGATCTAGGATCGAACCGCTGTCATAACTCGTACCACCAGCATTTTTCAAACCTTTAACAATGGTCAAGCCTTTCAGAGATTTGTTGTGATATGGACCTTCACATTTTTTGCAGGCATTTTCTTCACCTGGAGTTAACACAGACTGAATACTAGCTGACAAAGTGCCGTTCTTTTGTTCAGTGAATTTAACAATGGCCTTAGGCTGCTTGGTTTTATCATCAATGGTTTTCCATACCGTGCCATTTAAAGGATCCGCGGCATTAGCCAGTGCAGATAAGCCTAGTAGTCCTAACGTAAGCGCTATTTTTTTCATTTTTCTTCATTTCCTTAGTCTGAAAATAGACCCATGTAGTATTAAAAAGTTACAACAATTTTTCAATTTTTAGGTGTGACTATTTAGTGTAACCTTGTAAATATGGTTGGTAAATAATCTACACGATCAATAAAAGCACAAAAAGATGGAAGGAAGATGAAGATAAGCCCGCTAACGAAACAATTAATTACAGAAAGCTTTTTAAAAACGGCCATTCGTGCCCCGAGCAGATTCAGTCTTCCACCGAGTTCAATGCGCATTGCTCTGGAACAGATGTGCAAACTTTTCCCTCAGGATAAAACGGTACAGATTCGCTCGCTTCGATTGGCCGGACTGCGCGCGGAAGAAATTAAGCCGCAGCAGGAATCGACCCAGCTGATTTTTCATATTCATGGCGGCGCATTTTACTTAGGTTCTTTAAATACCCATCGTGCCTTTATGACTCAAATTGCGGCTCGAACCCAGATGCAGGTGCTGCATGTCGATTATCCGCTATCACCCGAATCTGCCTATCCAGAAGCGTTGGAAGCCTTGTTTGATGTCTATAATCTGCTACTGGATCAAGGTGTTCAGGCCAAAGATATTATTCTGTCCGGCGATTCTTGCGGTGCCAATCTGGCCTTGGCGCTGGCACTCAAAATACAGCAGGAAAGTCTGCCACAGGTCAGCGGTCTGATTCTGCTGTCTCCACTGCTGGATTTAACGTTGACCAGTGAATCTTTACGTTATAACCAGAAGCATGATGCCCTGCTGTCTCTGGAAACGGTTCAAACCGGGATTGAATATTATGTGCCGCGTTCGATTGATCGTGGTGATCCGGAAGTTTCTCCTTTTTTTGCCGATTTAGCCGGCTTGCCACCGATTCATATTCAGGTAGGTTCCAAGGAAATTCTGCTGGATGATGCTAGTCGTTTTAAAGAAAAAGCGGAACAGGCGGGTGTCGAGGTCGAATTTAAACTCTATACCGGCATGTGGCACAACTTCCAGATGTTCAGTGCCTGGTTCGATGAAGCCAAACAGGCGCTGACCGATCTTGCAGAATTTGCCCATCGTCTGGACCGAGATTAAGCATGATTTAGCATATAAAAAAGGTCAGCCGTAGCTGACCCTTTGAAAAAAGGTTTTAGGTTTTAAATGGCCTGAACTTGCTGCAATGCAGTTTGCAATGCTTGGGCTTTAACCGCTTCGCCCATGTTCACTCCTTCAGCACGAATCACTTCGATATCATTCACACCGGTAAAGTTAAACACGGTTTTCAGGAAAGCCTCCTGAAAATCAGCCGGGCTTTGCTCGCCATAGACACCACCACGGCTGCTGGCAATATACACTTTCTTATTGCCCGCCAAACCCACAGGACCTTGTTCGGTATATTTAAAAGTACGTCCCGCGACACAGATCCGGTCAATCCAGGCTTTTAGGGTTGATGGCAAACCGAAGTTATACATCGCTGCACCAATCACCACGACATCAGCCTGTAAATATTGATCTAAAATTTCCTCGCCCAATGCCGTTTGTTCTGCATTCTGGCCCATTAAAATTTCGGCGGTAAGATGAGGAATAGGCTGTGCAGCCAGATCCAGATACTCAACTTCAATGGCCTCAGCATATTTTTGCTGCAGTTGTTCCACCACAGCCTGAGTCAACTGACGCGAAATAGAAGCATCTCCTAAAATACTGGAATCAATCTGTAAAACTTTCATGGTTTCGCTCTTTATCTTTGGTTGTTTCTAACAATGCAGCCATTTTAACGATTGACTATATTGAAATAATTAGTACAAATAAAACACATCATCCTGAATTTAGAACAAAACTGTATACCTCTTAACCTCTTTAATTTTGATTAAGACCCTTTGACATAGCCTGGATCACTTGCGCTATCGGCAAAGACTGAGCAGATCAGATATCAACTAAATCACAAAAATGTTTTAAATATTGTTGTTTATCAAGCATTCAAACTTATGTTATCTTGTGTAAATAAAGTTATAAATATCCAATAAGTCTTAAAAAAAATCTGCCATAACAATTAAAGTCAGACCGGGACCATGAAGCGAATATCGCCTGTATTAGAAAAAGTGATAAGACACAGAATCAAGAAATACCTGGTCGAAGATGAAGTCGTGATGAACTGGCGCATCCTGAAGAAATGCATCCTGATGCTGACCTTGGGATGCGGAGTACATCTGACCTGGCTCGGCTGGGATATTTTCGTGTTATTAAATCCCGAATATTGGCAATATGTTCATCTAGAACGGGTCTATACACAAATTACTCTGAACAGCAGCTTTCTGGTAATTCTATTTCTCCTGATTTTTCCCTGTTATAAATTTCAGGGGAATCAGCTGATTGAACGTTATCTGCCTTATATGGCAGTGGGTACTTTTGTTATCTCGTTGTGTCGTGACGCCTATCTCGTCGGGGTGATCAGCCCTGTGGCCACGACCTCCTATGTCTGTTTAATTATGGTGGGACTGGTGCTGTTCCATCGCACGCTGGTTTATAGCATGCTGATTCCAGCGTCAATTTTCCTAGGCGGATGTGCCTATTTAAGTTTCAGTCATCAATTACCTTATTCACCGCTCTTTAATATCGATGACAAGCTTTTTTATAATGGTTTCTGGCTGTTATCGATGCTATATTTCATTTTGCCAATTCTGGCCGTCTGCATGGTGTTATTCGAGATTCTGCTCAGTCAATGGCGTCATCGCGAGCAGCTGATCAAACAGCTGAGCCAGATTGATCCGCTCACCAATCTGTTTAACCGCCGTAGTATCAACCAATGTCTGGATAAACTGAATGCCGCAGCCACTCCCAATTATGCTTTAGTGCTATTGGATCTGGATCATTTCAAGAAAATTAATGATCACTATGGCCATCATAAGGGTGATGAAACCTTAGTCGAAGTGAGTGCCGTGCTGAATCAGCAATTGCGCGAAAGTGATGTAGTCGGCCGTTTTGGCGGGGAAGAATTTATTTTGGTGCTTAAAAATACCAGTCTGGAAAAAGCCGAACAAGTGGCTGAACGCTGCCGCATCGCCATTCAGCAATTGCAGATTTTCAGTGATGAGGATGAGCTGATTCCGGTGACCGCCAGTTTCGGGATTGCCATTTCTAGCGCGGAATTACGCCCGCAGCAGTTATTGAGTCAGGCTGATCAGGCGCTTTATCAGGCTAAAGCCGGTGGGCGTAATCTGGTCAAAGCTTATGCTGAACCGGTGCCAGTACAGATGCAGGTTTCTTAAACGGGTTCAGCTTTTTTTAAGAACTAAATTATGGATTTTCACTTTGAGCCAGTGCTTGCAGCTGTGCCAGCAATTCTGCCTCGCTAAAAGCACCGGTTAAACGTAAACCCCTAATTTCCTGCTGCTGCGCATTCAAGAATAAATACGTCGGCGGCCCGAGAATTTCCCATTGGTTTAACAGCGCTTGATGAGAGACATTATATTGGCTTAAATCCAGCTTGATCAGGAAATATGGCGCAAGCGCCTGCTGTACCGCTGCAGATTTTAAAATACGATGTTCGATCGGCTGACAGGCAACACACCAGTCGGCGTAGACATCAATAATAATCTTTTGCCCTTGTGGTGCCCTGTCCAAAATCTGCTGAAATTCTGCTGCACTACGTGCCACATGCCACTTGGCTTCTGTGCTCGCCTGCTCCACAAAAAAACGCTGACTGTGCTGATATTGGCTATAAGCGATATAGGGCACGGCCAGTACCAGACACAGGATATATAGCCATCTCAAACCGGTACGATGCCAGAAAATCCGGAACAGCACATAAGCCACGAAGGTCATACCCAAAGCTAGGGATAACCATTGTAAAGCGGCTTCTGAAATCAGTGGGCGAATAAAATACAGCGCCAGCGCCAGCATGATAAAGGCAAAGAGCACTTTGATCTGATTCATCCAATGCCCGGCTTTAGGCAGAATCCGTGCACCCAGAATACTGGCCAGCAATAAAGGCGTGCCCATCCCAAAACCTAAAGTAAACAGCAGTAAAGCTCCCTGCCACTGACTTTGCGTCTGGGAAATAAACAATAATGCGCCTGCCAGCGGTGCGGTCATGCATGGCCCCACCAGAAGCGCCGAGATCATGCCCATGACACCGGCACTGACCAGACTGCCTCCCTGCTGCATGGCCTGTGCCCGATCCAGACGATGAACCAGACGTTGCGGCAGTTTGATTTCAAACAGGCCAAACAGATTCAGGGCAAACAGGACAAACAGGATGCTAAATGCGATCAGGGTTCCCGGTTGCTGCAACCAGCGCTGAAAATTCAGGCCGGCCGAAGATGCAATTAGGCCAAGTACTGCATAGACAGCGGCCATACTGCTGACAAAAGTCAGTGCAATCATCCAGGCTTTCAGTCCTTTACTGTCACGTACGATCAGCGAGGTCAGAATCGGCAGCATCGGCAAGGAACACGGTGTAAAAGCCAGTAAAATGCCTAAGCCAAAGAACAGCAAAAGCCCATAGCCCAAAGAGCGTTCAAGCAGTTGGGCTGACCATTTCTGGTCTTGTGCTGCATAGGGTTCAGTTTGTGTGTGGGCTGATGCAGAGATTTCATTTGCTGTAGATTCTGAGGAGTCCGCTGCATTAAATAGGGTATTGTGTTGCAGTGATGAAGTATTCAGATCAAGTAAACGCTTTGTTCCTGATCCGGTAGCTTCAAATTGCACCAGACCAGACAAATCGGTCTTGAACTGAATGGTTTGTGGCGGATAACAGATCCGGTCTTTGGCACAGCCCTGCCAGCTGACCTGATAGGATTGCCCCGCCTGAGTCGGAATTTGAAACTTTAACTGCTGATAATAAACCTGGGTATGTCCATAGTTATCATCATATAAATCTTCAGCGGGTGGCAACTCAAACGACACCGGTTGGTTGCCCTGCCGGACTTCAATTTTATGCTGATACAGATAATAGTTGTCTGGAATCTGCCAACTCAGTTCAGCCTGCTGCTGACTGGTGGAGATCACGCTCACAGGAAAAGCCTGCTCGGCAGACAACAATGCAGTTTCCGCCTGAGCAGGACTGCTGAACAAGGTGCTTCCCAAAATAACCAGGGCAAGCATTTTCCCCCAGGTCGGGAACTGCGAGTATTTCATCATCTGTGAGTTGGATAACTTAGAACAGCACAGAGAAACCTAGGCCTGAGAAGTAACTTCGATCTGCACCATCCAGATCTACACCGACATTCGCATCCAATTGGACACGGTCGTTTAAGGCATACATAACCCCGGTACCGAGCGCGTATTGATTATCGACACTTTCAGCTTTACGGTAAATCAGTTCAGAATAACCTGACCAGCGATCAGTAATACGGTAGCCTAGAGAAGGAATCGCAGACACTGCCCAGTTGCTGTCCTGCCATTCATAACGCATGGTCAATGCGGTACTGACCAAGTCATTATATTGAGACGACACGACAGAACCCAAGCTGTAAATATCTTCTTCATTAGTGAAACCGGCATTGCCTGTTGCAATGATAGCTTCGGCCAGCAAAGCCATACTGAGTTTGTCATCATCCAAATCAATGGCCTTTTTCAGACCAATACTAACATCGCCCAGACCATCATCTTCTTCGGTCTGGCCATTGGATTTCACTTGGGTCCAGGTCGGGCCAGCCCAACCTAAACGCAATTCCAGATCATCACTGAGTCCGGTACGTAACAACATATCTGCACTGAGTGTGGTCGCGGTCTGATCGCCCGACTTGCTATAACGCGCTGTAGGCAAGCCTTGCTCCCAAGCGACATTTCCGACTGGAGTAATTCCAGTACTGAGACCCTCACCTGGTCGATCAAATTCAAAATCTGCTGCGAAAAGCTGTGCACTACAACCGGCCAGTGCAATCAAACCCAAGGTTTTTAATGTTGTCATGTTGGAGCTCTTTATTAAAATTTAACTGAGTTCTTTGGTCATTTTTGCGCCATGCTTGCGAAGCAGTTCTAGCGTCTGTTTTTCTTCATCCAAGGCTTCTGACCAGTTGATTTCATCAAAATCACAATCAAAGAATAGATCACTAATTGAAGATAAAATAGTCATGCCATCTTCATCTTTGCTATTTGGATCGACTTTTTCATCCAGTAAACGCTGTACAGCTGGCGCGCATGCGGCACTTGCGGCATCCCAGAGTGGACCATAAATTTCTTCTGCATCCCACAAATGCAGATTCACTTTGGCCTGGATCAGTTCTTCCAGAATCTGTAAATGTACCGCCAAACGTGCCTGTTTCTCCTCTTCTGAAAGTGGTGTTCCGGCTTCATACAGCTCACACACTTCTTCCCACCATTTAAACAGGCCATCTGACCAGACCGAAATCACCGGGCCTTTGTCATGATCAATAAAATTCGGGTTGAGTCCATCTGCCAGCAGCTGTTTGACCTGGTCCAGATTTAATTCTTCGAGTGCTTGCACAAAAAGTTGTTGTTGCGCAGTTAACATGATGGAGCTCACTTTGATTCGTTTTCGACTATTATGCCGAATAAAGCAGGATTTGTTGTGCTTCTCATAACTATATTTTTGTTTAATACGAAAAAAGCCCCGCAGGGCTTTTTCAAATCGGTTCGGCTTAGTCTTCGATATCCGCAGTATCTGTGTCTGCTAGTTCGAGAGCACCAGGACGAACATTGTCTTTTTTCTCGATCACATGTTCCAGACTACGTTTTAGTCGGTCAATTGCACCATGGATCGCAGTATCGACATTATGGCCACGATGATTGACTACGACAGGTTTCAAGCCTGCAGGACGCGCTTCAATCATACAACGAATATCGTCATCGCCGCCTTTGGCGCCATTTTCATCACTGAGATGGACTGAAAAATGGGTAATACGTTCGCTGTGGCGCTGGAATTCTTGATTTAATTCTTCCCGTACATAAGTAATTAAACGATCACTATTCTGAATGTGGTTATCGGTACGAAGTTCAATATTCATATATTACCATCCTCAATCTTTGTAACTTTTGAGTGCAAAATTTTTTATCTTGGCACATTTGTAGCTTGCTGTTTCGCATCGCATTTCACTTCTTCAAATGATTGGAATCACACCCTCCATTTTGAATGATGAACACATTTTTGAGTCTGCAGAATCGTGTCCTTATATCTTGAATATCGGCTGTATCTGGGAAATATGCAAGTGATATTTTGGTTTTTTAGCAAAAGAATAATCCATTGTGACAACTGCTTACTCAGCTCAAAAATGCAGGATTTTTCAACTGGTAATTTCAAAACCTTTCACACGATTTAATTCGAAATAATTTTTTAGCCAGACCGATAAATCGCTTAAATAACACTCGACCAGAAAACCTAAAAAAGAGGAATTAAAAGTATTTTTTATCGAAATTAGCTCACTTTTATCTAATAATTTTTCTTATAAGATCTGCATCTAGTAAGCCTTACAGTCCTGAATAGATCATTTGCTTTATCATTATTTAGTTACTTTTGCAGAATCAGGAAAAATACCCCTTCGTCATTCTAAAATAACAACCTGCAAAATAATTTTTTATTGAAATATAAGACCGTTCAATCTCACTTGAAGAGGCTGAGAACAGGCTTATAAAACGACGGTCATTTGAGATTTTCAAACTAACCTCATTACACAAACAGAACAAAGCTGTTCAGCCTCAGGCCCAAATTAATTACTAAACAATCTGTATATCCCCCCCTATTTTTTACTGATTTTGTAAGTTAATCATCGTAAATTGAAGTGATTTTATATTTTTAGTTATACATTCAGTCTTTTAAGGCACTACATATTCAACTTTATTTAAAAAATAATAATTTAGAGAAGTATCAGCGAAAGGCAATGAAAACTGAGGAAGATGATCGTCTTCATTCAACTCATGGGGGCTGAAATATATTTAAGTCAGCGATCACTTTTAACTTTATTTTTACTTATTAATCTGTATGCTTATTCTGCTTTCTCGGGGGGATAGATTTAAATGAAATTTACACAACTTGCGGCACTTTGTGCATTGGCTTCAACTGCAGCATTTGCTCAAGCAAAACCAGTTTGGCAGGACTTTAGCGTTACAGGTCTTTATGGTGAAAACTATAAATCACCATTTCTCACTCAAGATGAAAAGCTTGATCAAACAACAGTTACTGCTGAATATGCGGCAGGTTTAAAATATGGTGATTTCTTTGCTTTCGCTGATCGTACTAACAATGATCCAGAAGGTAATAGTACCTATTTTGAGGTTGCACCGCGTTTAAGCTTAAGTGCAGTTTCAGGAACTAAACTTGAAGTTGGTCTAATCAAGGACGTACTCGTTGCGACAACTTGGGAAGGTGGCGAAGGCTTTAATAACTATTTGTATGGTGTTGGTTTTGCTTTAAATGTTCCATATACTCAATATGCAAACATTAACTTCTACAAAGCTGACAATGATAACACTGCAGATGATTATCAAATGACCATCACTTACGCAGTACCATTTAAGTTAGGTACTGAAGATTTCCTTGTTGATGCATTCCTGGATTGGTCAACGGCTGAAAAGAATGGTCACGCAAGTGAGTTAAACTGGACATCTCAGTACAAATGGAATGTAGGTAAACATATCTCTCCAGACACTAAACTTTATGTAGGTATCGAACATTCAGTTTGGAACAATAAATATGGTTATAAAGGCGTAGACCAAAATGATGTCAGCGCACTTGTGAAATATCATTTCTAATTGATGTATGATCAAAGGCAGAACTCCGGTTCTGCTTTTTTTTAAACTGTGATTTCAGATCAACCTTACCAGAACAAGAATATGCCTGATTTTGACATTCGACCTGCGACCGAACATGATCTTGAAACCATCCTCAAGATTTATAATCAGGAAGTACTTTATGGTACTGCGACCTGGAACAGAACAGCCTTTGATCTGAACTATTTCAAAATCTGGTTTAAACAGCTTAAAAATCAGAATTTCCCGGTTTTTGTGGTTGAAGATATTCAAAATCAAGTCGTTGCTGGCTATGCTTGTTATGATCAGTTTCGTAGTATTCAGGGCTTTCAACAGACGGTAGAACATTCCATCTTTTTAAATCCAGATTATGCAGGGCAAGGTTTGGGTTCTAAATTATTACAGTATTTAATTGAACAGGCTCAAGTACAGAAATTGCATATCATGGTCGCAGCGATTGATTCAGAAAACACCTCATCGATTCGTCTGCATGAAAAACTGGGTTTCGTTCAAACTGCCTATATGCCGCAAGTCGGACAGAAGTTTGGGCAATGGCGTGATTTGGTACTCTTACAACTCAATCTGGATCAAGCTTGATTCATTCTTAGTTTAAAACTATTCCAGAACTGCTTTCTGGACACTACTCTTCAGCTTTTTAATACTTGGCCATCACGATATTTTGTTGTTATCCAGTTTAATAAGCACAAGTTCTATTTACTTATACGAGCGGCTATGTTTTATTCAGCTCAAAATCATACTGAATAACACCATGTATAAATCTCTATTGTCTATTGGTCTTTTAAGTTTAAGTATGCTCACTTTTGCTGATTCAGACTTTGAAAAAGAGCTCCGTTCAGGCTGTAGCAAAGTGCAAAGCTATGCAAATAATGGCAAAAAATTCTACGACCAAAAACAATATCAAAAGGCCATAGCGCAATTTGAGCAACAAGCCGCATGGTCATCCTTTTGTGCGATGAATGTAGAAGACGGTGGTACAGCTTTTTCCGAACGCGATATCACCACGGCGTTTAATAATGTTGGCTTAAGTTATGCCAAGCTTGGAAAGCCGCAATGGGCACGCGCCTGGTTCTCGGTTTTCCCGAATGCTAAAGCCAGCCAGTTCAATCTAAAACAGTTACCTGCACCAGAAAAATCAAAGAGTCTTGCAGGAAAATATGTTCGTTATGCAGGTTTTGGTCAATGGAATACGATGGAAGTTAAACGGGCTTCGAATGCCTACCAAATTGAGTTTAATGGACTCTATATGGGTT
Source organism: Acinetobacter lwoffii (assembly GCF_049367455.1). Taxonomy (GTDB): domain Bacteria; phylum Pseudomonadota; class Gammaproteobacteria; order Pseudomonadales; family Moraxellaceae; genus Acinetobacter; species Acinetobacter lwoffii_W. Next base: position 1,363,190 of record NZ_JBMPXW010000001.1, read on the forward strand.
TGCGCAGTCTGATTTATGGACCAAATATGGGAGAATTTTCAACCCGCATGCCACTGAATAAAGCTCAGACCAATTACAGCGTAGAAGATTGCAAAATTGATTTAAAATTTCAGTTTAACGCTCAAATTGGACAACAGATTGTGGTGAATAGCAGCAATCCGATGTCTTGTGGTTTTGGACATAATGTCTCGGCGGATGGCATGTATTTAAAGGTTGAGTGATTGCTGATTCAGCGATATCTTATTGCCCTATAACAAACATAATATTCAAAATATTACAGGGAAAATATGGCTAAATTTCTAAATACCAGTGCAACCAATTTTTTCTTAGAAGAACTCATCAAAAATGCCAAAGAACGTTTAATTTTAATCAGTCCGTATTTGCGTCTCAATGACCGTATTAAAGAATTATTAGAAGACAAAGACCGGTTAAAAATTGATGTTCGCATTGTCTATGGCAAAAGTGATTTGCATCCTGAAGAAATCAAATGGATTCAAAAACTGGACTATGTCCGTTTGAGTTTCTGCAAAAACCTGCATGCAAAGTGCTATCTCAATGAATCGGAATGTATTATTTCCAGTTTAAACCTCTATGAATTTAGCCAGGTCAATAACAATGAAATGGGTATTTCAGTACGTAAATATGAAGATGATGACGTCTTTAAAGATGCTTATGAAGAAGCGCAGCGTATTATTCGGATTAGCGAAGAAGTCCGGATTAGCTTAGATGAAGTTAAAGCTAATCCGAACACTGAGGATTTAGGTCAAACTGATGAAGAAGCTAATGCCTTTAGTAAATTGACCACCTCCAAACTGGCTGCCAAATATAAAATTAAAACAGCAGATTTACTTGAAAAGTTAGTGGATAAAGGCTTTTTAAAGTTGAATGACACGGGTAAACATTTTTTAACTGACCAAGGCAAATCCATCGGTGGTGAATACCTTCCAAGTCAGTACGGCGGCTATTTTTTATGGAATGAAAATACGAAGATCTGATCCCTCCATTATTCAAAAAAGAAAATTCCCCTCTCTCTTTAAGAGATGAGAAGCTCTGCTTCGTAAGAGGAGATTTAAAATTTAATCCCTCCAAACCTCCCTTTCTTACGCTTCGATATAAAGCAGTGCTTATATCTTGCTTAGGGAGGCTTTTTCCCTCTCCTTCTAGGAGAGGATTAGGGAGAGGTAAATAAAGATAAACCCTCATCCCCCGCCTTCTCCCATAGGAGAAGGAGCTAAAAGCCTTAAATCGCCACCAACTCCCGAATACCTTTCTCAGGCATTTCACTGCCCACACCTTGCGCCACAACCTGCCCACGTGCCATCACGGTATATCCATCGGCAAGTTCTTCAGCAAAGTCATAGAATTGTTCGACCAGCACAATTGCCATCTCACCGCCATCGGCAAGCTTACGAATCACACGACCAATATCTTTAATAATGGATGGCTGAATACCTTCAGTCGGTTCATCCAAAATCAGCACACGCGGTTCAGAAGCAAGTGCACGTGCAATGGCAAGCTGCTGCTGCTGCCCACCAGACAAATCTCCGCCACGGCGGTGCTTCATTTCATCCAACACAGGGAAAATTTCATAGAGATGCTCAGGCACTTTGCGTGTCTTTGCGCCTTTAAATTTCGCCATACCAATGAGGATGTTTTCCTCCACAGTTAAAGTTGAAAAAATATCTCGACCTTGGGGCACATAAGCCAGACCTGCACGGACACGCTGTTCAGGACTGAGTTTCGAAATGTCCTTGCCATCCAGCAAAATCTGTCCGGATTTAATCGGTAAAATACCCATCAGACATTTAAGGAGCGTGGTTTTCCCTACACCATTGCGCCCAAGCACCACCGAACACTCACCCACAGGTGCAGTCAACGACACATCACGTAAAATATGACTGCCACCATAAAATTGATTGACGTCTTTGACTTCTAACATCACGGTCTCCTTAACGTCCTAAATACTTTTCAATGACATCTTCATTGGCTTGTACTTCTGCCAATGTGCCTTCTGCTAAAATTGCGCCTTGTGCCAATACCGTGACTTTTTCACTAATCGTATCGATAAAGCTCATGTCATGCTCAACCACAACGAGGGTGTGATTTTTCTTGAGTTCTAAACACAGCTCCGCCGTGCGCTCGGTTTCGGCATCGGTCATGCCTGCTACAGGTTCATCCAGTAAAATCAGTTTTGGACGTTGCATCAACAACATGCCGATTTCTAACCATTGCTTTTGACCATGCGACAGCAAGCCAGCAGGTTTATTAATGAACTCTTGCAGACGAATTTGCGCAAGTGATTCATCCAGGGCATTTTGGGCATCGGGATCGAGTTTGCTAAAGAAACTCTTTTTCACGCGCTTGTCTTTGGGTGCAGCAAGTAATAGATTTTCCATGACTGTGAAATTTTCAAACACGGTCGGTTTTTGGAACTTACGCCCAATGCCTGCTTCGGCAATTTGTTCAGTGCTCATTTTGGCTAAATCGTAGTTTTGCCCAAAAAATGCTGTGCCTTCGGTTGGTCGCGTTTTACCGGTAATCACATCCATGAGGGTGGTTTTACCTGCCCCGTTCGGCCCGATGATGCAGCGTAATTCCCCTTCTTCAATGTAGAGCGACAAATCATTTAAGGCACGAAAAGCATCAAACCAGACGCTGACTTTTTCTAAATACAGCGCAATACCGTGGGTAAAGTCCGCGCCTTGTTCTTTAGGACGACCATAGCCTTCAGTGGCATGACCACCATGCGGTTGTAGGATCTCGCTCATTCGCTACGCTCCTTTTTAAAACGGTCAAACAGACCAATAATGCCTTTTGGCAGAAAGATGGTCACCACAATAAATAACGCACCCAAAATCAACAGCCATGCTTCAGGATAAGCCGAAGTAAAATAGGTTTTTACCCCGTTAATGATGCCTGCACCAATTAGTGGGCCAATCAGTGTGCCACGTCCACCCGCTGCCACCCAAACTGCCATTTCAATCGAGTTCACTGGGTTCATTTCACTTGGATTAATAATGCCTGCTTGCGGCACATACAGCGCGCCTGCAATCCCTGCAATAACCGCAGAAAGCACCCAAGCAGAGAGCTTGTACCAGAGCGTACGATAACCCAAATATTGCAGACGGTTTTCGCTGTCACGAATTGCCCCCAACACCCGACCATAGGGTTTATTCATTAAATGACGTAAACCAACAAAACAGAGCAGCAATACCAGTGCGGTGATAAAGCACAAACTCGCACGCATCGATGCAGAGGTAATGTCCATGCCTAGAATGGTTTTAAAACCGGTAAAACCATTGTTGCCACCAAAGCCGGTTTCATTGCGGAAGAATAGAAGCGCTGCTGCAAAAGTCATGGCTTGAGTAATAATCGAGAAATACACGCCCTTAATTTTCGAGCGAAAAGCAAAGAAACCAAAAATAAAGGCAATGATACCCGGTACTAAAACCACAAGTGCCAATGACCAAAGGAAGTATTCCGTACCGACCCAAAACCACGGTACTTTCGTCCAACTGAGGAAGCGCATAAAGTCAGGAATGCTATCGCCTGCAGACTGGCGCATTAAGTACATCCCAAAGGCATAACCGCCAAGGGCAAAGTACAAACCATGTCCCAGACTTAAAATCCCAGCATAGCCCCAGACCAAATCCAGAGCCAATGCCACCAGAGCCAAACACATGATTTTGCCAATCAAGGTGACCCAATAAGCAGATAAATGCAGGGTTGAATCGGCAGGTAATAAATGTAGCCATGGCAATGCCAATAAGATGGCAAAGCACACGGCTATGGCGATACCGCTACGTGGTTTATCTGAAAGTAATTGTGTAATCTTCATGTGCTTACTCCACAAAACGGCCTTTGATGGCAAACAAACCTTGTGGACGTTTCTGAATAAACAAAATCACAAGCACCAAGAGAACAATTTTTGCCAGTACCGCACCAATGCCAATTTCCAAGGCTGTACCGCTAATACCCAGACCAAGCGCTGCAAGGACTGCACCCCACACCTGACCTACACCACCGACTACTACAACCAAGAAGGCATCAATAATATAGTTTTGCCCTAAATCCGGCCCGACGTTACCGACTTGTGCCAAAGCACATCCGGCTAGTCCTGCAAGACCTGAACCTAAACCAAAGGCCATCATGTCGATACGGCTTGAACGAATACCGACTGCTCGCGCCATTTGACGGTTTTGCGTCACCGCACGTACAAACAAGCCAAAACGGGTTTTATTCAGTAGGTAAACCAACAACAAAAGCACTGCAATGGTAAAGACAATAATCGCAATACGGTTATAGGGCAGCATCAAGCTTGGAGTAATCGAGATCCCGCCTGACAGCCAGGAAATGTTAGAAACTTCGACATTTTGCGCACCAAAAGTCATGCGTACCAATTGCATCAGAATCAGGCTGACACCAAAAGTGGCAAGCAAGGTTTCCAACTGGCGACCATATAGCGGACGAATCACGGTACGTTCAATCAACATGCCGATCAGTCCACTCACCAAGAATGCCGCAGGAATCGCGGCGATTAAGTACCACTCGACATAGCTACCCAAATAGCTTTTAAACAGACTTTGCACCACATAAGTAGTATAGGCGCCAATCATAATGAGCTCACCATGCGCCATATTGATGACACCGAGCAAACCATAAGTAATGGCTAAACCGAGTGCTGCAAGCAGTAAAATACTCGCAGTACTCAGCCCTGAAAATAAATGCCCAGTCCATTCACTGGCTTGAATCCGGGTTTTAATACTGCTTTTCGCTTCAAGCAAAGCCGCTTTCAGCTCAGAATGGATATTCGGCTGTGTCAGCTCATTGTCGATCATCGCCAAGACATCGGGACGATTGGAGTCTTGCAAGGCTTTCGCCGCTTGAATTTTAACTAAGACATTTGCATCTTGATAATCCAGACGCGCTTTAAGCTGGGCCAAACGGGCTTTGACTTTGTTATTTTGTTCGTTCAAATACAGGGCATTGATGTGAGCAACATTCAGCTCTGCCAAGTTGCTTTCATAAATATCAATCGCTTCTAAACGCTCGGAAGCATCTTCAGATTTGAGTTTTCTTTGTGCCAAACCAAAGTTGAGCGCTTTACGCAAGGTATTCACCAAAGTCACTTGTGATAAGTCACTCGGCCAATCTGCAACGATGCCTAGACTCGGATAGCTGAGTAATTTTTCGTCCGATTCTAAAATATAGGTTTGACCATTAGCCCCACTATAAAGCTGCTCGTTTTCAACATATTCTGCAAGCTGATCTAACTGCTCAATACTGCCCGGCCATTGCTTCAGTAAAGCACGGCGCTGGGCAAAATCACCTTGCACAAATTGCTGGATTGCATCTTGTTGTATTGCTGCAGTCAATGCAGTGCTATTTGAGGATTGTTCTGCTGATACCAGTTGCACACAAATAACCTGTACAAATACCAGAAAAATAGCGGCGATATTCACGCGAATATTCATTATATTCACCCCTATTCCATTGGAAATTTTCCGTGGAGAGTAAGAAAAAAATCAGAGGACACCTGCCACGGCTGTGGCAGGCAAAAGATAGCTGTTATTTCGGAATGTACGGGCTCCAAGGCTGTGCCTGGATGGCTTGTGGCGTTTTATAGACCACATCAAACTGTCCATCGCCACGAATCTGACCAATCATGACTGGCTTGTGTAAGTGGTGATTCGTCGCATCCATTTTTAAGGTATAGCCGGATGGGGCTTTGAATTCCTGACCTGCCATCGCTTCACGGACTTTATCGACCTCTGTAGAACCTGCTTTTTCAACGGCTTGCTTCCACATGTTAATCCCGACATAAGTTGCTTCCATTGGGTCATTGGTCACGAGCTTGTCTGCATTCGGCAGTTTGAATTCCACTGCATACTGCTTCATTTTGTTGGTAAATTCTGTATTGACCGGATTCTTCACTGACATGAAATAGTTCCATGACGCCAAATGACCGACCAATGGCTTGGTGTCAATACCACGCAGTTCTTCTTCACCCACCGAGAACGCCATGACGGGAATATCAGAGGCTTTAATGCCCTGATTACCCAATTCACGATAGAACGGCACATTCGAGTCGCCATTGATGGTCGAGATCACCGCAGTCTTTTTACCAGCTGCGAATTTTTTCACATTGCCGACAATGGTTTGATAGTTGCTATGACCAAATGGCGTGTACTCTTCCATGATGTCCGCATCAGCCACGCCTTTAGACTTTAAAAAAGCACGTAAAATCTGGTTGGTGGTACGTGGATACACATAGTCTGTACCGAGCAGAACAAAACGCTCCGCTTTACCACCCTCTTCGCTCATCAAGTATTCCACCGCAGGAATGGCTTGCTGGTTAGGCGCAGCACCGGTATAAAAAATATTTTTGGATTGTTCCTGGCCTTCGTACTGTACGGGATAGAACAATAAGCCATTCAGCTCTTCAACCACTGGTAAGACAGATTTACGTGACACCGACGTCCATGCACCGAAAATTACCGCGACTTTGTCTTGGGTAATCAGCTGACGTGCTTGCTCTGCAAACAGTGGCCAGTCAGATGCTGGATCGACCACCACAGGTTCCAGTTTTTTACCCAGTACCCCACCATTATCATTGATTTCCTTAATCGCCATTAAGGCCGTATCTTTCAGTGAGGTCTCAGAAATTGCCATCGTGCCTGACAATGAATGCAGGATCCCGACTTTAATCGTGTCGCCGCTGTCTGCGACTTTGCTTTCTGCGCCCGGGGCTTCTGCTTTTTCAGCAGATTTTGAACACCCCGTTAATGCAACAGCCCCTGCCATGGTTGCGGCTAAAATACTTTTTGAAAATAAATTGCGTTGGAACATCAGATTTTTCTCCAAACTTTATAATGGTGCATTTTTCATGCTTGTCTTGTTGTACATCTGGATGGAGTGATTCAATTTCTGTGCCAAGGCTTCAAAAAATAAAAAAAATTAATTTAACTGATCTCATTATTCGTATTATGAATCATGAATTTAGTAATACTAAAAAGAATTAAACCTGTATTTAAATGCTGTATCCGAGCTTAACTCTAAGTAGGTCGCGCAAAGAGCAATGAAAACATAGCAGAAGTGAGATAGAAGATGATGTACAAATAAAGTGCAGCATCTTGAGTAATTTTTGCACTGTTTTAAAACAAAAAAATCCCGCGCTTGCGGGATTTTTTTATTGCTTAAATTCGATAGTTTAAACCACCAAATCTGCCAGATTACCTTTTTGTTCTAACCAGTCTTTACGGTCACTGGCACGTTTTTTCGCCAAAAGTTTATCCAATAAACCTGCAGTATGATGAGCATCATCCAGATCTAGTTGCACCAGACGGCGCGTGTTTGGATCAAGTGTGGTTTCACGTAACTGGCTGGCATTCATCTCGCCCAGCCCCTTGAATCGGGTAATTTGCGGATTCTTGGTTTTGCATTTTTTCAGGATGCTATTCAGCTCATCTTCATCCAAAGCGTAATGCACATCTTTGTTGTCATCAATACGGAATAATGGCGGCATCGCTACAAATAAATGCCCTTCCTCGACCAGTGTAGGAAAATGCTTTACAAACAAGGCACACAGCAAAGTCGCGATATGCAAACCATCCGAGTCGGCATCCGCCAGGATACAGACCTTGCCATAACGCAGTTCAGACAAGTCATCCGAACCCGGATCAACGCCAATGGCAATCGCAATATTGTGTACTTCCTGCGATGCTAGAACTTCGTCAGAAGAGACTTCCCAAGTATTCAGGATTTTTCCACGAATTGGCATAATCGCCTGGAAGTTCTTATCACGCGCCTGCTTGGCCGAACCACCCGCAGAATCCCCTTCCACAATAAACAGTTCTGACTGATCCAGATCATGGCCTACACAGTCCGACAGTTTCCCCGGCAAGGTTGGACCCGCGACAATTTTCTTACGTTCTACTTTTTTCGCTGCTTTGAGACGGCGACCGGCTTTGGAAATGGCCATTTCTGCCAGTTGCATGGCGATGTCAGAATTCTGGTTCAACCATAATGCAAAGGCATCTTTGGCAATATTCTGCACAATTCCAGCTGCTTCACGGCTCGATAGACGTTCTTTAGTCTGACCTGAGAATTGCGGCTCCTGAAATTTCAGCGACAGGATATAATTGACGCCGTCCCAGACATCTTCGGCAGAGAGTTTCATATTCCGCGGCAGCAAATTACGCAGTTCACAGAATTCACGCATCGCATCGGTGACGCCTGAACGCAGACCATTCACATGCGTTCCGCCTTGTGCGGTCGGAATCAGGTTGACATAAGATTCCTGGACGCTTTCACCCCCTTCGACATTCCAGCAAATTGCAAATTCTGCGCTGGCACGTTCCGCATCGCCTGTGGCAACAAACGCCGGTGCCGGAATAATTTCACGGTCTTCCAGCTCGTCCATCAAATAATCAACCAGACCATTTTCAAACTGCCAGGTGATCTTTTCATCATTGATCTGATCAACATAGTTGATCTGTAAGCCCGCCGCCAAAACAGCTTTGGCTTTGAGATTATGTTTTAAAGCTTTGAGGGCAAATTTAGGAGAATCAAAATATTTGGCTTCAGGCCAGAATTGTACCATAGTTCCTGATACCCGTTTCGGTGCCTTACCTGCCAGTACTTCAAGCGGTGCAACCGGTTCGCCATTTTCAAAGGCCATTCTGTACAGGTTACCCTGACGCTGAACTTCGACCTCTACACGGGTCGAAAGCGCATTGACCACTGAAATCCCGACGCCATGCAAACCACCGGAAAACTGGTAATTATCGGTGCTGAACTTACCGCCGGCATGCAGTTTGGTCATGATAATTTCAATACCGCTCTGGCCATATTCAGGGTGAATATCCACTGGCATACCACGGCCATTGTCTTCGACTGATAAAGAACCATCTTTATAGACCGTGACGGTAATCTTGTTGGCATGCCCTGCCAGTGCCTCATCGACAGCATTATCAATCACTTCCTGTGCCAAATGGTTGGGACGAGAAGTATCGGTATACATGCCCGGACGACGACGGACCGGATCCAAACCAGATAAAACTTCAAGAGATTGAGCCGTATATTGAGACACGTTATTCGGTTTCCTTTTTTATGCAGTCCAATAAAAACTGTAAGACGAACGGAATTTTTTCCGCAAAATCATCCATCCCGTGACTGCCATGCGCTTCAGTCATCAGCATTGCAGGGGGATGCGCAGCACTATAATAACGATGTGCTTCACGATAATCCAAAACTTCATCGCCTTGTTGCAGCAGAACCAGTATTTTGTCTGCATCTTGTGCAACAGGCAGGGCCAATTGCTGCAGTTGTAACAGATCTGCCTCATCCAGACACCAGTTCGGATGGACTTGATAAGGCAGTTGCTCGTCAAACAGTTCACGAAACAGTTGCCATGGTCGCATTGCCGGATTGATCAGTACAGCAGGCACAGCATGCTGTGCGACCAGATGTGTCGCATAAAATCCGCCGAGACTGCTGCCCAGTAATGCCACATTATGCATCGATTCAATCAGTTCAGAAACATGCGCAATGGCAGCGTTCGGTGACATGTTTAAATCGGGTAAATGTACCTGAATTTCAGGATACTTTGCACAGTAATGTTGCAGCAATTTCCCCTTGATCGAGTTCGAATTACTCTTAAAACCATGCAAATAAATGATATTCATGAACTACCAACAAAAAACCCATCAATCATCAAAATTTAATTTAAATAATGTGAAGTACACTACGTTATAAGACCAGTTAATTGCTTAAATTGTCTGACAAAAAAGCTCAAAATCTTCTCTCATTCTCGTTATTTTAAGCTGAGGCCCTCAAAATCAGGAAACTCAACAAGAAAAAGAATTTATACCGCGAAGTTCTTTAAAAAGAAAGATGGCACCACATGCGGCTCATTGAAAGGACAGGATCAGATGCCAAGTTTGACACCGTTACATGAAACCTATTGTCGATGGGACCGAACCCCGCCGAGTCAGGCCGATGTACTGGAAGGTCTGGCGCAGCTGGTGACGATGCGCTTTAACGATGTGGTTCAGGAGCTGATCAAGAGTATTCAACGCGAAATCTTAATGAGTATTTTTGGTTTAAGTGAAAATAATTCAGAAAAAATTCAGAATATTCCTTCAATCGTGCGGCTCTATCAAATGTCTTATGACATGCTGTTTCATTACGGCAATACCCTGATTGCCCCTGCTTTGCGCCAGATTATTGAACGCTTTCCTAAACTGCATAATAAACCGCTGACACCTTCCTTGCATTTCCTGGTCAGTGTCTTAAATGGCATTATCGGGGATTATCTGCTGAAATATCAGAATCCTCTGGCCTTGCCGATGGTGATCTATGACCATTATGGCTCGCTGCAAAAAGGTGAGCTAAGCGGTCGTATTACTTTGTTTGTACATGGCTTATGCATGAACCATTTAGACTGGTCAAATCGCAAATATGAGGGCATTGGGGCAAAATTACTGGCGCAGCGTGACCGCAATACCATGCTCTATCTGAATTACAATACTGGACGCCGGATTTCTGCCAATGGTCGAAGTCTGGCGAATACCTTACAGGATCTGATTGCTCGCAATCCGAGAATTACCAGTATTGACCTGATCGGGCATAGCATGGGTGGTCTGGTCTCTCGTAGTGCGCTGTTTTATGGCAAGCAGAATGTCTATAGCTGGGTCAATATGGTGGAAAATCTAGTCTGTCTGGGTTCACCGCATCATGGTGCGGTACTGGAACGTTTTGGTTTTAGCTTGCAGGACAAACTCGGACATTTTCCATTGATCCGGTTGCTTGGCCATCTGGTCAATATTCGCAGTAACGGTATTCTGGATTTACGCCATGGTAGCGTCCGAGATGATGACTGGGAGCATAATCCGCTTCGGATCGGCTTTATGGACGATCACCGTAAACCTGCCCCGATTCCATCTCATATCGATACCTATCTGGTCGCCGGCACCATCGAGTTTGAAAACCGCAAGAACAAGACCTTGCATGTGATTGGCGATTATCTGGTCAGTATTGAAAGTGCTTTGGGCGAGCATCCCAATCCGCGCTTTCAGCTCAAAGTCCCAGATGCAAACAAGGCGATTTTCTATGGCCTGAACCATTTTGAAATTCAGTATCATCCGCTGGTGGCCGAGCAGGTGGCGCGCTGGTTCTATCCAAGTGTAGAAGATGAAGCCTTTGATCAGATTCATGAATATGTGATGGATCTGGACAGTCTGGAAGGCATTGCCCTGACCTAAACTTAAGCAAAATAAAAAAGCCCTCGATTGAGGACTTTTTTTAAATGCGGAATTAATATTTATCTCTGAGTCGTTTAACCGCTACGGTTTTATATTTACGCAGCAATTGCCATAAACTGACCAGCAATAAAATACTAAAGAAGATCAAAGACCAGACAGGCAAGGACTGACCCAAGAAAGTCCAGTCAATCGCAGCACATTCCCCCGAACCATTTAAGACCTGCTGCAGTACGGACTGCATTGGCAGGGTTTCCAGCCAGTATTCCAGACCGGGACCACAGCTCGGTACCTGATCCGGTGGCAGGTTCTGTAACCAGACATGACGCGCAGCCACGCCCACAGACCACAAAATACTGAGCGAACCCAGCAAGGCATACAGCCGCTTCATGACATTGGATGCAGGATTATGCAGGCATGCGATTAGTGAGATGATCCCGAGTCCGATTAATCCGACACGCTGAAACACACAGAGCGGACAAGGCGCCAGACCTTGTACATGCTCAAGATATAAGGCAAATGCCATGCCGATGACAGCAGCCAGAAACAACATACCACTCACGAAGCGATAACCCCATTGCATGGTGAATCCTCTTATTTTTTTATCGATATTGGGCTAAATAATCAGAAAAACTGACGCTGCTATCTTGCTCGAGTTGCTGTTGCTGCTGCAATGACTTTTGTGACATTTCTTCAAAATAAGCCAGGGTTTCCGGGCTGAGCTGATGTTCTTCATAGACACTGCTGTGCTGTTGGGCCAGATGTTGGCCAAAATGCCACATACCGCCCTGCTCACGTGTATCCCCGACCACCAGAGCAGACAAGGTGGCATCGACTTCATCGACCCGGATCATCATGGTTTTTAAAGCATCAGTATATAGAGTACTGTCATAGGCCGAATTTAACAGCTTGGCCAAGGGATGCATACGCTGCAAATGCATGGCACACCAGTCTTCAATCGGATAAGACTGGCCATTTTCCATAATTGCGGCATTTGGCGCACGGCCACGGTTGACGACCTCGGCTTGATTCTGCTCAATAATATCCTGTTCATCACTAAGAAGCGCCGGACTGTCTTGCAATAAACAGTACAAGGCTACCACTTCAAGGAAACCGGCCGTATCTTCATTAATGCCAATCGGGCTGTATGGATTGACATCGACTGCGCGCAGCTCGACATAGGCAATCCCACGATTTTCCAGTGCCTGTGACGGCGTTTCACCCGCGATCGGCACCTGTTTCGGACGCACCAGACTGTAATATTCATTTTCGATTTGCAGCACATGATCATTGATCTGGATCGGCTGGCCATTGGCATCATCCAGTCCCAGACGACTAAACGGTTTATACGGCGTTTTGACGGCTTTTTGCAGCCCGTCCAGATAGTCCTGCAAATTATTGTAGTGAATACCGAGCTGTTTCTGCGCAGAGTTTTGATAACCAAAACGTCCCATACGCAGCGCAGTCGCATAAGGCGAATACAAGGTGCCTTTCACCAATGGCAGCAAGAAATGATCACGGCCAGTCATAAAGCACTGGCAAACCGCCGGACTGGCCCCCACCAGGAACATCACCAGTGGAGTCAGACGAATAAAGTTGCGGATCAGGCCCATATAACGATGACTGCGATAATCCTGCAAGCTCAATGCTTGCAGCGCCTCGTCCTGTTCCTGCTGTTGTAAGGCCTCGAACAGATGATCCGGGAAAGACAGGTTGTAATGCACGCCTGAAATCGTCTGCATACGGCGACCATAACGCACGCCTAAACCATGACGATACAAGGTTTTAAACAGGCCGATATTCGAGCTGCCATACTGTGCCAGCGGAATGCTGTCATCGCGGCTGTCCAGCATACACGGCATCGACAAAGGCCAGAGCTTTTCATCATTTTCCAGATGACGATGGACAATCGCATGAATATCGCTGAGATAGTCCAGCGCTTTTTTAATACTGTCCTGTGGCGGAGTAATAAACTCCATCAATGCTTCAGAATAGTCCGTGGTGATATGTGGATGAGTCAAGGCTGAACCCAAGGCACGAGGATGCGCTGCCTGTGACAGGAAACCATCACTTTGCATACGTAAGCTTTCACGCTCGATACCACGCAACATGCCTTTGATGAGTGACGACTCGACCCAGGTCGGTAACACATTTTGGGAAGTCGATTCAGGTTGACTCATTACAATCTCGCTTAAGGGGGCTAAATTATTAAATTAAAATCATCGGTTTAATCAGTATAACGTGATTTCGTGCCGGCATATGACAGGCTGCCTAGTTTTCAGGCAAACCATTGATTTTTAATTTGGCAAATTTTTAACACAAACTTCCTCTATAAGACATGGAAAATTTGTGATTTTATTAACAAATAGATGCTAATGAATTGTAAATATTATGAATTATCAAGATATTTCAGACTTTTGGTTTCATGCGGACAGCCAGCCCTTATGGTTTAGCCAAAGTCATGAATTCGACCAAAGTATTGCGCAGCAGTTCATGAGCACCCATCAGCAGGCAGCCCAGGCTGAACTTTGGGGCTGGCGTAAAACCGCAGAAGGCCGGCTGGCCGAAATTATTGTGCTAGATCAATTTTCACGAAATTTATTCCGTGATTCTCCCCAAGCTTTCGCCCAAGACAGTCTGGCACTGGCCTTGGCTCAGGAAGCCATCAGCCTGAACCTGGATCAACAGCTCAGTCCGGAACAGCGTGCCTTTCTGTATATGCCATTTATGCACAGCGAATCCAAACTGATTCATGAATTCGCCTTAAAACTGTTTCAGCGTCTGGGCAATCCGACCAATCTGGAATTCGAGAAAAAGCACAAGGTCATTATTGACCGCTTTGGACGTTACCCGCACCGAAACCAGATTCTGGGTCGTGCATCGACCGATGAAGAACTTACTTTCCTGACCCAGCCCGATAGCAGTTTTTAAGATTTTTTAAGACCGCTGTCCGGACTGGATCATTGCATCAGGAGATCGAACATGAAAAACATGCTACTGGGATTGAGTGTGATTGCTGCCATCAGCCTGACTGGCTGTGCAACCACACCCTCAAAGCCCTTAACATTTGATCAGTTAGGTCGCTACAGTACCACTCCCCTCAACAGCAACACTTACCGTATCAGCTTTCAGGCCCGTCCCAATATGAGCTTTGGCACAGCTGAAGAAATTACCCTGCTCAAAGCCGCACAGACTACCGTACAAAATGGCTTTCAGTTCTTCAGGGTACTGAATGATCCAAGTAACCGTACTCAACAACCTCCACGGCAGGCCATCGTCTATCCGGCACCGAGCTTTTATCCGTACGGGTATTACCGCCGATATCCGGGGTTCTGGCCAGACCCATTCTATGACCGTCCCTATACCGTGACTCTGGATCCTGCCCAGGTGGCCTATACCATTGAATGCTTCAAGGCCAATCAGGCGCCTCAAGATGCCTTTGATGCCCGCTTGATTTTACATTCACTTGGGGCTAAATATGGTTTAAGTCCATCCGGTGCAGTGCTGCAACCGCAACCGGCCAATCCCTCCTGACAGGATGATCTATGCAGACAGAGCGTATCTCCCCGAGCTTACAACGCAGTAAACGTTTCGCGACCATCGCCCTGGTGGTCGCCGTACTGACCTGGTTGGCATTGATGGTGGCAGCCAAATTGCTACCCGAATATGTCTGGCTCATTCATATTCTGATGCTCTCGGCAGAAGCGGGTGTGGTCGGTGGCCTGGCGGACTGGTATGCGATTACGGTGCTGTTTCGTAACCCTTTTGGCAGATTGCCCATTCCCAAGTTTTTACGTGACCATACCGAAATCATTCCACGTAACAAGGCCCGTATTGCAGAGTCAATGGGCCGTTTTGTGCAGGAAAATTTTCTTTCTCCGCAAATTGTACAGCGCAGTCTGGACAGTACCGACCTGAGTCTGGCTGCAGGACGCTGGCTGGCCAATCCGCAAAATAATGCCCAAGTGACTCAGGTCATTCAGCAGACGGTGCCTAAAATCTTTGAATTTGTGGGACAGGAACAGATTGCCGGATTTATCCAGAGCAATAGTGTGCAATGGGTCAAAAACACCCAGATCAATACCTTGGCCAGTGAAATGCTACGCGCAGTACTGGACAATGATTTCCATCAGGATGTGTTACAGCGAGGACTGGATGTGGTACATGCTTGGATGACCTCTCATCCCGAACAGACCCGGGAACTGACCCGTAACCTGTTTAAGGAAATGGGTGTGTGGAAACTGGCCAAAGGCGCCAGCTGGATCGGGATTGACGTGCAGCAACGCAGTATTGATTCCGTGATCGGGCGCGTTGAAGCCATGCTGGCCGATCCAGATCATCCATGGCGACTTAAAATTGAGAACATGGGACATAGCTGGATGTTGCAGCTGGCGGATAATGACAGTGAAGCCAGCCAGCGTCTGAATGAAACCAAAGATGCCTTACTGGATAGCCCACAAGTGCTGAATTTTATCAGCGGTGCGGTGGTGATTTTATGTGATGCGATCAAGGCTGACTTGCAAAAACCGGATTCGGGGATTGCGGAAAATCTTAGAATTGCCATCCAGCAGGTCGGAGAAAATATTATCTCGAATGCCTCGGTACGTGAGCTGCTGAATAAACGTCTCAGCGGAATCGCGGTTGACCTGAGTGACCAGTATAGTGAAAAAGTGATTCGTTTTATCAGCGAGCGCATTCACGAATGGGATTCAAGCGAGATGATCGACAAGATTGAAAATGAAGTCGGCGGCGACCTGCATATGATCCGGGTCAATGGAGTCGTGGTCGGTGCCTGTATCGGTCTGGTGCTTGGGATTATCCGGGCGGCGGTAGAGCATTTAATTTAAAGATGACGCTATTCGTCCCATACATCCCGACTTTTAAAATATCCAAGAATTGACTCCAGCCAGATCAAATTTAAGATTTAAAAAATGATCATTTGGGTGGCTGAGATCCGGACATATCGACCAATAGCCCAGTGAATTTACGTACAAAAGGCAATAAGGTCACTACAATCGGAAAAGCAATCGCCCAGGAAATCATCCAGTTATGAAACCAGAGTGCTATAAATCCATCAATCCAGCCAAGATTACGCAGCATATTGATCATGGAAATAATGCCACTCATCAGGCAGGACAGGATAAAAGGCACAATAATCAATGCCCATTTTGCAGGGAGTTTAGGAATATGACCGATAATGGTCGGACGTTGTGATGCAGCCACGACATGCTCTTTTTACTGTTTTCAGATGACTAATATAAGCCAAATTCTGTACGGTGGAGCATTGTTTTTTTCATCTGAAATGTTGAGCTAAAAACTGGTTTTATTTTCACGGGATTAATCCGGTTATTACCCCTTTCTCTAGTTCAAAATTTCTGGTGAAGTGATCTTCTACTTTTTATTCCCTAGAAATGCTTTTACCTAAACAGCCTGAAATTTGCTATATTTGCTGTTTTTCTGCGATCTCTATTTTCGACTGATTATGAATACGGCAATACAAGCAGCTCTCGATCATGCAGTGCACACTTTACAGGCACAAGGCGTACTCCCATCTGACTGGAACAATACAAGTAATTTGACGCGTACCAAAGACCGAAGCCATGGTGACTTTGCGTCGAATATTGCCATGATCGCGTCGAAAGCTGCGGGTATGAAGCCACGTGATTTAGCGGAAAAAATTCTTGCTGCCCTGCCTGAAGTGGCGGATATCAGCAAGGCAGAAATTGCCGGTCCTGGTTTTATTAACTTCTTCCTGAATGCTGACCAGCGCTTTGCAGTCCTTGATCAAATTCAGGCACAACAGGCGACTTATGGTCGTACCCAGGTCAATGCGGATAAACGTATCCAGGTTGAATTCGTGTCTGCCAACCCGACCTCTAGCCTGCACGTAGGTCATGGTCGTGGTGCCGCGTATGGTATGACGGTTGCGAATTTGCTTGAAGCGACTGGTGCCAAAGTCGACCGCGAATACTATGTCAATGATGCTGGCCGTCAAATGGACATTCTGGCGACTTCGACTTATCTGCGCTACTTAGAATTAACGGGTCAGGAACTGGTGTTCCCGAAAAATGCCTACCAGGGTGACTACGTAAAAGAAATTGCACAAAGCATTATTGACCAGGATGGCGATGCTTATGTCCGTCCTGTGGCTGACGTGTATAAAGATGTGCCTGAAGATGTACAGTTTGCAGCCGAATTAGATGCTGATGGCAATAAAGTCGTATTGTCTGGTGATAAAGAAAAACACATTGATGGTTTGATCTTTAATTCACAAGCGTTAATTGGCACAGGCTACCGCGTATTCTTGCAAGCCGCGCTTAAAGCTATCTTAGATGATATTAAAGATGACCTGGGCGAATTTGGTGTAACCTTCAATCAATGGTTCAGCGAAGAATCATTGACAGACAAAATTGAAGAAGCCTTACAGACCTTAGATCAGCGTGGTTTCCTGTATGAACTGGATGGCAACATCTGGTTCAAATCCACTGCATTCGGTGATGAAAAAGACCGTGTTGTGAAACGTCGTAATGGTCAGACCACTTACTTCGCGTCTGACATCGCTTACCACCTGAACAAGTTACAACGTGGCTATACCGATATCATCGATATCTGGGGTTCAGATCACCACGGTTATATCGCACGTGTAAAAGCGGCCATTGATGCGCTGGGCTATGACTCGAAAAAATTAACGGTTCTTCTGGTTCAGTTCGTGAGCCTATGGCGTGGCGGCGAGATGGTACAAATGTCATCCCGTTCAGGCCAGTTTGTGACCTTGCGTGATCTGCGTAAAGAAGTTGGCAATGATGCTGCACGTTTTTACTACGTAATGCGTAAGTCTGAACAGCACATTGATTTTGACCTGGATCTTGCTGTGTCACAAAGCAAGGACAATGCAGTGTATTACATCCAGTATGCACACGCCCGTATCTGTCGTATGTTAGAAAAAGCAGCGTCTACCAATGTCAACTTTGATGCTACAGCAGCACGTAATTTGGCGGCTAAGCTGGAGCTTGATGCTGAAACTGAAATCCTGGCCAAACTAGCGGCCTATCCGGAAATTCTGGTCCGTGCTGCAAACAGCTATGAACCACATCAAATCGGTAATTACCTGAAAGAGCTGGCAGCCTTGTTCCACGGCTGGTACAACGACAATAAAGTACTCGGTGATGATGCTGAATTGACCCAAGCACGCTTATTGTTATCAGTGAACGTGCGTCAGGTACTGCGTAACGGTTTAGAACTTTTAGGTGTGTCAGCTCCTGAATCAATGTAAAGCACTGCTTTTACATTGATGCAAGAAGGTAAATAGTCAAAGCACTGCTTTTACATTGATGCAAGACAAGAGCTAGGCTCGAAGCGAGCATGTAAGCAAAACACTGCCGTTTATCTGCTGAGCAGACATTTTGTAACTTCAGCTATGTGCTTGAAGATACAGATAAATTAAAATTCTGTGTGATTTGTGATCTAGAGGATGACTTTTGTATCCTGATCACATAGGATGAAGTGATAGTAGGGGCATAACTGCTGTTATGCCTTTTCTATATGTCCCGATTAATAAGAGGAAAATCCCAAGTGTTTGGAAAAACGCAGCGCGGTGTATCTGAAAGACCGAATAAGCCTAAAAAGCCACTTATTCCAACCTGGCTCGGCACACTCGTGATCATTTTAATCGTGTTAAGTTTTTTAATGGCACTGATGCTCTGGAAGCCATGGGAACCGGTCAAACCGAAAACTCAAACAAGTGCTGAATCTGTCCAAGAAGAAGATACCAATAAAGATTACCGTTTTTATGACCTGTTACCACAGCAACAAGTGACGCCTATTCCTGAACAGGCCGTCCCTGAAAACAAAAATCAGGATACGGTAGTAATTGTAGAAGCGCCTCGACCTGAAGTAGCTCCACCTGAGGCGACCACAACTGAGCCTGGCTTAGAAGCCAGTGAAGCGCCTGTTGCCGCTCCGGCCAGTTATATTCTGCAAGTCCGCAGCTTTGATGACCCGGATCAGGCCGATGCCCGCCGTGCTGAAATTATTCTCAATGGTTTATCTGCCGATGTGGTACGCAGTGTAGAAAATGGCAAAGTCTGGTATCGCGTGGTTTCAGGCCCTTATGATTCTGCAGAAGCCGCGATTATCGCACAGCAAACCTTGCAGAATAGCGGGATCGATTCCATCGTCGTGAAACGATAAATTTCTAGAAATAAAAAAAAGCGCCTGAAGGTGCTTTTTTTTATTTGGATCTCTCTCTAACCGTGTCCTTAATAGGAGAGGAAATCCCCCTTTTTTAAAGGGGGACTGAGGGGGATTTTATTTATTCTAAACGAGAAAATATTTAATCCCTCCAACCTCCCTTTAATAAAGGGAGGGTAAAATCTTTAAACTGTATGCCCCAGCGCTTCACCCATATTCACCAAAGAATTGGCCTTGAATACGGCATCCCACTGCATTTTATTTTCTTCGAATAAAATCACTGCTGTTGAACCGAGGTAGAAACGACCCAGTTCTGCCCCTTTTTCCAGGAACAGATCATGCTGATTAAGTTCGATCCGGCCTGAAGGCTTCACTTTGCCGGTTGCCACGGTTTCAATACCCGCCACAATCATCGCACCGACCAATACCACCGCCATACGGCCGATTTCAGTATCAAACAGACAGACCATACGTTCATTGCGTGCAAACAGGCCCGGAATATTTTCTGCGGTCACCTGATTGACCGAGAATAGCTCGCCCGGTACATATAACGTTTCAGTCAAGGTGCCAGCAAATGGCATATGCACCCGATGATAATCACGTGGCGACAAATATACGGTCGCAAATTCACCGTTTTTGAATGGCTCGGCCAGTTGCGGATCAGCAATCAGTGCTTCAACGGTAAATTTCTGGCCTTTGGCCTGAAACACATCGCCATTTTCAATTTTACCTAGCTGGGAAATCGCACCATCTGCAGGCGAAACAATGCTCGTAGCATCTGGATCAACCGCACGGATACCTTCTTTTAGGGCGCGGGTAAAAAATTCATTAAATGACTTGAATTTCAGGGCATTGGCCTGTTCAGCAATCGACATATCAATGCCATACTGCGCCTTAAAGGCAGTAATTGCAGCAGTTTTGATAATCGGGTTTTCGCTGGCGGCAATTTTACCCACCACCCGAGACAAGCGATGTTGCGGTACTAATCGTTGAGCTTTAATAAAAAACTGTTGTTTTAAACGTGATGTGATGCTCAAGATGGCAGCTCCCCTGTAGCGATTGGACTATCGAGGCGGTTGCCCCATTCACTCCACGCACCATCATAGGCTCGAATTTTCCAGCCCAGTAAACGACCCAGAATATAGGCCAAACCTGAGCGGTGATGGGACTGGCAGTACACCACAACGGGTTGATTCAAATCAAAGCCCAGTTGTTCCAGACGCTGCTGAGTACGTGGTAAAGGCTGTAATTTTAAATGATTTTCGCGATTAAGGGCAGTACTCCATTCAAAATGACGTGCTCCCGGAATGTGACCGCCGCGTCGAGCCGCTAAACGTAGGCCAGTATATTCATCTTGCGTGCGGCAATCCCAAATTTGAACCTGTTGATTTTCAACCTGTTGGTGCAGTTCATCATAGCCAATCTGAAAATTCGCCTGATGCTCGAGATTAACCTGCAATACGTTCTTCACTGGTGCAAACTGCTCCTGACTGGAAGAAGTCGGCAAACCAGCACCGAGCCAGGCATGAATCCCGCCATTCAACAGACTGGTATTTTCAAAACCCAGACAATGTAGGTTCCAGAGCAAACGCCCTGCCCATGCCCCGCCCTCATCATCATAAGCCACCACATGATGCTCAGGAGAAATATTCAGATAATCAATGAGAGCCTGCAAGCCTTCGGTATCCGGTAACAGTCCCATCGCCGTTTCTTCCTGACGCACCAGAAGTTTAGGCTTTAAATGCAAGGCATGCGGAATATGCAGCTGCTCATACACAGAGGCACGGCTCAGGTCGACAATACGAAGTTTTTCATGGCCCAAATAGGGAACTAAATCTTCTGCCTCAATCAGCAGGCCAAAATTAAAAGCTGCAGCGGTCATCGTTATCATGGCTATTATTGGTCAAATCCTGTTGATCTTAGCACAGCTGGTTTTTAGACTTATGCGCTTTCTTTGCAGATGATTAGCAAGATTTTAGCTAAACCCTAGTCTTAAATACTCTTGCATAAAAAAACCGCATCTGCATAGATACGGTTCTTTAAAATTATGAATTGTTCAAACTGACTTAGGCAGGTTCATTGATCTCAAAAACCTGACGTAAATAGGCCAGGAACGTATCATTATCGGTCATGGTTTTGCCCGGACTATCCGAGATTTTGGCTACTGACTGACGGTTACATTCCACCAGTTTCAGCACAATATTGAGTGGGGTTTGCCCCATATCATTGGTCAGATTGGTGCCAATGCCGAAACTGACCTGAAAACGGTCTTTAAAGTACTGATGCAATTTCCAGGCTTTTTCCAGATTCAGGCCATCACTAAAAGTCAGCATCTTGGTTTTGCTGTCTATTTTCAGCTTTTTATAATGCGCATAGGCCTTGTCACCCCATTCATAAGGGTCGCCACTATCATGACGCAAGCCATCAAACAGCTTGGCAAAGTACAGGTCAAAGTCGCGCAGGAATGCATCCATCCCCACCACATCGGTCAAGGCAATACCCAAGTCACCACGATATTCCTGTACCCAGCTTTCCAGTGCAGATTTCTGGAAATTACGTAAACGTACGTCCAGCGCCTGAAAAGCTTGCAGGAATTCATGCGCCATGGTACCAATCGGGGTAATGCCCAGCTCTTTGGCTAACAGTACATTACTGGTCCCACGGAACACATGCGGTGCGGCTTTGTGAAATTCTTCGACCACATGCTTTTGCCAATCGAAACTGTAACGGCGACGCGTACCAAAATCTGACACCAAGAATGGTGGATCATTGGGGTTTTGCGCAGCGTCATACTGTTTTAACAGCTCGATTTTGGCTTTTAAACGGCGCTCGCCTTCTGCCAATACTTCAGGCGTGCGAATGCGGCTGAAATACAGTTCATTGACAATAGCGAGAACGAATATCTCAAACATCATCGCCTGAACCATCGGGCCTTCCACAACAATATCCAGACGGCCTTGACTGTCGATACTGGCCTTGATGAAACGGCGCTTGAGCTGGAACAGTTCCAGATAATCGACAAAGTCGCTTTTGATAAAACGTAAGCTTCTTAAATATTGCAGTTCATCTTCTTTGAATTTGAGCTGACACAGCAGGTCCAGTTGATGATTCAGGTCATCCAGAATATCCGTCAGTGGATAGACTGTATCTTCCAGATTACGACAACGGAAATGGTAGACACTATGCGTTTGCGGAAACTTGTGTAAGACCACTTGTAACATGGTGAATTTGTACAAGTCAGTATCTAACAGAGAATGGATAATTGGAGCCATAACTAAGGGAATATCGCTGTGCTTATCTCTGCATTAAAGCATAAAAAGTCGTGCAATAATGCAGGATTTACGTACAGCTGGCTGTATTTGCGACAAAAGTATCAGAAGCATAACCCGGTTTATTTCTGTGATTTGAACTGAGCTTTTTCCTGTTCCTGAATCAGTTTCTGCAACTGTTTTTCCTGACCAATGACCTTAGCAAATTCGGCTGTGGTCTTTTGTCCGGTTTTTTTCGCCTGGGCATCACAATCCACCTGACGCAGCTGCTTGGCAATCGCAAATTCCATCTTGAATAAAGCCCCCATCAAGGCTGTATTGCCTCGATTATCTCGAGCACAGCGGTCGGCACCATGTTTAAGCAAGCTGGCGACAATATCCTGATGACCATAATAAGTCGCCATCATCAGTGGTGTATAACCGTCTTTATTGCGTACATCGACCGGAAAGCCATGTTTTAAAAATTCGTTGATAACTTCGCTATTGCCAATTTTGGCAGCAGCAAAGAATAGGTCGACCAATTCCTGTTGTGAGTTCATCTGAACATGGTTCACAGTTTTAGCGGGGGAGATCTCCTTCGCGACAGTCACGTTTGCGAATGCGGAACCTATCGTGAGAATACTGGCTAAAAACACAGATGACATAACTTTCATGATGAACTCCAGCAGAAATCGAAGGGAAATTTAAGTCCTGAAAAACTGAATTATCCTGAGATGAGATGAAAAACGGAGTGCCTGTAAAACTCCCCCTAGGGTGCAGGAAAGGTTTGGAGTATTACAGGACTTTTTGGAGGTGATGCGCTATGCCCTAGTCACCAATTCCTCAAGACCAATCGGGATTAGTCTTTTAATTTTGCAGCTTTGGCTTTAACAGTCGCTAGGTTCCCATTGACCGCTTTGGTCATACGGGTACCGTAGTCCGCATCTGCCTTGTAGAAGTAAGACAACATGATGTGCTTGGTTTCTGAATCTTTCACTGCACCTAAGTCAGCAGTAAGGTTCATGATCAGGTCATCTTTCTCTTTGGCCGTGTATGAACGATACAGCTCACCTGCCTGTTTGAAGTTCTGCTCTTTCACGCCAATTTGCTGTACATGACCAGATAATGGAGTTTGAACCGCACGTGCTTTTTCAGTTGCAGCTTTTGGCTCTTTACGGCTTGGCTCATAGTTCACATCCGAGTCATGCTCAGAGATATTCATGTAGCCATCTTGGTTATTGTTGTTCACATTTACCACTGGACGGTTCACCGGAATTTGCTGGTGGTTGGCGCCTAAACGGTACATTTGCGTATCTGAGTAAGAGAAGATACGGCCTTGTAACAGACGGTCTTCTGATGGCTCGATGCCTGGTACCAGGTTACCTGGCGCAAATGCCGACTGTTCAGTCTCGTTGAAGAAGTTCTTCGGCATACGGTTCAGCGTCAAAGTACCGACTTTAGTTTCTGGAACCAGCTCAGTTGGCCAGATTTTAGTTGGATCTAGCGGATCAAAATCAAAGCTGTTTAGATCTTTAGGATCAATCACCTGAATGTACAGATCCCATTTCGGGAAATTACTCGCATAGATGTTGTTATACAGATCATTGGTCAAGTGGTTGAAATCTTTACCCTGCTGTTCAGCCGCTTCTTTTACGTTTAAGCCCTTCACGCCCTGTTTAGAACGGAAATTGAATTTCACGTACTTGTATTCGCCTTTGTCGTTATACAGTTTGTAAGCATGTACCCCAAAACCGTCCTGTTCGCGGTAGCTAGTTGGAACACCTTGCTTACCATAAACATAAGTCAGCATGTTGGTTGCCCATGGCTGGCTCGACAGGAAGTCAAACACACGGTTAGCATCTTGGACATTCGTTACTGGGCTTGGCTTCATGGCATGAATGAAGTCCGGGAACTTGATTGCATCACGGATAAAGAATACCGGTGTCTGGTTACCGACCAAGTCCCAGTTACCTTCTTGAGTGTAGAATTTCAATGCAAAACCGTGTGGGTCACGTAGAGTTTCTGGTGAACCTTTACCATGAATTACGGTAGAGAAACGTAGGAAAACTGGAGTTTTAGTCCCCGCTTTGAACAATGAAGCGAGGGTAAGATCAGATAGATCTTTGGTCGCAACGAATTCACCATATGCCCCTGTACCACGCGCATGTACGACACGCTCAGGAATACGCTCACGACCAAAACGTTGTAATTTTTGTACCAGTTGAACGTCCTGAAGGAGTACTGAACCATTTGGACCCGCAGTGATCGAGTTCTGGTTATCACCGACTGGTGCCCCGTTATCTTTGGTTAATGGTGCAGCTTGTGCAGCTGTCACCGTTGCAAGCATTGCAACAAGTAATGAACGCTTAAACATTTCTAAATCTCTCAATTTAATACCTTTCCTGCATGCAGCTAAGATACTTGAGAGCAAAAAATAGATAAAACAGATAATCTTTATGATTATGATCGTGTTTTTAGATAGTTTAAAATATTATCAATGCTAATCAATCAATTAAGCCCATTTTTTAGGCATTAACTTAATAACAGATGAATCTGATCTTGCTACAATGGCGGCAATTTTGAATCTGACTAAAATTGATTATGCGTGCATTATTACAACGGGTACTGGAAGCCAAAGTCGTGGTCGATGGTGAAACCACCGGAGAAATTGGCAAAGGTATTCTAGTTTTTCTAGGTTTAGGTAAAGAAGACAATCTGGAAAAAGGCAAAAAACTGATTGATAAGATATTGAAATACCGTTTCTTTGATGATGAGCAGGGCAAGATGGGCTGGAATGTCAGTCAGGCCGGTGGCGGTTTACTGCTAGTGTCCCAATTTACCTTGATGGCGCAAACTCAAAAAGGCTTACGTCCGGATTTTGGTCCCGCCATGCCGCCAAGCGATGCCAAGGTCTTGTATGAACAGCTGGTTGAATATGCGCAGAGCCAGTTCGAAAATGTACAAACCGGTATTTTTGCGGCCGATATGAAAGTGCATCTGGTCAATGATGGGCCGGTAACGTTTAATCTGGAAGTTGAATAAACCGTCATTGTTCCAAAATGAAAAAAGCCCTCTTGATGAGGGCTTTTTTATGATAATCCTTCCCTAGCCCCTCCTTTAATTAAAGCAGGGGGATTAGGAGTTATTTACCAGTTTTCTCTTTAATAAACTGGCGTGCCATTTTCACTTTTTCTTTGACCGGTTTTGGCAGTTTAGGCGGAATCATTTTCGCAACCTGGTTAAACCAGACCAGCAGACCAAAATCACCTTCCATTTTAATCGTGCCACTTTGCATACCGGTCATGAATGCAGTCGGATCACCTTTGAGCAACGTTTTTACGCCCTGTTCACTGTCAGCAAATTGCAGTACAAAATCAGCTTTTTCTGCATCACCTGAAACAGTATCAATATGACCATTATTCACAACGATCTGACGTGCCATTCCTTCATCTGTTCCAATCTGAATACGGAACTGGCGTTCATGTACCAATTCAATAAATTTCGGGCTGGTACGTGCTAACTGCTTCATACGTAATGCAAGACCTGCGACTAGCAAATCAAGTGGATCGGTACTGAGGTCAACCAAAGGAAGTTTGAGCACAGGAATGGAGGACAGTTTCATGGAATTATGCCTATTCTAATTGTACGAAAATTGACAAATATCCTAGCATAGATCAAAGCCAGGCAGATGCAGGACTTTGTATCATATTTCTAAACGAAAAATGCACCCGCAGGTGCATTATTTCGCTGATATTAGAGAACTTAACGGCTAGATAGCTGCTGCTGGTCATCTTCATACACTGGTGTATGTTCGATATAACGGCGTTTAGCCAAAGCACGCTCTGCACGTCGATCTTCACGCAATAACAGTAAGGTCACTACGACCATCACGGCCGTTAAAGCTGTCAGATAGCTATATGTCATCGGGAGCTCAAACAAGGCTTGAGTACCTACTCGAATTACTTCGATCAGGCCCCAGGCCAGCATTCCCGCAGCCATAAAACTTAACCAGCGACGATAAGGCGAGAAGAAAACAGCAAGCACAGCCGCGGCGACTAAACTAAAGCCTACGAGAGTTGCTAGATTCGCTGTTACCATATAAACCCCTCCATCCAAAAGGATAGTGTGTATGCTTGATATTGCAACCGTCCTACCTATTGAATTTCGTTAAATCAATAAAATGGAATGTGTTGATTTGTATCTCTATGCATGCATTATGCTGAGTTTTTTGCATAAAAAAAGTCCTGTTTTCTCCCCTTACGACATACTCTGTCGCGATATTATTTTGTCATTACATTTTTTATTTTCACAGTATTTGTGGATCAATTGCTGCGTCGATGTTGGCGTGTCATTACAAAATCATATGCCCTTTCATCGACTTAAAAAAAATATTTTCCGTTTAAGATGATCGGGGTATTTATAGACAAGCTGCGCCGTCCCTCGATAAAAGTTAAGCTAAAAATATAAAAAAACGCGACCCTAAGGCCGCGTTGGATTTCACCGAAAAGCTATGTGTTACGCGCGGCTCAGATCTTTATCATGTACACCGAGCAGGTAGAGCACACCATCCAGACCGACGCTAGAAATCGCTTGATTGGCATTTTGGCGTACCAACGGTTTGGCACGGAAAGCCACACCAAGCCCTGCAATCGAGAGCATTGGTAAGTCATTAGCGCCATCACCGACCGCAATAGTTTGTTCCAGGGAAATTCCCATCTCTTGCGCGATTTCCCCGAGCAAGAGTGCTTTGCGTGCGCCATCGACGATATGACCTTTGACTTCACCCGTGACTATACCATCCTGCACATCGAGCGCATTGGCATGCACTTCATCAATATCCAGTTTAGTTTGCAGATATTCCGCAAAATACTGGAAACCGCCAGAAAGAATTGCAGTACGGTAACCCAATGCTTTCAAAGTCGAAATCAGGCGTTCCGCACCTTCGGTAATGGTCAGGCGCTCGGCAATTTTCGGGAGTACCGATGCGTCCATACCTTTTAACAAGGCGACACGGGCACGGAAACTTTGCTGGAAATCCAGCTCGCCTTGCATAGCACGTTCGGTAATTTCTGCAACCTGCTCACCAACACCGGCTTCAATTGCCAGTTCGTCAATAACTTCCTGCTCGATCAGGGTTGAGTCCATATCGAAGCAAACCAGACGGCGGTTACGGCGATAGGCATTGTCTTCCTGCACCGCAACATCGACATTCAGTTCATTCGACAGGCTGAGACAGGCCGCGCGCATGGCAGCAGCATCCAGCATCTGTCCACTTAAACCGAACTGGACACAGGCACGTTTTGGCCCGGCACTCTGACCATCTAAAGCTGGACGGCCAGACAGACGGGTCACGGTTTCAATATTAAAACCCTGACCCGAGACAATCTGGGTCACGGCTTGCAGATGAGAGGCATTTAATTCAGGGGCCAATGCCGTTACGATATAACGTGTGCGTCCACCCTCTTTGACCCACTGATCATATTCAGTCGCAGAGATCGGTTTAAAGCGCACAGTTAACCCGATATCATGTGCTAGAATCAGGATCTCCTTCATGGCTAATGCTGTCGCTGTCTGGTCTTCAGAGGCTACAACAATACCTAAGGTTAACTGATTATGAATAACCGCTTGCCCTACATCTAAAATCTGTAGGGAATGGGCGGACAAAACCTGCATTAATCGTGTAAATTGATTAGGCTGGTCAGGTCCTAAGAATGATATAAGAATGATTTCTCGCATGAATTGACTCGGGTCTGAGCTACAACTATTGTTAGAATCATAATCGAAATTGAACAGAATTGCCTTGGAAGTTTACGTTGAATGCGCCTAGACAAGGGCTATTTGCTAGCCTATTGATTGTAAGTTTTGCTCTGCATACCTTTTTACTGGTATTGGCAACCACTCACCAACTGAATGAAAACCGTGCCAATCAGGGACAGCTGATCACCAGTCAACTGGTGACAGACAGCCTGTCTGAGCTTGAACCACCCAACCGCGTTTCTCTGGCGTTGCTGGCAAATCGTTATGCCACCAATCCCAGTGTAGCTTCCATCCGGATTCTGGATGCAAAAGCTCAAGTTTTAGCCACTGGCGGACTGACCAAAACTCGCGAGGGTGAAGTTTTTGTCCGTGATGCGCTGCAAAACGAGAAAAAAGTCGGTGTGATTGAAATCACCCTGATTGAGCCAAGTATTGGTGAAATTTTGCGCACGCAATGGCTGGCGATTCTGTTCTCTTTCATCATTCATGGTCTGCTCTGGGTCGCTTATCGTGCCGTGGCACGTCCAAGTCGGACTGAATATCTGGCGCGCATCAATAATGAATCACGGTTGAAATTCGAAATTCAGAACCTGACTCAGGCATTGGAACAGGAAAAGCATAATGCGGCACTGGCGATTGCCCAAGCCCAACAGGCAGTGAAAAATAAAGCCAAAGAAAAAGAACATAAGCCGGCGGTACTGGAGAGCGATAGCCTGAGCTTAAACATTCAGTTCTACGATCCAAAACAATTAATGGATAGCGTGAATAAAACCGTTTCAGTGCCTTATTTCAATCTCTGCCAGATTTTCCTGAATAAAGCCACCGAACTCTGTGTGCAACGCAATAAATTGAATAGTTCTGATATTTGTACCGTACATAAATTTGATGAAAAAGGTGCCACCATTAGTATCGCGGCAGACAAACCGAATGCCCTGGCCTGCCTGACCATGATCAGTGCCGTGTTTCAGCTGCTTTCGGAAGTGCTGTATAAACGCTATCGTGAAGAAAAACGTTTTGTGCTACAAACCCGTAGCGCGATTGCCTCTAAAGTCGAGGAGATGCAGCTCAGCTCGGTACAGGCCGCTGAGCGCCTGACTCAGCATCTGGTCGCGAAAGAAAGTGCCTTACATGTACCGAACACCTTGCTGAAAGATGTGAGTGATCACTTCCAGCTGGTCAGCATGCCGAATCCAACCAATGTCCTGACCCGTCATGCTTTTGTGGTGAATGGCATGGATGCTGAAAGCGCTGAACTGGCACAGACTTTTAGAACCGAAATTCTAAAATCCAAACAGTCCAAAGCCTCATAAATATCACTGAATATTGCAATTAAAAAAGCCGGATCCAACATCCGGCTTTTTTATGGATATAAAACAAATACACCAGCGTATCTTGGCCTATCCCTTAAATTTTTAACTGTTTTTGTTCCAGCAGATATTGCTGGGCATTATATGGCTGGGCCGGATCCTGACAGGAGACTTTATGCCACTGACCATCGGCATCTAACTCCCATGCATTGTGACAATCTTTTAAATAACTGATCAGGCCATCTTTATAAATCCGTTTTTTCAGCTCTGGATCCAGTACTGGGAAACAGGTTTCAACCCTGGAAAACAGGTTGCGCCCCATCCAGTCAGCACTGGCACAATACAGTTTCTTGGCGCCGCCATGCTCAAAATAATAGACTCGGGTATGTTCCAGGAAACGTCCGACGATTGAACGTACCTGAATATTCTCTGACAGGCCGGTGACTTGTGGAATCAGGCAGCAGATTGAACGCACAATGAGGTCAATTTTTACCCCAGCCTGCGAAGCCTGATACAGGGCAGCAATCAATTGTGGTTCGGTAAGCGCATTCACTTTGATGATGATATGCGCAGCTTTGCCGGCCAGGGCAAATTCCTTTTCCTGGTCAATCAGTTTCAGCAGTTCGCTATGCAGGGTAAACGGCGCATGCAGCAAGGCTTTCAGTTTGGCCATTTTCCCCATGCCGGTCAGTTCCTGGAACATGCGGTGCACATCTTCACAGATATCCGGCTGTGTGGTCATCAGGCCATAATCGGTGTACATGCGGGCATTACCGGCATGATAGTTTCCGGTACCCAGATGCGCATAACGCAGTAATTCCTGATTTTCACGCCGGACAATCAGAATCATTTTGGCATGGGTTTTATAACCGACAATGCCATAGACCACGACCGCGCCGGCTTCTTGCAGGATATTGGCCACCATGATGTTAGATTCCTCATCGAAACGCGCCCGCAGTTCAATCACGGCCGTGACTTCTTTGCCATTCCGTGCGGCTTCTGCCAGCACCTGAACAATTTCCGAATCCGGACCACTACGATACAGCGTCTGCTTGATCGCCAGCACCGCCGGGTCCTTGGCCGCTTCCCGCAGTAAAGTAATCACCGGCTGGAATGAATCAAAAGGATGATGCAGCAGCACATCCTGCGCCTTTAAAATTTCAAAAATACTTTTCTGTTTACGGAAAATTTTGGGAATCACCGGACTAAAATGCGGATACTTTAATTCTGGACGCTCAAAGCTGGTACTCAGGCGGGACAAATTGATCGGTCCATCAATCCGGTACAGTTCCTGTTCCGTCAGATCAAATTCATCCAGCAAATAATCGATGATGTTCTGTGGAGAGTCATTTTCAATTTCCAGACGTACTGCACGACCAAAGCGGCGCGAACACAATTCGTCTTTTAAGGCTACGGCCAGATCGTCAACATCTTCCGACAATACCAGATCGGCATTGCGGGTGACTCGAAAGGCATAACATCCGGTCGCTTTCATGCCCGGGAACAAATCACTGATATGCTGCTGAATGATCGCAGTCAGAAAAATCTGGGTGGTATTGTTTCCGGTGACGTCTTCCGGAATTTTAATCAGGCACGGTAAGGAACGCGGTGCCGGCACAATTGCCATTTCGATTTCACGGCCAAAAGCATCCTTACCTTCCAAGCTGATAATAAAGTTCAGACTTTTATTCACCAAACGTGGAAAAGGATGTGAAGGATCCAGACTGATCGGGGTCAGTACCGGTTGTACTTCTTTGGCAAAAAAGGCCGCGATCCAGGCCTTGTGTTTTTCCAGAAGATCCTGGTATTTAAGAAACTGAATCCCCTGCGCCTGGAGTTCAGGCAAAATTGCATGATTCAGAACCTCATACTGTTTGTTCACTGTGGCATGAATGGACTGGGACAGTTGTTGTAGAATCAGCTCGGTGGGTACAGCATCAGGCGTCCGGGTAGTCGCATTCAGGTCTTGCTGTTTCATCAGCCCGGCAATCCTGATTTCAAAAAACTCATCCAGATTACGGGAAAAAATAATCAGGAAGTTTAAGCGCTCTAAAATCGGTAAATTCGGATCAAGTGCTTGTGCCAAGACACGACGCTGAAATTCAAATAAGGAAAGTTCCCGATTAAAATAGGTCGCTGACGAATGCTGAAATTGTTCCATGCCCTCTCAATGCTGCTGATTACAGTCTGTTGTTTCACATCATTGAGGGGCGATCTTAGGCAGACTTCATGACACTTATGTTACAAAGTTCGATAAATCCATATAAATTAATATTTTAATTTTTAAAATTATAAAAAATCATCCTCTGGCTTGTTGCGCGCTGTCATCAAACTGCAATTAGGTGTCTGTTTTTTCAGTTTGTCTGGCAGCCCAATAAGTGGCTAAAGCTGGCCCTGAAATATTATGCCACAGGCTAAAAATGGCGCTTGGCAAAGCTGTCATTGGAGATGCAGCAAAATGGGTTGCCGCCAAAGCCACACCCAGACCAGAATTCTGCATACCGACTTCAATGGATACTGCACGACAGTCTATTTCTGCCAAGTGAAATATACGACTGGCCCAATAACCCAGTAAATAGCCCATACCATTGTGTAAGGCCACGATTCCTAAAATCATTAACCCAGACTCCAGAATCTGGGTTTTGCTGCCGGCAATAATCGCCGCGACAATTGCCACAATCGCAATCACAGAAATCAAGGGCATTACCTGAATATAGGCCGTGACTTTTTGCTTGAGTAGCGCCCGTACGATTAAGCCCAGAATAATCGGGAATAACACCACCTGTAAGATCGACACCAGCATCGACCAGGCATTGATTTCAATCCACTGACTGGCCAACAAGTAGAAAATGGCCGGAGTTAGAATGGGCGCCAGTAACGTAGAAACCGAGGTACAGGCGACCGACAAGGCAGTATTGCCCTTGGCCATATAGGTAATCACATTGGATGCAGTTCCGCCCGGACAGCAACCCACCAAGATTACCCCGATGGCAATCTCTGGTGGCAGCTGGAACAGCTTGCACAGCAAAAAGGCCAAACCCGGCATCACCATAAACTGGGCGACGACGCCAATCGCTACCGCTTTCGGACTTTGCAGGACACTTTTAAAATCGCCTACCGTCATGGTCATCCCCATGCCGAACATGATGATGCCCAACATCCACGGAATATAAGCCCGTAACCAGACAAAAGCTTCAGGGATCATCAAGGCAATGCCGGAAAAAAGCACCACCCATAAAGCAAAGGTTTTTTGGACAAATTGGCTAAACTGGAGCAAGGCTGACATGGGTTTCATCCAGGTGACATTAAGGGAGAAAAAGTAAGATAAAACAGGCATCCGTTGATGCCTGAATTTTTATATTTAAATATAAATAAAATCAAAGGAATATTTAAATTCTATCCCTATCCAGCTTTAAGCGGCTTGAACGATATCTTTCACATAGATACGTTTTACGCCATGCGACAGCATATCCTGCCAGGCATGTTGCAAGGAACCATTCAGGTCAATGCCCTTGGTGGCATCGGCAATCAC
This sequence comes from Acinetobacter lwoffii, assembly GCF_049367455.1. Taxonomy (GTDB): domain Bacteria; phylum Pseudomonadota; class Gammaproteobacteria; order Pseudomonadales; family Moraxellaceae; genus Acinetobacter; species Acinetobacter lwoffii_W. The sequence goes on from NZ_JBMPXW010000001.1 coordinate 1,396,485, forward strand.
ATAGGTTTTAAAGCCCAGTTTGCAGGCATCGATTGCGGTCCAGGCCACACAAAAGTCTGTGGCAATTCCGACCACAAATACGGTATCAATCCCACGTTCACGCAGATAGCCAGCAAGACCCGTCATGGTTTTCCGGTCAGCTTCCATAAAGGCCGAGTAACTGTCGATTTGAGGATGAAAGCCCTTGCGAATGATGAGTTGTGCTTGCGGTAAATTTAAATCCGGATGCAGTTCGGCATCAAGTGTCCCTTGTACACAATGCTTTGGCCATAAGACCTGACTGCCATAATCCAGCTGAATACTGTCATAGGCTGCTTTGCCGGGGTGGTTGTCTGCAAAAGAAATATGGTTGTCCGGATGCCAGTCTTGGGTCAGGATAATATGCTTGAAATGCTGCCCCAATAAATTGATATTTGGAATAATCTGGTCAGCATTGGCTACAGCCAGATTGCCCCCCGGGGTAAATCCTCTCTGTACGTCCACGACCAGTAAAGCGACATTATTCTGCATCTGTTTTCATCCATTGAAATCTCGATTTATGCCCAATCATAGCGCAAAATACCCCATGATTTTTAGCCCTGCTGCTAAAAATGGTATGACTGTGTATTCTCAGCATGCGCATATGAGCAGATCAATAGATTCATTATTTTTGACAAAAAAGGATGGGTTCCGAGCTAGATCTCTGCAAAAAAATAAGTTTTAAAATAAAGTGATGAATCTTTCTAATAATAAAACAGTGTATTTAATTCTTAAATTCTGAAAATAAAAAAAGCCTGCAAAAGCAGGCTTTTTTAAATCTTGGAACATTACACTTTAGTGCGGTTTACCAGGAACAGCATACATAATGTAGAGATGATGATACATGGGATCGCAGCAGTAATAACCCCCGCAGCACCAAAACCTGCTGTCAATAACTGACCGGCAATGACTGGACCCAGCATGGCACCGATACGGCCAACTGCAGACGCAACACCAACACCAGTACCACGCACTTCTGTGGGATAAACGATACTACCGAAGGCATACAGTACACCCTGACAGCCAATCACGAAGGCACCGGCCAATGCGGCTGCCATATACATCTGGTTCAGCGAGCTTGCGCCATTCAGCGCCAACAGACCTGCCAGAATACCGCCGTACATCAACAGGATCACATAGGCTTTCTTCCAGCGGTCGGTCAGCATACCCAAAATAATCGTACCAATCGTCGCTGTCACCATGAAGTAGAACTGTGCGGTTGAACCATCTTTACGTGTGAAACCAAGTTCCATAAACAATGATGGCAGCCAGCTCAACATGATGTAAACCACCATCAAGGTAAAGAAGTAGCTCACCCAGATACATAGCGTACGTAACAGGTTGTCCGAATTAAACAGGTCCTTGAATGAACCCTGCGGTGCAACAGCAAGCTCTGCAGCCGTTTTATTCTGTGCTTTCAGGTATTCCTTCGATTCAGGCAAAAATAGCATCATCAGCGGAATGGCAAAAATCGGTAACAGGCCACCGAGATAGAAAACATTTTTCCAGTTGGCGCCAAATTCAGTCGCCGCAATTAAAGATAAAATTGCTGCACCAACTGGCATGCCACAGTACATCAGGCCCACGGCACGTCCACGGTTTTGAGGAGCCACGGCTTCAGAAGCTAGCGTGATTAAGATCGGCATTGCACCGCCAAGACCCGCACCCGCCAGAAAACGAACTGCCAGCAAACTGTGGAAACTGTTCACCCACACGGTACATAAGGTAAATACAGCAAATACTGCTGTCGACCAGATCAAGACTTTCTTACGGCCAATGCGGTCCGCAAATCGCCCACCAACCAGTGCACCAGGCAATAGGCCCAGAATCCCTGCACTAAAAAACACACCCAATTGTGAGCTATCAAGACCAAAGTGCTCACGGATACCAGCAGCGGCAATCCCGGCAGCCTGAATATCCAGGCCTTCAATCACAGCGATCAGAAAGCAGATCACTACCGTGATGATCGCGTGCTTATTGTCTGATTTTTCCATTGGATTATCCTTGTTCAATCAGCGTTACAAAAGACAGCCATCATCTATGAGGCTGATTGCAGAAATAACTATCAATAAGTTGAACGTTTTGTTTAGATATTCCTAAAGGAGCTGAAATAGATGAATTGAAGATGCTGACTAATAAAGTCGCAAAAACACTTAATCAGAACACCATAAAGTTCAAGACTTAGAGTTTAAGGCTTATACATCAAGTTAAAAAATTAACCGATAAGAAAAAAATTCTCAATCTATTGATATTTAAAAAAGATTAGTCTTAGTCGTTTTTGACTTTATTTGTTTTGGTGCGAGAGTGCGATCAAGATGTACGAGGTCTCAATTTATCCAATATAACTATTAATCCAAAATTAAAAGGCATAAAAATGGCAGTTTTCAGCTGATCTTTTTTGCACAAGCCTTATCATTATTGGGTTCATTTGGGGTAATCTCCTCCATTGTCTAGACTGGAGACATAACTTTGGTCTCAGGATTTTGCTTTATAAATCATCTTATTTATTACTTGATTGTTTCCAAAAGGCTTTGTATAAAGAATTCAGTAGCTTTTACTAAAGCATATTGTTCTTATGCGTTTGATCAGTCATAATTTGCATAAGCAATATTCAATTCAATGCAAATCTATTGAATTTGCTATAAATCAAAATACAAATCCATCCCAATTTATGTTTTCTCATTCCTTTCGGATGGACAAATAGGATAGTTTTTTAAAATGACTCAGCAAGCACAGACCATTCAAGGTTCCATAGTCGCAATCGTCACCCCTATGTTTGAAGATGGCAGCGTAGATTGGAAGGGTCTCGAGAAGCTGGTTGAATGGCACATTGCAGAGGGCACCAACAGTATTGTCGCCGTTGGAACAACAGGCGAAGCCTCTACTCTCAGTATGAGTGAACACACCCAGGTGATCAAAGAAATCATTCGTGTGGCCAACAAACGTATTCCTATTATTGCCGGCACAGGTGCAAACTCGACCCGTGAAGCGATCGAACTGACCCGCGAAGCCAAAGAGCTGGGGGCAGATGCCGCTTTACTGGTGACGCCATATTATAATAAACCGACTCAGGAAGGCTTGTATCAGCACTATAAAGCTATTGCTGAAGCCGTTGATCTTCCACAGATTCTTTATAATGTTCCGGGCCGTACCGGTGTGGATATGGCCAATGAAACCGTGATTCGCCTGGCGGATATTCCACAAATTATCGGTATTAAAGATGCGACTGGCGATGTACCGCGCGGTGCTGAACTGCTGCAAGGCCTTGTCGGTAAAGATATGACTGTTTATTCGGGTGATGATGCAACTGCGTATCAACTGATCGGTCATGGCGCCAAAGGTAATATCTCGGTCACGGCGAACGTGGCTCCGAAAGCCATGAGCGAAGTGTGTGCAGCTGCGATTGCCGGTGATGCAGCCACAGCTGAACAGTTAAATGCTCAGGTTGCAAATTTACACAATATTTTATTTTGCGAATCGAACCCAATTCCTGTGAAATGGGCACTCCATGACATGGGCTTAATTGGTACGGGTATTCGCCTTCCATTAACACCACTTGCAGAACAATATCGCGCTCCGCTTCATGAAGCACTGGTCGAAGCGGGCGTTATCAAATAAAAGAGCACAAGATTATGCAATTACGTTTAGGACTTAGCCTTACACTTTCAGTATTCAGTTTGGCAGGTTGTAGTTCAATGGCCTTTAATAACGGCACTTTAGACTATAAAGAGACTACTACCCTGGAAGCTTTACAATATCCTGAAGGCGCCATGGTTCGTCCTGCAACGCCATTGTATCCTGCTCCAACAGTTGATCCGCTTGCAATTGAACATGCACCGAAGCTTGAAAACCAGCGTGGCAACCGTTTTGCCTTGCCACGCCCACAAGCCCAGACTGAAAACTCAAATACAGCTGATCTAACCGAAACCAATACGGTGGGTCGACCACAGTTGGTCACTGACGGAAATCTTAATCCGCTGCTTAAAATTGAGGGAAATTCTGCTACAATTTGGCAATATACACTTGCCACCCTCAGCAGTCTGAATCATAGCATCGTTGCGCAGAGCAAAAATCGTTATGAAGTCACGATTAAGGTTGATCAGCAGATCTATGTATTAAGATTATCTTCTGTCGGTTCAAGTAATAACCTCGCTGTGTTCAATGCCGATAACAGTTTTGCCGACCGTGAAAAAGCTGCCGAACTGCTCAACCAGATTTACCAAAATTGGCCAGCCTAGACATTTCTAGGCATTTTTTTTGTAAAAGGTTCCCTCATGTTAAAACAAACCTTGCTCTATACTGGTAAAGCGAAATCTGTCTACACCACAGACAGTTCAGACCATCTGATTTTAGTCTTTCGCGATGATGCCTCAGCATTCAATGGCGAAAAAATTGAGCAACTAGATCGTAAAGGCAAGGTGAACAACCGTTTTAACGCCTTCATTATGGAAAAACTGGCAGAAGCGGGAATTGAGACCCACTTTGAAAAGCTATTGACTCCAAATGAAGTGCTGGTAAAAAAACTGGATATGATCCCGGTTGAATGTGTGATCCGTAACTATGCAGCAGGTTCTTTATGCCGCCGCCTGGGTGTGGAAGAAGGCAAGGAACTGACTCCTCCAACATTTGAATTGTTCTTTAAAGATGATGCGCTTGGTGATCCAATGGTCAATGAGTCACAAGCCATTGCTTTAGGTTGGGCAACTGCTGAACAATTGGCGAAAATGAAAGAATTGACTTACCAAGTGAACGACGTGCTTAAAGCATTGTTTGACGCAGGGAATATGATTCTGGTTGATTTTAAGCTTGAATTCGGCGTGTTCCACGACCGTATCGTACTTGGTGATGAATTCTCTCCAGACGGTTGCCGTCTATGGGACAAAGACACCAAGAAAAAACTAGATAAAGACCGTTTCCGTCAAGGGTTAGGCGGCGTAGTTGAAGCCTATGAAGAAGTAGCTGGCCGTTTAGGTATCAATCTAGACAACATCTAATCTGTAAATGCGCAGATTCGAAAAAACCGAGCTTTTTAGCTCGGTTTTTTATTTCCGTCTTTTAATCGGAAAAATAAATTTTTATTATTAAAATGATCGTTTTTACATCAAAAACTACATGCATTAATATTATCACATACTAGGCAAATCAGTGAGTTGACGCACTTTACTCCATATTTTCCGACCAAATTTCTCCTCTACCCTCTAGGATGTTATCTCCCTCAAAAACATCCTACTTTCAGCCCAATTCGCCTTGAATTGGGCTTTTTTTTAATCTGTTCAATTAGTTGGGATACCCAGCTTTATTGCTGCTGTTGTTGCTGTTGCCAACGGCGTTGCTGTAAACGCTCCCCTTCAACTTCACGTTTATTACGTGCTGATTCATACAGTTTGGTATCCTTCAGTTCTGGCGGCATATATTCCTGTAGCACAAAATGCTCAGGATAATTATGCGGATACAGATAATCCACGCCATAGCCCTGCTCTTTCATCAGCTTGGTTGGCGCATTTCTTAAATGCAAAGGCACTGGCAAATTTGAAGTTTTATCTGCGAGTTCCATCGCCTTGTTAATCGCCAGATAGGTACTGTTACTTTTAGCACTGGTCGCCAGATAAACTGCACATTGCCCCAAAATAATCCGGCATTCTGGCATTCCCACGGCCTGCACCGAACGGAAACATTCCCCTGCCAACAGCAAAGCATTCGGATTCGAGTTGCCGATATCTTCAGATGCGGCAATCAGCATACGCCGTGCAATAAACACCGGATCTTCACCGCCTTTGAGCATGCGTGCCATCCAGTACAGGGCTGCATCCGGATCACTGCCGCGAATCGACTTGATAAAGGCCGAGACCAGATCATAGTGCTGCTCACCGGACTTGTCATAACGGGCGATATTCTGCTGTGCGACTTTCACCACGACTGCATTGGTGATGATATTTTCCATATCCGCTTCAAAGGTACTGGCGATCAGATCCAGTAAATTTAGTGCCTTACGGGCATCTCCTGCTGCGAACTGGATCAGGGCATCAAATTCTTCAATCAGGATATGTCTTTCCTGCAAGAAAGAATCATTTTGCAAGGCTTGTGTCAACAAAGTCTGAATCGATTCAGCGCTCAATGCATTCAGGCTATACACCTGACAACGTGACAATAAGGCACTATTCACTTCAAAAGACGGGTTTTCCGTGGTAGCACCAATTAAGGTAATTTTCCCTTTCTCGACCGCATTTAATAAAGCGTCCTGCTGGGATTTATTAAAGCGATGAATTTCGTCAATAAACACCACTGGCGTCAGCAAATCGCCACCTTCTGCAATGATTTCACGCAGCTCTTTCACGCCGGTATTCAGTGCAGACAGGCTGATAAAAGGCCGGTCTACCGCTTGAGCCAGCAGTAAGGCAATGGTGGTTTTTCCGACTCCGGGAGGTCCCCAGAAAATGATCGAAGGTAGATGCCCCTGATCAATCATCTGGCGTAAGGGCGCCTGCTCACCCAGCAAATGTTCCTGCCCGATAATCTGTGTAAGGTCGCGTGGCCGTAAGCGTTCTGGAAGCGGGATATGACTATCTGACATGTTATTATTGGCTCAAACTAAATTCTGATCTCATTCTAACACCAGCAGTTTTGATTCCAAGAATGCAAACATCAAGCATAAAAAATTAATTTATGGAGATATCCTCTATTTTTTTAATTCTGAATGAATTAATCTCTGTAAAAGTGAATAATTTGAACATGATTAATTGTGAATTAATTACAGTGTAATTTTCATATTGTTTATTCTAATTAAAAGAAACTTATCTCGCCCCTTGGGCACTTTTGGGTTGTAGTGGTGAATGCATGAAGCATGATAAATTTGAACAGGGAGCTGTGAGTCGGTCTAAGCCACTGACGTCATCATCACTGATTGCACCCCACGTTCACTTGTCTGAATCGGTTTTGTTAAAAAATCTGATCGATGCCTTACCGCAACCCTTGTGGGTCAGCAACAAACAACATCTGCAATATTTTAACGATGCCATGACTGATTATCTTGGCATGAACCTGAATGAACAGGGCCATCTGCAATGGCAGAGTTTTATTCATACCGAGGACTTGCAGCTATTTTTAGCGCAGTGGCATGCTGCGCTGGATCAGCATCAGAATTTTGAAACCCAGTGCCGGATTAAACGCAATGATAGCCATTATCGCATGTGTAGCCTGGCGGTAAAATTTCATCATGAACCTGAACATTTGCTGCAATGGGCCGTTTCCCTGACTGATGTACATGATTATTTTGAAATCCAGCAGCAACTTTCTCAGATTGTTTCAACCCAGGAAAACATGCTGGATGCCAGCGCAGACTGCATTAACATTATCAGCCCTGAAGGCGAGATTCGACATAGCAACCAGTCTGGCTGTCTGGCACAAGTAAGTGAGACCGCAGGACAAAATCAAGACCGTTCATTGTGCTGGTTAAATCGCTTAACCCCTGAAGCCCGAAAATCCGGGCAACGTGCTCTGAAACAGGCAGCCCAAGGCTTAAACAGCCGTTTTTCCAGCAAAGTTCAGATTAAAGATCAACCGATCCAGTATTGGGATCATCTGCTGACCCCGATTCTGGATCAGCAGAATATTACCCAAAATATCCTCTGTGTATCACGCAATATCAGTCAGCAAAAAATTGCAGAAACGCGGTTAAAAGAAGTAATTAAACGTGATGAACTGACTGGCCTGTATAATCGCAGTACCTTCTATAAAACCTTTAAACAGGTACTGTTAAAGGCCAAACAACAGCAGACCATGGCGGGTTTACTGCTGATTGATCTGGACTATTTCCGGCATATTAATGACACCTTGGGCCATATTGCCGGCGATCATCTGTTACATGTCTTAGGCAAACGCTTCCAGACTTGTTTCGGTCCGAATACCATCATCGCCCGTTTGGGTGGTGATGAATTTGTTGTACTGGTCAAAAATTTGGAAAGTGAAGAGCAACTGCTGGCAACGGCACAAATGGCCTATGCCCAGCTGGATCAGCCCATCAATTATGTCGGCAATAGCATCAGCAGTGCCATGAGTATTGGCTGTGCCATCTATCCACGTGATGCCTTAAATACTTCTAATTTGCTGAAATGTGCTGATATCGCCTTAAACGACCTGAAAAATAGTGGTCGTGGTGGTATCCGCATGTTCAATCAGGAAATGTGCGGTTCACTGGAAAATATGACCAAGCAGCTGACTCTGGCACGCAAGATTATTCTGGCCGACCAGATCATTCCCTATTACCAGCCCAAGGTCCGTCTTTCTGATGGTGCAGTGATCGGTTTTGAGGCGCTATTACGCTGGCAAGATCAGAATCAGAACATTCAGTTACCTTCCGAAATTTTTGCTGCCTTTCAGGACTATGAGCTGGCCTCACGCATCAGTAAAACCATGCAACTGAAAGTCTTTGCAGATATGAGCCGCTGGCAGGCGGAAGGTCTGGATCTGTTACCGATTTCAATCAATGCTGCACCGGTCGAATTCCTGCGCGATGATTATGCCGAAAAACTGTTGGCACGCCTGTCCAACTTTGATGTTCCGGCCCATAAAGTTGAACTGGAAATTACCGAGCAGAGCCTGTCCGAACATGGCGCCAATTATGTAGTTCGCGCCCTGAACCTGCTGAAACAGGCCGGAATCCAGATTTCACTAGATGACTTTGGCACTGGACATTCTTCGCTGACCCGCTTGCAGGACTATCCGGTCGATTGCATCAAGATTGACCGCAACTTTGTAGAACGCATGAACAGTGACCCGTCCGCCTTGGCCATTGTCAAAGCCATTACCCAGATTGGCTCTAGTATTGCACTGGATATTCTAGTGGAAGGGATCGAGAATACAGAACAGCTGGACACCCTGATCCATTGTGACTGTCAGATTGGACAGGGATTTTATTTCTATCGTCCGATGGCCGGTGCTTCGGCCCAGGCCCTACTCCATCCGGCAGATCAATAAACGAATCACGTAGGCAGATTTAACGCACCCAGCGTACGATATAGTCTTCGATGTCATCTTCATGAATATCGCTTTCAGTCAGGCAGCGCCCTGCTGCCGACTTGCGTGCCTGAATCACACTTTCCCGTGAACCGCTAATCAGATAATGCCAAGATGGCAGGCTTTTACCCTGCTCTACCCGACGATAGGCACAACTCGAAGGCAACCAGTGAATCGTTTCCAGCTTCTCTGGCGTGAGCTGAATACAGTCCGGCACATATTGCAGGCGATCCGGATAATTGGAACAACGCGCAGTGCTACAATCCAGCAGCTTACATGCCACTTTGGTATAGGCGACTTCCTGAGTATCTTCATCTTCCAGTTTAATCAGACAACACAACCCACAACCATCACATAAGGCCTCCCACTCGACTTGCGTCAGTTCAGCAAGTGAATAGTTTTTCCAGAATTCGGGACGTAAAGTATCGCTCATGATCGGGCCGGAATATTCAAAAATCAGCTGATTATAACAGCCAGAACCCTGCAGACCTACTGTCTCAAATTTTTATTGTTATCACGTAAACTATTGTTAAATCAGAGACAGTTCATCAACACAACACTAACAGTCGCTGGAATCGTTTATTTCTATACTAAATTTGAAAATAAAAACACATGGAGAATATATATGTTTCGCTGGGCTATTATTTTTGCTGTTATTGCATTAATTGCGAGTCTACTTGGTTTCGGTGGCGTCGCAGGCTTGTCTAAGGATTTTGCGATTATCTTGTTGGTAATTGCGGTGATTCTTGCGATCGTTGGTTTTCTTTCGCGCGGCAAGGTCTAGATTTACGCTAGACCTTTTCAAAGCAAGTGTTAGCTTTCAAAAAAAACAAGAGCCTTCTGGCTCTTGTTTTTTTATGGGTATTTTAATGATCTGTTTTGATCAAAAATACTTCTTTTAAGATGAACTTAGGGCTTTAAATGACGTGGTCTAAAACCTGCCACCAGCAAGGCTGCAACATACGCTACCACACCGACAACACATAAGATCAATACTTCTACCACACGCATCCATTGTGATACATCTGCGTTATACCAACTCAGGGCATAGGCTAAGGCCGCAATCATCACCACATTAGCAAACATGAATTGCAAGAAGATTTTTTTCCAGTGTGCGCCAAAACGGAAAATATCACGCTTATGCAGATAATAATAAAGCAAACCGGCATTGACCATCGCTGAACCCGTCGATGCCAACGCAAGGGCCATATGCTCCGCTTCCCAGCCAATCAGCTTGAAGAAACCAATAAAAATCACGTTCAGAATCGCATTGGCCGCCACAGCCATCAAACCGACACGCACCGGGGTTCTGGTATCCTGCTTTGCATAAAAACCGGGAGCAAAGACTTTAATCAGCATAAAGGCAATCACACCACCGCTCATACATTGCAGCGCCAAAGCCGTCATTTGAGTATCTTCAAAGGTGAACTGGCCACGTTCAAACAGGGCTTGAATAATCGGGGTCGACAGCATAAACAGTGCAACACTGGCGGGTAGGCCTGCCATCACAATAACTTTGGCTGCCCAGTCCATCATGCCACGGAATTTTTCCGGATTTTGCTCAGTATGCCGTGCCGATAAGGACGGCAAAATCACGGTACCAATTGCAACACCGATCAGACCCAGCGGCAATTCGGTCATACGCTCGGCACTGTACAGCCAGGACACCGAACCATCCTGCATGAATGAGGCCCAGATGGTATTTAACAGCAGGTTAATTTGCGTGACAGATACACCAAATAATGCCGGCAGCATCAACTTCATGATGCGATCAACGCCTTCATGCTTGAAGTCAATTTTCGGTGGAATCAGCAGATTTTTACGCCACAATTCAGGAATTTGGATCGCCAGCTGTAAAATACCGGCAATGATCACAGCCCAGCCCAGCGCCATAATCGGCTCGGCCATATAAGGCGTAAGCCAGAGCGCCCCGGCAATCATCGCCACATTCAGCAAGACCGGCGCAAATGCCGGGGTACTAAAAGAGCCATAACTGTTCAGAATACTGCTGGCAAAAGCCGTCAGTGACATGAACAACAAATAAGGAATGGTCAGGCGGAACATGTCAGTCGCCAGAGCGAATTTTTCAGGGTCGCTATGGAAACCGGGCGCATAGATATACATAATCAATGGCGCAGCAATGATCGCGACCATGGTCAGCGTGGTCATCACCGTGGCCAGACAGCCAAACACCCGGCTGATCAGGATCTGGACTTCGGTATGCGTGCGACTGGTTTTATATTCGGTCAGTACCGGAATAAACGCCTGTGAAAATGCGCCTTCGGCAAATAAACGCCTGAAAAAGTTTGGAATACGAAATGCGACTACGAAGGTATCGAAGTCTTTACCAGCACCAAAGACATTCAGTAAAACAATATCTCGAACCAATCCCAGTACGCGTGACAACATGGTCATCGCACTGACAATGACGGTCGAACGCCAAAGCGCCATCCTATTCACCTAATGTATAAATTTGTGGCTATTGTAATGAAACTTTTATCAGAAGTTCATTGCTTAATTTCATCGCTCAAGCGAGCTTGAGGTGTTTTTATAATGCTGTAGCTGTGTACGAAAATCAGCCCAGTTAAAATATGGTCCCGGATCGGTCTTGCGGCCCGGTGCAATATCCGAATGTCCGGCAATATGCTGCTGAATTTTAGGATAATAATCTTGCAAACAGGCAGCCACTTTGACCAGGGCTTCATACTGTGCGGTTGCAAAAGGCAAATCGTCACTGCCTTCCAGCTCGATCCCGATCGAATAATCATTACATTCTTTTTTGCCCAAATAGGTCGAGCGGCCGGCATGCCAGGCACGGTCATTGAAATTAACAAATTGCAGTACTTCTCCCGTTCTTAAAATTAGCAGATGGGTCGACACCTGCATCCCTTCAATGGTTTGAAAATAGGGATGTACTGACCAATCCAGCTGGTTCTGAAAAAACTGTTCAATATAACCGCCGCCAAACTGGGAAGGTGGCAGGCTGATATTGTGAATCACCAGCAATTGAATCTCGGTCTGTTCTGGCCGCTGATTAAAATTGGGAGACGGGATTTGACGTGCACCGATTAGTTGCCCGTCCTTGACCTGAAACTCAGCTGCCTGTTGCATAAAACCGTTCTCCCCAAAAATAAAATCTGCAAGATCAGCATTGCAGCCGGCTTCATGCTAAAACTTTCAAGGAGAAATCTCAATTCATCCCAGCAAACTGGATGAAAAATCGCTCATCTTTTATGTAACGGTGCTAAGATAAGGCGCAATTTTCACGGCTTAAAAAAGATACGGAAATACTCATGCGCATATCTCAAGCTTTGCTAGACCAGTCCATTCAGATCAATATTCAACAAGCACTTTCAGAAGATATCGGTGAAGGCGATATTACCGCCCTGCTGACTCCTGAAGATGAACAGGCCACTGCCACTATCATTAGCCGTGAAGACATGGTTTTGGCCGGCCAGCCTTGGGTAAATGCCTTGATTCAGGCCTATGATCCAAGTATTGAAGTGATCTGGCTGAAAAATGATGGCGATCATGTTCAAGCCAATCAAGCATTTTTAAAACTGGCCGGATCTGCACGTAGCTTACTCACCGTGGAGCGCCCTGCGCTAAACTTTGTCCAGACGCTGTCTGCGGTTGCGACTAAAACCGCCCACTATGTCAAACAGTTGCAAGGTTTAAACACCAAATTATTAGATACTCGTAAAACGCTTCCGGGTCTGCGTATCGCACAAAAATATGCCGTGGCCATTGGCGGTGGCCAGAATCACCGTTTGGGCCTGTTTGATGCCTTCTTGATTAAAGAAAATCATATTATGGCAGCGGGTGGGATTGCGCAGGCGATTGCCAAGGCCCATCAAATTGCACCGGGTAAGCCTGTCGAAGTTGAAGTCGAAACCTGGGATGAGCTGAATCAGGCACTCGAAGCCCATGCTGATATTGTGATGCTGGATAATTTCAGTCAGCAGCAGATGATCGACGCGGTGCAACATGTGGCCGGTCGCTGCAAACTGGAAGCCTCAGGTAATATCACCATTGATAATTTACGTGAAGTCGCGAGTACCGGCGTAGATTATATTTCCATGGGCGTGCTGACCAAAGATCTCAAAGCCATTGATCTGTCGATGCGTTTCAATGCTTAAGTCTAGATGGGATAGATGACCGTAGAGGGTGCGAAGCACCCTTTTTTTATTTTTAGAAATTTTTTTTGCGTATATTTTGCTCAATTTTCTATTTTAGACCTTAATCATCATCGTCATCCCGATTACCTCTGCGATCGCGGTCATCATCGTCACCATCACGGTCGTTATATCTTCCGTTATCCTCATCACGATCCTGATTTAACACTGAACGCTCGTCATCTTCACGATTATTGCCCCAGTCACAGGCAGTTAATCCAAACACGCCCAGCAATGAAATTGCACAAAGCCACTGTTTCATGTCGCATTCCTCATTGTGTTCTCATCTGATCCAATATCGATGCAAAACCGGTTCAGATATAGCCGATTCATGTCGACTTTTTGTCAGGAAGTTTTGTAATGTAGTTTTTGAATACAGGTGCAGAGTGAAATTTCAGGCATAAAAAAACGCATCCGGAGATGCGTTTCTCAGCATGGGATGGATTACCAGCCTAAAGCTTCTTGCTGTTTTTTCACCAGTTCCTGAATGCCTTTCTCGGCCATTTCCAGCATGGCATTCGATTGTGCACGGGTAAATGGCTTATCTTCTGCAGTGCCTTGAATTTCAATAAATTCACCGGCCTGAGTCATCACCACGTTCAAATCGGTTTGACAGTTTGAATCTTCTTCATAGCAAAGATCCAGTAATACTTCATCTTTGAAAATACCCACAGAAACCGCAGCCACCAAACCTTTTAATGGATCATGTTTGATTTTCTTTCTTTCCAGTAAGACGTTCATGGCATCGACCAAAGCCACCGCAGCACCAGTAATCGCTGCAGTACGGGTGCCGCCATCAGCCTGAATTACGTCACAGTCGATAGTAATGGTATTTTCACCCAGCTTTTTCAGATCGACCATTGAGCGCAAGCTACGACCAATCAGACGCTGAATTTCCTGAGTACGGCCACTCTGTTTGCCACGTGCCGCTTCACGGTCACTACGGGTATGAGTTGAACGTGGCAACATGCCATATTCAGCAGTCACCCAGCCTTGGCCCTGACCTTTGAGGAAACGCGGTACAGAACTATCCACACTGGCAGTACAGAGTACTTTGGTATGACCAAATTCAACCAATACAGAGCCTTCCGCATAACGTGTATAGTTACGGGTAATTTTCACTTCACGTAATTGATCTAATGCTCGCTGGTCGATACGCATAATAAGTCCTGTATGGGTTCAAAATAATTGCGGCTCAGTATAGCAGAAGCCTTTGCCAAGATTAGGCAGCCTGGTGATTCATTTACAAAATCAATGCATCAGCTCGCTACGAGATGTCAAAATTCTGCCGATCTGTGGCACTACGATTTGATTTAATTTTTGCTAGACTAAAACTCCCTATGAGGGAAGCCAGTGACAGGAAACCCATTTATGTCCTTACGTGAAGATCGCAAGCAGCAAAGTCATCAGGCACTACTCGATGCGACACTAGCATTCAGCAGTCAGGGCCGCGCTTTCAGCACGATCAGCCTACGTGAAGTCGCGAATGCAGTCGGAGTAGTACCGACGGCGTTCTATCGGCACTTTCAGGATATGAACCAGTTGGGTCTGGAATTGCTGGATCAGGTTGCGATTCATATCAAGGGCGTACTCAATCAGCTGGGGCAGGCTTATCTGTATCAGCCGAATACCCGAACCCACACCGGGCTTGAGCTCTTCTTTCAGGCCGTCGAATATCATCCTGAACCCTGGATTTTTTTTGTGGCAGAACGTTGGGGCGGTTCGGACGTGTTACGTGTCGGCATTGAACGGGAAATTCATTTTCTGGCTGAAGATGTCATGCATGAACTGGCCAAGATGCAATCTACCCGACATATTCAGGCATCACAGGACTTGCAGGCTCTGGCACAGATGCTGATTGAACTGTCCCTGAACTGGGCCATGGGCTGGATTCATCTGCAGCATCAGATTGATCCAGAGCTGCGCCGCGCTCAATCCAATGCCTTTAAAACCCAAAGCGTGCTACAGATGCAGCTCTTGCTACGTGGCATTTTGCACTGGTACCGGCGACCTGCCAAAACAGTTGAAACCGCAAGCCCTGTGCTCAATGAAGCGGTCATTCCCCCTGCCTAAATAAAAAACCTGCATCATGATGCAGGTTTTTTTTACTGATCGTCAGTTCAGACTTATTTGGCTTTACGCTCTTTCTCGATCAGGTAATTCACCACCTGAATGACTTTGGCATCATTACCCTGCACAATATATTTACCATTCACGGTCACTGCCGGAACACCACTTAACTGATACTGAGCAGCCAGATTTTTGGCTTGGGCAATTTTCGAAGTGATCGGGAAAGATTTATAGGTGCTGTTAAATTTTGCTTCAGGAATACCATAGCGAGTATAGAACTTAGCCAGTTGTGCCTGTTCTAAAATTGGACGTTGCTTGTCATGAATATCATGGAATAATTGTAAATGTGCTTTTTGACGCACACCCAATGCTTCAGACACATAATAAGCACGTGCTGCCTGTTCCCAGAGTGGATTCATTGCAGCCGGCGTACGTACAAAACGTACATCTTTTGGTAATTTTTTCAACCAGCCCTGCATATGTGGTTCAAGCGCGAAACAGTGACCACAGCCGTACCAGAAGAATTCACGTACCTCAATTCTGCCCGGTTTTTCGACTTTGACTGGTTTTGCAACCACCTGATAGTCCTGACCTGCCACAAAATTGGCCATAGCATTGCCTGAAAAGGCCAAAACAGATGCGGCAACAGCGCCTAAAAGGAATTTTTTCATTCGGATTATCGTCCTCTAAATCATTATGCTTAGTTTATGTGTTCACTATAAATCAATTATGCCGGTTTCGTTTTCATTCTGTGAACTTTTTTGCTGCTTTTATCGCTTTTTCTGCCAGAATCGCTACACTAAACCATCGGACTGATTTTCAAGGTTTTAAATCAGTTTCTCTGGCCATTCGGCACATACATATTTTTAGCTAATCACGACTGATTGAGGTGACACCGATGTCGCAATTGAATGTTGATCCACAAGAAATTGCCAAGTTTGAAGCATTTGCAGCTATATGGTGGGATCAGCATTCCGAGTTCCGCCCCTTGCACATGATTAATCCACTGCGTTTAAACTGGATTGATGAACATGCCGGAGGCTTAAGCGGCAAAAAAGTGTTGGATGTCGGCTGTGGCGGTGGCATTCTGGCCGAAAGCATGGCGCGACGTGGTGCCAATGTGCTCGGAATTGATATGGGCGCAGCCCCTTTAAATGTGGCACGCATCCATGCTGAACAGGAAGGCGTAAGCAATATTGAATATCGTCAGGTGCCGGTCGAGCAACTGGCAGAGGAACAGGCTGGCCAATATGACATCGTGACCTGCATGGAAATGCTAGAGCATGTGCCAGATCCGGCATCGATTATTCAGGCCTGTCACAAGCTGGTCAAGCCAGGTGGTCATGTATTCTTCTCGACCATTAACCGTAATCCAAAGTCCTATTTATTTGCGATTATCGGGGCAGAATATGTCTTGCGCATGCTGGCCAAAGGCACCCATGATTACAGCAAATTTATCAAGCCGTCTGAACTGGCACATGATATTCGTAACGCTGGTTTAAAGCTCAAAGACATGACCGGTCTGCACTATAATCCGCTGACCAAGCGTTATTGGCTGGCACCGAATGTTGATGTGAACTACATGGTTTATACCGTGAAAGATAGCGCAGCAGAGACCACAGCATGAAAGCCGTTTTATTTGACCTAGATGGAACCCTGATTGATACCGCTGCCGATTTTATCCGAATTATCCAGCAGATGTGCCGTGAAGAAGGCCGCCCACTGGTTGCACCCGAGCTGATTCGTACCCAGGTCTCCGAAGGCGCTCGCGCTATGGTGAAACTGGTTTATCCGGAACTGCAACTGGAAGATCCGGTCTTTCTGCAACACCGTCAGCGCTTTCTGGACATGTACGGCGCAGATATTGCGGTCGATACCGATCTGTTTGATGGCATGTATCCATTACTTGAACAGCTAGAGGAAAATGACATTCCTTGGGGGATTGTGACCAATAAACCGCGCTGGCTCAGCGAGGCTTTACTGCAAGCGCTGAACCTGAGTGAACGCTGCGCAGTGCTGGTATGTCCGGAAGATGTCACTCGGACCAAACCCGATCCTGAACCGATGTATCTGGCAGCCAAGCAACTGAATCTTGCCGCGGAAGACTGTATCTATGTCGGAGATCATCCCCGAGATATTGATGCCGGCCGTCATGCCCAGATGCTGACCATTCTGGCTGCTTATGGTTATTTGCCGTTGCAATACAAAGACGA
Source organism: Acinetobacter lwoffii (assembly GCF_049367455.1). GTDB lineage: Bacteria > Pseudomonadota > Gammaproteobacteria > Pseudomonadales > Moraxellaceae > Acinetobacter > Acinetobacter lwoffii_W. The sequence goes on from NZ_JBMPXW010000001.1 coordinate 1,413,973, forward strand.
TTTAAACGCCTGGCAGGCCGACCATATCGTGCATACTGTGACAGAATTACATCAATTGATTCAGACACTAGTACTGAAGCAGCATACTGCGGTATCTTGAACGCTTAACACTAAATAATAAGAAGTGAGGAGGTAGATAATGAAATATTCAGCATATCAACCTCGCCCCAATCTGCTCAAGGATCGTATCATCCTAATCACAGGTGCGGGCGATGGCATTGGACGTGCAGCAGCAATCAGTTATGCCTTGCATGGCGCAACTGTGGTACTGCATGGGCGTACCTTAAACAAACTCGAAGTCATTTATGATGAAATTGAAAGTTTGGGTGCGCCGCAACCTGCCATCTTGCCGCTACAACTATCGAGTGCGTCAGAACGTGATTATGAGCTTTTGCTCGATACGCTAGACCGTCAGTTTGGTCGTCTGGACGGCATTCTGCACAATGCCGGCATTTTAGGCGAACGGGTTCCCTTGGCGGATTATCCGGTCAATGTCTGGGATGATGTGATGGCGGTCAATCTGCGTGCACCCTTTGTCATGACCCAAGCGCTGTTACCGTTATTATCCAAATCCGAACATGCTTCTGTGGTTTTTGCCAGCTCAGGTGTAGGCCGCGAAGCCCGCGAACGCTGGGGTGCGTATTCGGTTTCTAAAATTGCTATTGAAGCGGTAAGCCAGTTATTTGCCAAAGAGCAGGTACATCCGAATATCCGTTATAACTGCATCAATCCCGGGGCAACGCGGACTGCCATGCGCGCCAAGGCCTATCCGAATGAAGATCCGAAAACCCTGCCTACCCCCGATTCAATCATGCCGGCTTATCTATATTTGATGGGTAATGACAGCCTGCATATGAATGGCCAGAGTATTGATGCACAGGATTAAATTATTCTGTCTGTCATTCAGGGAGCAATCGCTCCCTTTTTATTTCATTTTTAGTCATATTCAGCGCATAAATCTTAAGTAAGTTCACCCCGCTCGCATTGAGTTTCATTAAAATAACAGCATACTAAGCCCCACTATATTTCACTCGAGTGCATCATGACTGAATTAAACAATATTACGGTGACCCATTTAGACGATGGCATGGTGTCGCTGCTGATTGATCAACAGCCTATTTCAGAGAAATACGGCACCAAGTTTGAAGCCAGTATCGTGGATGACATCAAAGCACTCGAAAATGCTCAGAAACTCAAATTGTTCGAGCAATTTGTATTTTCACATCAGGATCTGAATTTTGAACATGCCTATTATTATGTGACTGGCATTGAAAAATTAGACGACAGTTATCGTCTGGCCAAGCATTTTGTTTATCGCATTAAAATTGAAGGTCAGCCAGAAATCGAACATGTCATCAGCAATCAGGGCAAAGCCATGACGGCCGAGGATGTACGTGCCTTTATTCAGGCGCATGTGCAGAAATCACTCAACGATTATACTGACCTGAACTACGCTTATTAAAAGTCGGGTCATTGAATAATCTTGGGCACTTTTCGATAAAGTGCCCTTTTTTTCTTAAAATCCTGCAAAAAATAACAATAAATCGGATTTACATATTAAATATATAAAATTATACGGTTTTCCAAATTAAACTGATTGGACTATGCTTTCTTGAATCATAGATAGATCAAATCAAGAGCGCAGCATGGCTGACCAAAAACGTAAAATTGAAACAATTCACCGGATTGAACAGTTGCAGTTATCTGAAGCATTGATTGTGGCACTCGATGACGCCCTACAAGCTGAATCCGTGGCTGACGCGATTCAGTCCTTACAAGGTTTGGCAGAGCAATGGAATTAATCTCAAACTAAACCGGCAAAATTCTTTGTCGTTTCATTAAATCATGAACTTTTTTCTCGCTGACTCAATGCTGTTTTTTTGAGCTAAATCATCGATTTTCGCTTGCATGTTGGCCCTTGCTTTGATGAGATAAGGACATGGCTCGGTAGGCTACTTTATAGAAGTGATGCCGTCGCATATAGTCATGTAAAAACATGACATCATCATAATATCTCTGCATTTGTTATAAAAATTGTGCCTGTTCTTCACAGTTTCTCTGCAATTTTTCCGTACATTAGGTGCTGTAGAAGATGAACAATTTAATGAGGGTTCAACATGAAAAAGGTTTTGGTGGCACTGGCAATTTCTTGCAGTACATTCATGCTGAGCAATGTCGTCATCGCTGCCCCTCATTTCAATGATGAATCCCGTATGGATTCACGTCATGGTCATGACAAGAAGAAAGCCCGTGAGTTCCGAGAGGAAGATCAGCAGGATATCCGCCGTATGCGTGAAGAACGCGGGGTGAAACGCCTGCAACAGTTACGCTGGCAGCCGGGTTATGTGATGCCGCAGCATTATCGTGGCAATGGCTATAAAGTTGAATATAAAGACCATCGCCTGCCTCGACCTGACCGCAAGCAGCAATGGTACAAAGTCAATAATGACTATATTCTGGTGGATTCTGAAAACAACAGCATTATCCGGATTGTGGGTGACTAGTTCATAAGTGCATTCAAATTTAATCTTCTTTAAGGCCCAACGATGTTTGGGCTTTTTTATTTCACTGGCTGAAAATTTTTAACCCAAAATCTCGCGGCTTTTCCAGTTTTCAAACTGCGTGATTCATCTACTAAATTTCTTCATGAATTTAACAATTTAACTAAATAGCCCTCACGCTTTCTATGTACTTGTTCGCTAATTTAGTGTCATCGAAATTAGATATACATCTTAAGGTGAGAGCCATGAAAAAAGTCTTAACTACAATCGCGTTATCTCTAAGTGCTTTGTTAGCTACTTCTGCAATGGCAGCACCACAGCATGACTCGCGTTATGACCATAATCCGCATAAACCGGCGCCACACTGGAATGCCAAAGACAGCAAGAAATGGAATGACGACCGTCGCTGGAATGATGACCGCCGTCATAACAACCGTATGGTCAATCCAAGCCGTGACTGGCGCGTAGGACAAACTTTACCTCGCCAATATGACAACAACCGTTTTGAAGTAAGTGATCGCGAAGCACGCCGTTTGCCAAATACCGGTCGTTTCCAGCAATGGTACAAGGTCAACAATGACTACGTTCTGGTCAATGAGCGTACCAACAAAATTGTACGAATCATCAACTAAGCTTTCTCCATTACTGCTCGTCTTGCAGACACCTGAAGTCCCCTTCAGGTGTTTTTTTATATCTGCACTTCCACTTGCATTTTTTTTCATTAGAATCAAAGCTGGATCTTCAATCATTGAAATGGGCACAGCATGACTTCAGCAGAAACGTCACAAAGCACAACTTTGCAATATGTGCACTGGTTTCGCCATTCTGCGCCTTATATCAATGCGCACCGCAACAAAACCTTTGTAATCATGTTTGATGGCGAAGCCGTCTTAAATGATAACTTTCAGCATATTATTCACGATATTGCCTTATTACATTCTTTGGGCATTCGGCTGATTCTGGTACATGGTGCACGTCCACAAATTAACCAGAATCTGGCTCAAAGCCAGATTACGACGCCTTTTTACCAGCAGCGTCGGGTGACTACGCGTGAATCTTTAAGCTGTGTGATGAATGCCGTTGGCTCAATCCGCCTACAAATTGAAGCACTGCTGTCTATGGGACTGGCCAACTCGCCGATGTATGGCGCCCGGATTGATACCGTTTCAGGGAATTTTGTCACCGCCAAGCCATATGGCATTCGTGATGGTATTGATTTTCAGCTGACCGGTGAAGTGCGCGCAGTTGATACCGATGCGATTCAGCGCCATCTGGACAGTCATAATATTGTGATGCTTGGCCCGACCGGTTATTCCACCACAGGAGAAGTCTTTAATCTGCTGGCTGAAGAAGTGGCTACCAAAACGGCGATTCGCCTTAAGGCAGATAAACTGATTTTTCTCGGTAAGCAGCATGGTCTGATGGACAGTAACGGCCAACTCAAACGCGAAGTGACACCGCAACAACTGGATGATTTTATTCCGGTCGAACAAGATGCGCTTGAAAGAGGACTACAATTGAAAGCCGCACAGGAAGCCTCAATGAACGGCGTACATCGGGTGCATCTGATTTCTTATGCCTATGATGGTGCCCTGCTGGAAGAGCTGTTCACCCGGGATGGTTCCGGAACTCTGGTCACCGACGCGCATTATGAAGAAGTGCGGATGGCCGATATTCAGGATGTTGGCGGCCTGATCGGTTTGCTGCGTCCATTGGAAGAAGAAGGCATTCTGGTCTATCGTTCGCGTGAACGTCTGGAAAATGAAATCAACCAGTTTGCCGTAATCGAACGGGACGGCATGATTCTGGCCTGTGCCGCCCTTTATCCGATTCCGACTACGGGTGATGAATTGCGTTCTGCAGAAATTGCCTGTGTTGCGGTACATCCAAGTTATCGCAAGTCTAATCGGGGCAGCCAGATCCTGCATTATCTTGAAGAAAAAGCCAAAAGCATGCAGATTCAGCAGCTGTTTATTCTAACCACCCGCACCGCGCACTGGTTTCTGGAACAGGGCTTTGAACCGGCTTCGGTCGATGATCTGCCGGATGCCCGTCAGGCTTTTTATAATTATCAACGTAATTCAATTGTTTGCAAAAAGTCACTTTAAAGTGGCTTTTACTTTCAGTGCTTTAGCTTAATTTTAGATAAAGATATCTGGCAATCTCGATTTAAATTTTAAAATTCTATTACTCGTTTTTAGCTAAACATATCAACAGATTAGATTTAAAAAAATAACTATAAATTTCATAAGTTTGATTAATTTAAATATTAAATCTTCATTTTTATATAAATCACTTTTCTGCATAAGTTTTGCGCTTTTTTATTTATCTTTTTTCTTCATTAGAAATTCCTGAATAGTTATTTTTTTAGAAAAACAAAAACGATTAGCGTGTGTCTAAGTTTTCATTCACTAGCTTTTCACTTTCGGGAGTTTTGATTCATGCGCCAATCTCATGTTCAGTTTTTAACAAAGACTGCGGTACTCGGTACCGCGATGGCGGGTGTCATGATGCTTTCAGGCTGCTCGAAAAAAGAAGAGACCATTACCCTGAATATCGGTTTCCAAAAATACGGCATATTACCTATTTTAAAAGAGCGCGGCACGCTGGAAACCAGCTTAAAACAGCAAGGGGTCAATGTGAAATGGGTAGAATTTCCTGCCGGCCCACAACTGCTTGAGGGCCTGAATGTTGGCAGCGTCTCTTTTGGTGAAGCCGGTGAAGCACCGCCAATTTTTGCCCAGGCGGCCAACTCAAATCTGGTCTATGTGGCCAATCAGCCGCAAGCACCTAAGGCCGAAGCCTTGATTGTACCGAAAGATTCACCAATCCAGTCTATTCAGGATCTGAAAGGCAAACGGGTAGCCCTGAACAAAGGTTCAAATGTGCATTACCTGCTGTTAAAAGTTCTGGAAGCCAACAAGCTGACACTCGGTGATATTGAAGTGATTTATCTACCACCTTCCGATGCACGTGCTGCATTTGAACGTGGTGCAGTTGATGCCTGGGTCATCTGGGATCCGTTCTTTGCAGCTGCTGAACATCAGATTGGTGCGCGTGTCATTGCCAGCGGTGAAAATGTGGTGAGCAACCACCAATTCTATCTGGCAGATCGCAAGTTCGCAGAAAGCCATCCTCAGGTGGTACAGGCGGTGGTCAACGAACTAAACCTGACCACGGACTGGGTCGCAAAAAATCAGGACGCTGCCGCTCAGCTCCTGCAAAAACCGACAGGTCTAGCCGTCGATGTCTTAAAAACCTCTATTTCACGCATGGGCTTCGGTGTTAAACCCCTCACGACTGACGTGATTCAAAAACAGCAACAGGTCGCCGATGCGTTTTATGCGCAGCAGCTGATTCCACAAAAGCTGAATATTGATGCAGCAATTATTAAATAACAGCAGAATAATTTGAGAATAAAGATGAGTCATTTAAAAACAGTTTCTTATATCAGTTTAGCGTTATTGAGCTTTAGTCTGACTGGCTGCCAGAAACAGGAACCACAGCAAACGGCTGCCGCAGAAACCACGTCAGCGCAACAAGTTAAAACCATTGCGATTGGCTTTCAGAAATCAGCCTTAAATCTGCTGGTGGCACGTGATGAAAAGCTGTTAGAACAACAATTTCCCAATGCCAAAATTGAATGGAAAGAGTTTCCGGCAGGCCCACAAATGCTGGAAGCCTTAGCAGTCGGTGCAGTGGATTATGGCTATGTGGGAAATACTCCGCCTATTTTTGCACAGGCGGCAGACAAAGCCCTGAGCTACGTGGCCTTTGAAAAAGTGGCGGGAAATTCTTTGGCCGTGGTCGTGCCGAAAGACAGTGCCATTCAAAATATTCAACAATTGAAAGGAAAACGGATCGCGGTGCAGAAAGGTTCAAGTGCCCATGAACTTCTGGCCAAAACCCTGGAAAAAGCCGGATTAAGCTGGTCAGAGATTCAAGCCGTCTGGCTTCCCCCTGCGGATGCACGTGCTGCTTTTGACAAAAAAGCCATTGATGCCTGGGCAATCTGGGATCCCTTCCTGGGTGCAGCCGAGTTCGACAGCAAGGTTAAGGTGCTGATTGAATCTAGTGACTTTCCACAAACCTACTCCTTTTATATTGGCAATCCCGAATTTATTCAGAAGCATCCGGATAGCCCCGGGAAGTTTATCCAGGCTTTAAATGCATCTGACCAGTGGATTCTTAAAAACCAGGCTGTAGCTCTAGATATTTATCAGAAAAGTACCGGTCTGAAACCGGATGTAGCGAAGATTGCATTTGAGCGTCGTCTTAAACCTTCGCCGGTACAACCATTAACGACGGAAGTGATCAAAGCTCAACAGAATATTGCCGATCTCTTCCAGCAGGTTCAACTGATTCCCAAAACCATCAGCGTCCAGCAACAGATCTGGTCGCCAGCAGCCACACATTGATGAACAAACAAGATGATTTAATTTAAGGAATATCACATGAAAATTTTCTGGTTTATCCCCACTCATGGCGACAGCCGTTACTTAGGCACCAGCAAGGGCGCACGTGTTGTAGATCATGCCTACATGAAGCAGATTGCCGTTGCGGTAGATAACTTAGGTTATGAAGGGGTGCTGATTCCAACTGGCCGTTCTTGTGAAGATCCATGGTTAACCGCAGCCAGCCTGATTGATGCGACCAAAAAATTAAAATTCCTGGTGGCGTTGCGTCCAGGCGTGACCACGCCGGCACTGGCTGCACGTATGGCCGCGACCTTTGACCGCTTGTCTAATGGCCGGGTGCTGCTTAATCTGGTGACTGGCGGTGACGAGCAGGAACTAAAAGGTGACGGCGTCTATGAAGATCACAAAACCCGCTATAAAACAGCAACTGAATACACCACCATCTGGCGTGAAATTTTAAAATGCTCGCATACTGGTGAAAGCTTCACATTCCATGGTGAACGCTTAAGTGTCGATGATGCAAAATTGCTGTATCCACCCATTCAGCAGCCGCATCCGCCTTTATGGTTTGGTGGCTCATCGGATGATGCCATTGAGCTGGCCACGGATCAGGTCGATACTTACTTGACCTGGGGCGAGCCACCGGCAGCAGTCAAAGAAAAAATTGCAGTGGTAAAAGCCAAGGCTGCAGCTAAAGGTCGTGAACTGAATTACGGGATCCGTTTACACGTGATCGTACGCGAAACCAATGAGCAGGCCTGGGCGGCGGCTGAAGAACTGATTCAATATGTGGATGATGCCACTATCGCTGCAGCCCAAGCCAAGTTCAAATCCATGGACTCGGTCGGTCAGCGCCGTATGGCAGAACTGCACAATGGCGATCGCAGCAAACTCGAAGTTTCTCCAAACCTCTGGGCAGGTGTGGGTCTGGTTCGTGGTGGTGCAGGTACGGCACTGGTCGGCGATCCGGAAACTGTCGCTACACGTATCCAGGAATATGCCGATCTGGGGATCAGCACCTTTATTTTCTCAGGCTATCCACATCTGGAAGAATCCATCCGTTTTGCAGAACTGGTATTCCCTTTACTTCCACTGGAAACCCAGCAAAAACTCACTCAACCAAACTTGACCGGTCCATTTGGTGAAATCGTGGCGAACAACTACACACCGGACGAGAACAAGCAGGCTGAGAAAATTAAGGAGTCTGCTTAATGTCAAAAGTCGGTTCCGTTGAAACCCTGACCCCAAAGCAGGTTTCACGTGGAACAATTCTGGAGCAGCATCTGCTGCCCTGGCTGGTTCCAATTTTCTTGATTGCAGTTTGGCAAATTGCCTCTAGCACAGGCCTGCTGGAAAGCCGGATTCTGCCTGCACCGAGTGCCGTGGTTTTAGCCTTCTGGAATTTATTGCTCAGCGGTGAACTGTGGACGCATGTGCAAGTCAGTGCAGGACGTGCCATCAGCGGATTATTGGTAGGTGGTGGTTTGGGCCTATTGCTGGGTCTGTTAAATGGTTCATCCAAAACTGCCTCTACCCTGCTCGACACCACCTTGCAGATGATCCGCAATATTCCTGCACTGGCACTCATTCCCCTAGTCATCTTATGGTTCGGGATTGATGAATCTGCCAAATTGTTTCTGGTGGCGATTGGGGTATTTTTCCCGATTTATATCAATACCTATCATGGGATTCGTTCCGTCGATCCGCAATTGATCGAGATGGGCAAAAGCTATGGCTTAACTCGCTGGCAACTGTATAAAGAAATTATTCTGCCGGGTGCGATGCCGTCAATTCTGGTCGGACTGCGTTTTTCTCTAGGTCTGGTCTGGGTATTGTTAATCGTGGCCGAAACCATTTCCGCCCAGTCTGGTATTGGTTATATGACCATGAATGCACGTGAATTTTTGCAAACTGACGTGGTTCTGGTAGGTATTTTATTGTATGCCCTGCTCGGCAAACTGGCCGATGTTCTGGCCGTGGCCTTAGAGCGATTCCTGCTGCGCTGGCATGCCGGCTATCAAAAATAAAGAATAAATGAGGAGCATGTGATGACTGATCTCAGTTTAGGGCGTCATGCCAATGACCCGATTGTGCCACTGGACCAACCTGCGGCAGAGATCAATCCTGCTGCAGTGATCGGTGCCGAAATTATCATTGAACAGCTGCACAAGTTTTACGGTTCGGTCAAGGTTCTGGAAGATCTGGACCTGCATATCCAGCCGGGTGAATTTCTGGCAATTGTTGGTCGCAGCGGTTGTGGTAAAAGTACCTTATTGCGCCTGATTGCCGATCTGGAACAGCAAAGCTACGGCGAAATCAAGTTTAAGTCAGCCCGGCATATTCGCGAAGGCATTACTACCGATGATATCCGGGTGATGTTTCAGGACCCTCGCCTGCTGCCCTGGCGCAGCATCGAACAGAATGTTCAACTCGGTTTACCGAAGGAGCAGCATGCCAAAGCTTCGCAAATGCTGGAAAAGGTCGGACTCAAAGAAAAAACTGGACTGTGGCCTTCACAGCTTTCTGGAGGACAACGGCAACGTACCGCCTTGGCGCGGGCATTATCGCATCAGCCGCGTATTCTACTGCTGGATGAACCGCTCGGCGCCTTGGATGCCCTGACACGTCTGGAAATGCAGAACCTGATTGAACGTCTCTGGACCGAGCAAGGCTTTACCACCATTCTGGTCACGCACGATGTCAGTGAAGCAGTGCAATTGGCAGACCGGATTATCTTGCTGGACAAAGGCCATATTGCCAAAGAATTTAAGGTCAATTTGCCACGTCCCCGGCAAAAAAGTGTGACATTTGCAGAACTAGAACAGGAGGTCTTGCAGGCAGTTTTAGCGACCTGAATACCCAATCCAACCCAAAATCGCGCATGGTTTTGGGTCTTATTCTTATAAAAATACATTTATCTCCATAAGAATACATTTTCATCAGATTCATTTCAGTATTATTCTTCTCTTCAATTGATGAAGAAAAAAGATGAATAAATGAAGTATTTTCAGAAACTTGAATTTTTCTCCTGGTATAGATGCATTTAGCCTGTTTAAAATATTGATCTAGAGAATAAATCATCATTATTCAAAAAATTAGCCTGTGACTGTGTGCACAAATCTGATGATTTGCCGTACAATTGAGGATTCCCTTTTTCATTGTTTTTTATATTTGCTAATGGAACAAAAAAAGAGTACTCAAAAACGCAATCAGCTGCTAAATGCTGCACTAGACGTATTTTCCCTATATGGTTTTAATGGGGCAAGCCTGGATGAAATCGCACAAATTGCAGAAATGCATAAGTCGAATATTTTCTATTATTATGAAAATAAAGAAGCCCTGTATGTCGAGGTATTAACCACCGTTTTACAAAAATGGCTGGCGCCTTTACAAACCCTGGAAGCTGAACTTGAACCTGAAGAAGCGATCACCAATTATTTGATGCAAAAAATTGAAGTGTCGCGTACCCAGCCTAAAGCATCCCGTTTATTTGCTTTGGAGGTGATTCAAGGTGCACCGCATATTCTGGAAATTTTAAAAGGTCCGCTGAAAAAACTGGTCAAGCGTAAAGCCAAAGTAATTTCCAACTGGCAGGAGCAAGGCAAGATTTCTGCAGATATTGATCCTGAGTTACTGATTCTGAATATTTGGGCGATTACCCAGAACTATGCAGACTTTGCGACGCAAATGGAAATGGTCACGGGTAAAACTTTGCGTAACCGCAGCATGCAGCAACGCATTATCCAGCATACGGTACACATGATGTTATACGGCGTGATTCCACGCACGGATAAATAAGCAAGCGCTTCTGATTGGCACACGACCATAGCTGCTATGGTCGCCGAGCAAACTTGACCTTCCTATTTATTTTACCATTTGATATAAATCTAATAATTTTTTCGCACCCAATAACAGATTTTCTTCCCAATCCAGATGCGCAGTCTCATTGGCTCCATCACTAATGTATTTCACTGAAATCAGCCGAACGCCCAGCTTTTTACAGACTTTGGCCAAGGCATAGCCTTCCATATCGACCAAATTACACGCCACTTTTGAAATACCGGTTTCAAAGCTGTCGCCTGTCCCACAAACCCCTTTCGGCAAATGGTCAAAGAAAGAATCCAGCTCAATCGCACCCGGGAAATGCTGATCCATCGGGGTCATGCCGACCTCAAAGCCGAGGGGTGAAACATCCATATCACGCTGTACAAATTGCGTGACTTCGACCAGTTCATGCGCATTGAAATGCGAACTCCCCGCGCTTCCCAAATTTAGCAAGGTACTGCAACCGGTGTTCTGAATCACCTCAAAGGCTTTAAAGGCTGCGTTGACTTTACCAATCCCGCTGTAATGCACCCGAATGCCTTCTGCTTCAAACAAGCCTTTGGATTCATTGGGTAGAGCCATGATGAGCGCCAGATCGGACATTCGAAACACCTGATATCAAGAAAAACCCTGACATTAGAAAACAAAACCGGCTGAATGAAAAGCACCAGTGCTCTGATCAAATATACTTAGTGCGTAGAAAAACCAGCCGACTCAATTCCAAGGAAGATGAATTTTCAAGAAAAATATTGCATAAAAACACAACAGCAAGACGAAAGCGCGAGATTATGGCAATATATAGCCTCTCGATATTTCTAAGCACTTGATTTGCCCATGCAGCTGCTCCGTCTAAATGCTTTAGCCTCTCATTCTGAATTACCCAAAACTGCCGTGACCATCGGTAATTTTGACGGCGTGCATTTAGGCCATCAGGCGATGATCCGTCAGCTGCAACAGGTGGCCAAAGCACAGGGTTTAAAATCTGTAGTGATGATTTTCGAGCCGCAACCACTTGAATACTTTCAGGGTTATGATGCTCCACCGCGTATTTCATCATTGCGTGAAAAAGTTGAATATCTGACTGAGCTGGGTGTGGACTATATCGCAGTGGCGAAATTTGACCATACTTTTCGCAGCCTGACTGCAGAAGCCTTTGCCGACATTTTAAAAGAAAAACTGAATGCCCGGCATCTGGTCTTGGGCGATGATTTTCACTTTGGTAAAAACCGTCAGGGCAATAGCGAATTCCTGCGCAATTACGGCTTTGAAGTGACCAATTTAAATACCATTGCTTTAGATGGTGAACGCGTCAGTTCCACCCGGATTCGCCAGACCTTGCAAGCCGGTGATTTAGCCTTGGCCGCACAATTGCTGGGCCGTCCCTATAGCATTACCGGGCGGGTGCAATATGGTGATCAGATTGGCCGAACCATTGATTTTCCCACCATTAATGTACGGCTCAACCGTCATAAGCCCTGCCTGAAGGGAATTTATGGGGTTGAAGTTATTTGCGAAACACAATCCTTAAAAGACAAAGTAAAAGCTGACTCTGCAACTCAAACCGGTATTGCGGGTTATGACCCGACTGCCCTGTTTGGGGCAGGTCATGTCGGCACACGTCCAGCCATTAAACAAGCACATCCAGAGTGGCGATTAGAAGTACATTTTCCAAATGTTTCTGCTAATCTGTATGGCCTGTTGATGCGGGTGACGTTCTTAAACTATTTACATGGCGAAAAGGACTATCCTTCGCTTGAAGCGCTAAAAGCCGGAATTGATGATGATGTCGAGAAACTGCTTGAGTTTCGTCGAAATCACCCCACATTTCCCTTTTAATATCCCATATTTTTATTGTAAAACGTGTCAGTGACATAACTGATTAGATTGGAAGACGACTTGCATGAGCGATAAGCAAACTCCTGAAAATGCAGTGGACTATAAAGCCACGCTAAACCTCCCAGGTACTGACTTTGCAATGAAAGCAAATTTGGCAGTACGTGAAGCGAAATGGTTAGAAGAGTGGTATGCCGACAACATTTATCAGCAGATTCGTGAATCGCGTATTGGCAAGAAAAAATACGTGCTTCATGACGGCCCTCCTTATGCCAATGGTCAAATTCATTTGGGTCATGCGGTCAACAAAGTACTCAAAGACATCATTATCAAAAGCCGTGTCATGGATGGCTTTGATGCACCGTATGTACCGGGCTGGGACTGTCACGGTTTGCCAATCGAACTCAAAGTCGAAGAAAAAGTCGGTAAAGTCGGCGTAAAAGTGGATGCATCTACCTTCCGTAAAGCCTGCCGTGAATATGCCTACACCCAAGTTGAGCTTCAAAAGAAAGACTTCGTACGTATGGGCGTATTCGGGGATTGGGACAATCCTTACTTAACGATGAACTTCAAACAAGAAGCTGACATCGTACGTTCATTGGGTGCAATCGCGAAAGCAGGTCATATCGAGCCAGGTCTGAAACCAGTCAACTGGTGTTTAGACTGTGGTTCATCACTCGCTGAAGCTGAAGTTGAATACGAAGATAAAAAATCTGACGCAATTGACGTCGGTTTCACGGTTGTAGACCTTGCTGATTTATCTGCACGTGTCGGCGTAGAAATCGCTGATCGTACGGATATCGTGATTTGGACAACAACGCCTTGGACCATGCCTGCCAACCAAGCGGTTGCATTACACGCTGAACTTGAATACCAACTGGTGAAAGCAATTGGTGAAGACAAAGCATCACAAAACTTCATCCTTGCGAAATCATTGGTTGAGTCTGCAACTCAGCGTTATGGCTTTACTGCATTTGAAGTGCTTGCTGAATTCACAGGTGCAAAACTTGAGAATTTAGTTCTTCAACATCCTTTAATTGCTGAACGCCAAGTCCCAGTGATCTTGGGTGAACACGTCACCGATGCTAGCGGTACAGGTGCAGTACATACCGCACCGGGCCACGGTGTGGACGACTATAAAGTTGGTTTACAGTACAACTTAAAAGTAGAAAACCCAGTCGGCGGTAATGGTGTGTATTTACCGACTTCGCCAATCTTCCCGGGCGAGCACATCTACAAAGCCAATCCAAAAATCATTGCAGCATTGACTGAAGCGACCAAGCTTTGGGCACACATGGTGATCAAGCATAGCTACCCGCATTGCTGGCGCCATAAAACCCCGATTATCTTCCGTGCGACCCCACAATGGTTCATCAGCATGGATGCCAAAGGTCTGCGTCAAAATGCACTGAATACGATTGAAAACGATATCAGCTTTGTACCGGACTGGGGTAAAAACCGTATCCAGGCGATGATTGAAGGTCGTCCGGACTGGTGTATTTCACGTCAACGTACTTGGGGTGTGCCAATTCCGTTCTTCGTACACAAAGACACCAATGAATTGCACCCACGTACGCCTGAACTGATTGAAGAAGTGGCTAAGCTGATCGAGCAAGAAGGCATTGATGGCTGGTATAACCGTGATGCCTCTGAGTTTATCGGTGCGGATGCTGAACAATACAACGCAGTTCGTGACACATTAGATGTCTGGTTTGACTCTGGTACAACGCACTATGCGGTACTGCGTGAACGTGAAGAACTGACTGATCCTGCTGATTTGTACCTTGAAGGTTCAGACCAGCACCGTGGCTGGTTCCAGTCGTCGTTATTGACCTCGATTGCGATTAACGAACGTGCGCCATATAAAGGTCTATTGACTCACGGTTTCGTCGTGGATGAAAAAGGCCGCAAGATGTCCAAGTCGATCGGTAACGTGATCACCCCACAAGACATCATTAAAGATATGGGTGCAGACGGCTTACGCTTCTGGATCGCATCTGCGGATTACCGTTATGAAATGACCGCAGGTAAAGAAATCTTTAGCCGTGCGTCTGACGGTTACCGTCGTATCCGTAACACGCTTCGTTTCTTGCTTGCTAACCTGAATGGCTTCAAACCATCAACAGATGCGCTTCCTGTAGATCAATTGATCGCGCTGGATCAATACATTCTGCAACGTGCATCTGAAGTGCAAGAAACCATTAAGAAAGCATACGAAGATATGAACTTCCATATCGTCACCACTACTTTAACGAATTTCTGTATTAACGACTTAGGTGGTTTCTACTTAGACATTATCAAAGACCGTCAGTACACCACTAAAGCGGATTCGCAAGCACGTCATTCTGCACAAACTGCATTGTATCACCTGGTACAGGCATTCGTGCGTTGGATGTCACCAATCCTGAGCTTCACTGCACAAGAAGCTTGGCCGTTAATTCCTGAGCAATCAGAGAAATACGTGTTCACGGCTGAATGGTATGATATTCCTGTGGCTTCAACTGCAAATGTAGTATCTGAAGCTGAATGGCAAACGCTCATTGCCGTGAAATCTGCAGTAAACAAATTCATTGAAACTGCACGTACCGCGAAAACTGTCGGTTCTAACTTGTCTGCCAAAGTTGAACTTTGGGCAAATGCCGAATTAAAAGCAGTGCTAGATAAGTTAAGTGATGAGCTTCGTTTCGTACTGATCACATCACAAGTGATCGTCAATGAGTTTGATGCAGCACAAGGTGAAGCGTCTGATCTTGAAGGCTTGAATGTGAAAGTTTCAGCAGCTAATGGCGAAAAATGCGTACGTTGCTGGCATGTATTACCAGATGTAAATACACATTCTGCACATCCTGGTCTATGCGGTCGTTGTATCATCAACCTTCCTACAGGCCAAGGCGAAGAGAGAAAATATGCCTAATACCCACACCAAAAAGGGCTTATTCCAGTTCTATCCACATAATTTATGGTGGGTTGGACTGGCCATTCTGGCGATCATTCTGGATCAATGGACCAAATGGATTGCAGTGACAAATCTGAACTATGCAGATCCTGTTCCTGTGCTGCCCTTTTTAAATTGGACACTGCTACATAACTATGGCGCTGCCTTTAGTTTCCTGTCCGATGCCGGTGGTTGGCAACGCTATTTCTTTACTTCACTGGCAGGTTTAGTGTCTGTAATCTTCGTGTTTTGGCTGATGCGTATGCCAAAAGACATGAAAATTTTACCGCTGGCGATTGCCCTGATTCTGGGTGGTGCCATCGGTAATTTAATTGACCGGGTCAGCCTCGGCTATGTAGTCGATTTTATTCATGTGTATTACCAGAACAGCCACTTCCCTGCGTTCAATATCGCAGATAGTGCTATTACTGTAGGCACTATTCTGATGCTGATTGATACCTTTTTCTTAGAAAAACATCGAATTCAACGGGCGCAAGCACAACATGACTGATTTTATTCATCCTAACGAAGAAACCCGGGTTGCAGACGGTTCTAAAGTCGAGCTGCACTTTTCTGTCGCAATCGAAAATGGCGTAGAAATTGACAATACCCGTAGCCGTGAAGAACCGGTCAGCCTGGTGATTGGCGATGGCAATTTACTGCCTGGTTTTGAAAAAGCACTGTTTGGTTTACGTGCCGGTGACCGTCGTACGGTGAGCCTGCCTCCAGAAGATGCTTTTGGTCCCTGGAATCCAGAAAACATCCAGAAATTTGATACGGTGAAGTTCAGAGAACGTCCAATCGAAGGTCACATGATCGAGTTTGAAGACAAAGCCAAAGCCACCCTGTATGGCGTGGTGAGATCGGTGAATGATGACATCACTGAAGTGGACTTTAACCATCCATTGGCAGGCAAAAACATCACCTTTGAAGTGGAAATCTTCAAAGTGACACCTGCGGGTCAGCAAGGCATTAAACTGATGTAAGACATCAGCTAATTAACTGATTTTAAAAAAGCTCCTTCGGGAGCTTTTTTATATTCCGGATACAAATCATCTCTAGTCACCTTCCTGAAATCTGATTAATTTAATTTGATGATCAGACCCGAAGAAAGGATGAAACATGAAAATTTATATTGTGGTTGGGAGTGTGCGTGAGGGACGTACTGCGATTAAAGTGGCGCACTGGGTACTGCAGGAAATTAAAAGTTATGCCTTTAGCACTTTAGAAACTGAAATTGTCGATCTAAAAGAATGGGATCTTCCGCTGTTTTCTGGTGCTCATCCGCCATTGACCGGGATTTATGATCAGCCCAAACAGCAAGACTGGGCCGACAAGATTGCACTCGGCGATGCCTTTATTTTTGTCACACCTGAATACAATCATGGCTATAGCCCTGCCCTGAAAAATGCCCTGGACTATCTCGGCAAGGAATGGCAAGGCAAACCGGCAGCTTATATTGGTTATGGCGCGACCAATGGCTCACGTTCGATTGACCAGATTCGTCAAGTCGGCACTCAACTTGGACTGGTAGATACCAATGCCGTGATTGAAATCCGTGACATCTTTGCACGCAACAAAGATTATTCCTTCCAAGGCAATGAATTTGATAATAAAAACTTAAAAGCTGTGGTGGATAGACTGATTCAATATGTCAGTGCTTAATGACTGGACGACAGCCCTGTACGTTTTAGCCTACATGCAGCGCAGAGTTTAGCCGCTATGCGGTCGTTTTATGCGAGGCTATAGTCATTACATAAACAGACAGGAAGTCTGCTAAGCGATACGACAACAATAAAAAGCGCCAATCAACAGGACGTTGACAGATTAGACAGGAGTCAGATCTGAGAAGCAAATCCAGAAAAGCCTCGACAGGATGTTGAGGCTTTTCTGTTTTTAAACTTTAGATTTAACTTGAATACTGATCGGGATGCATCAGACATTCACCTTAAACCCGAGATCAACATCACAGGCGGCTTGCCCTCCTCGAATTCCCCAATTTTCCAATGCACTTTCTCTCAGATGAATCAGAATATGATCTGCAGGAATACCGATTTCCCCGAGACTTTTGACCATCTGCTGATACAAATTGCGCTTGGTCTCCAGACTGCGGCCAGCAAAACAGTCAATACTGATCAAGGTAAAATATTCAGGCTGAGCTAAATGGCTCATATACTGAAAACGATGCGCTTCATGCATGACCAGACGAATATTACGATCATATTCAGGCAGCTGAAAGGCAGTTTTCACACAATGAAATACGCTGTTAAGCAATTGTTCCTCAACTGCTTGAGGATATTGTTGGCGAACTTCAATTTGAATCATGGGCATACGAGTTTCCTTTTTATTATTTTATCGACGTTTTTATTTATATCAGTTGATGCATATCAAAAGAGTTTTCTCTCGCTAACATACAGCAAAATCATCACCGCAGTTTATGATTTGGTCAGATGATCATTTTGAAACAGTATTTTTAAAATTATCTTTTAAAATTCGGCTGTCGGCTTTGACCTACAATCCATGCAGTTAAACTGCCCTATTGCGTTGTATCGCTTCAGGCTATATTCAGATCATACCAAGACAGGAAGTCTTGTAAGAAAAATAAAAAAATTCACGTAGCAGGATGCTGATCGGTATAACAGACATTATACCTTTAACAGAATATGAAAAGGCCTTCACAGGATGTAGAGGCCTTTTTCTTTCATGCCAGCATCAGCTTAAAAAGATTTTTATTCAGATGGTCAGCTTATTCAATATTTCATATTTAGATAAGCATCCTAAAAGCAGAGGATTAAGGTGCTGTCATTTTTAACAAACCGGCTTGCGAACCATCTTGAATCACCCACAGTGAACCATCCTGTGCCTGAGCAACCCCGCGAGTCCGCTCCTTCATATCCAGACGCTGGACTTCTTTCACTGGAGTCTGGGTCGTATCCACAATCACAATCGCCTTGGAAGACAGACCGGTCGCAATCGCTTTATTTTTCCATTTCGGGAAGACATTAGCCGTATAAAACATTAAATCTGAAGGAGAAATTACCGGAGTCCAATCCAGTGCCGGGGCCTCAAATTCAGGTCGGGTACTGTGGTCAGGAATCGGCTTGCCAGCATAATGATCGCCATTGGACACTAACGGATAACCATAATTTTTAGCTTTGACAATCTTGTTCAGTTCATCGCCGCCTTTTGGTCCCATTTCGATCACCCAAAGCTGCCCTTTCGGATCAAAAGCCATGCCTAGAGGATTACGATGTCCAAGACTCCAGACCTGCTGGGCAATTTTACCCTGATTCATAAACGGATTATCGGCAGGGATTGAGCCATCATCATTCAGGCGAATAATTTTACCGGCGTTGGATTGCATATCCTGTGCAGGGTTGAATTGCTGACGTTCTCCTGAACTGATCCATAACTTACCATCCGACCCGAATACAATCCGATGGGCATAATGTCCCTGGCCTGAAAATTTCGGCACTTGCGTCCAGATCCGTTCAATTTGTGTGAGTTGAGGAGTGGCTTGATTTAAGTTTAATTTACCCCGGATCACCACTGCACCATATCCGCCTTGGCCTTGTTCAGCATAGCTCAGATATACCCACCGATTCTTTGCAAAATCGGGATGTAAAGCAACTTCGCCTAAGCCACCCTGGCCTCCATATGCGACTTGAGGTATGCCTTTAACTTCAATTTTTTTCTTGGTTTTTGGATCAAAGAGCTGCAATTTTCCTTTGCGCTCAGTAATTAATAGTCGGCCATCCTTTAAAGTAGTAATCGCCCACGGCTCATTAAATTGAGCAACCTGTTCAACCTTATATTTTTGCAAGTTAGAAGAGACTGCATCCGATTTGGCAGCTGATGTAGATACCTCTTGACTACTTCTAGAAGATGAATTCTCTGCATGACAGGCAGTAAATGCTAAAGCACAACAACTGAGTAGAATTTTTATTTTAAATTGCGACAACATTATCTTCTCCATACTGATTTATGGTTCAAATTAACATCAAGATACAGAATTTATAATGTTAATTCAGCAGAGAAAGGTAAATAGATACATTTTAAAAACTATAAAACGAGTTAATTTTGAAGTTTTATTTATAATTTTTGCACATAAAAAAATCCCCCTCTGCCTTGGCAGAGGGGGATTTTGGAATAATGAGCTGGCGATGACTTACTCTCACATGGGTAACCCCACACTACCATCAGCGCTAAGAGGTTTCACTTCTGAGTTCGGGAAGGGATCAGGTGGTTCACTCTTGCTATGGTCGCCAGCACAACTGTTTATGACTATTTGCTTGGGTCTAACCTCAGAGCAGTGCTCTTCGTGCCTAGCTTTCATCAAATGAGTTATTAACAGGTATATCTGAGTTGCAGTAGTTTGTTCGTTTAGCGTAACTAAATCAAGCTGTTTTGTTTAATATCGAATCGATTGATGCTTAATACAACAACTGTTTGGGTGTTGTATAGTCAAGCCTCACGAGCAATTAGTATTGGTCAGCTTCATGTATCACTACACTTCCACATCCAACCTATCAACGTCGTAGTCTTCAACGGCTCTTTAGGAGACATAAAGTCTCGGGGAAATCTTATCTTGAGGTAGGCTTCCCGCTTAGATGCTTTCAGCGGTTATCCCTTCCGAACATAGCTACCCGGCGATGCCACTGGCGTGACAACCGGTACACCAGAGGTTCGTCCACTCTGGTCCTCTCGTACTAGGAGCAGATCCTCTCAAATTTCCAACGCCCACGGTAGATAGGGACCGAACTGTCTCACGACGTTCTAAACCCAGCTCGCGTACCTCTTTAAATGGCGAACAGCCATACCCTTGGGACCTGCTTCAGCCCCAGGATGAGATGAGCCGACATCGAGGTGCCAAACACCGCCGTCGATATGAACTCTTGGGCGGTATCAGCCTGTTATCCCCAGAGTACCTTTTATCCGTTGAGCGATGGCCCTTCCATACAGAACCACCGGATCACTAAGACCTACTTTCGTACCTGCTCGACTTGTGGGTCTCGCAGTTAAGCGCGCTTTTGCCTTTATACTCTACGCGTGATTTCCGACCACGCTGAGCGCACCTTCGTACTCCTCCGTTACTCTTTAGGAGGAGACCGCCCCAGTCAAACTACCCACCAGACATGGTCCTCGTCCCGGATAACGGGACAGAGTTAGAACCTCAATATTACCAGGGTGGTATTTCAAGGACGGCTCCATCGCAACTAGCGTCGCGACTTCAAAGCCTCCCACCTATCCTACACAAGTAAGATCAAAGTTCAATGTCAAGCTGCAGTAAAGGTTCACGGGGTCTTTCCGTCTAGCCGCGGGTACACCGCATCTTCACGGCGAATTCGATTTCACTGAGTCTCTGCTGGAGACAGCGCCCCCATCATTATGCCATTCGTGCAGGTCGGAACTTACCCGACAAGGAATTTCGCTACCTTAGGACCGTTATAGTTACGGCCGCCGTTTACTGGGGCTTCGATCAAGAGCTTCGCTTACGCTAACCCCATCAATTAACCTTCCAGCACCGGGCAGGCATCACACCCTATACGTCCACTTTCGTGTTTGCAGAGTGCTATGTTTTTAATAAACAGTTGCAGGGGCCTGGTTTCTGAGGCTGTCGGCCGCTCAAGGAGCAAGTCCTATCACAGACAACAGCGTACCTTCTCCCGAAGTTACGGTACCATTTTGCCTAGTTCCTTCAGCAGAGTTCTCTCAAGCGCTTTGGTCTACTCGACCTGACCACCTGTGTCGGTTTCGGGTACGATTCCTGTGTAACTGAAGCTTAGAGACTTTTCCTGGAAGCATGGTATCAGCCACTTCACTGTACAAGTACAGCTTGCTATCAGTTCTCAGCATAGAGTACCCCGGATTTGCCTAAGATACATGCCTACAACCTTCCACCTGGACAACCAACGCCAGGCTGACTTAACCTTCTCCGTCCTCTCATCGCATTACACAGAAGTATTGGAATATTAACCAATTTCCCATCGACTACGCCTCTCGGCCTCGCCTTAGGGGTCGACTCACCCAGCCCCGATTAACGTTGGACTGGAACCCTTGGTCTTTCAGCGTGCGAGTTTTTCACTCGCATTGTCGTTACTCACGTCAGCATTCGCACTTCTGATACCTCCAGCAGACTTCTCAATCCACCTTCATCGGCTTACAGAACGCTCCCCTACCACGCATAATAAATTATGCATCCGCAGCTTCGGCATATAGTTTTAGCCCCGTTACATCTTCCGCGCAGGCCGACTCGACTAGTGAGCTATTACGCTTTCTTTAAAGGGTGGCTGCTTCTAAGCCAACCTCCTAGCTGTCTATGCCTTCCCACATCGTTTCCCACTTAACTATAATTTTGGGGCCTTAGCTGGCGGTCTGGATTGTTTTCCTCTTGACTACGGACGTTAGCACCCGCAGTCTGTCTCCCGGATAGTACTCATTGGTATTCGGAGTTTGCATCGGTTTGGTAAGTCGGGATGACCCCCTAGCCGAAACAGTGCTCTACCCCCAATGGTATTCGTCCGAGGCGCTACCTAAATAGCTTTCGGGGAGAACCAGCTATCACCAAGTTTGATTAGCCTTTCACCCCTATCCACAAGTCATCCCCTGGCTTTTCAACGACAGTGGGTTCGGTCCTCCAGTTAGTGTTACCCAACCTTCAACCTGCTCATGGATAGATCACCTGGTTTCGGGTCTATACCCAGCAACTAAACGCCCTATTAAGACTCGGTTTCCCTACGGCTCCCCTATGCGGTTAACCTTGCTACTGAATATAAGTCGCTGACCCATTATACAAAAGGTACGCAGTCACCGGACTAAGCCGGCTCCCACTGCTTGTATGCATGCGGTTTCAGGATCTATTTCACTCCCCTCACAGGGGTTCTTTTCGCCTTTCCCTCACGGTACTGGTTCACTATCGGTCAGTCAGGAGTATTTAGCCTTGGAGGATGGTCCCCCCATATTCAGACAAGGTTTCACGTGCCTCGCCCTACTCGACATCATCATATAAGCCCTTTCGTGTACAGGACTATCACCGTCTACGGTCGCACTTCCCAGAGCGTTCCACTAGAACTTATATGACTTAATGGGCTCTTCCCCTTTCGCTCGCCGCTACTGAGGGAATCTCAATTGATTTCTTTTCCTAAGGGTACTGAGATGTTTCACTTCCCCTCGTTCGCCTTGCAACACTATGTATTCATGTTGCAATACCTACCTTATGGTAAGTGGGTTTCCCCATTCAGACATCTCCGGATCACAGGATATTTGCCGCCTCCCCGGAGCTTTTCGCAGGCTATCACGTCTTTCATCGCCTCTGACTGCCAAGGCATCCACCACATGCACTTAATTACTTGACTATACAACCCCAAACAGTCGTTTATCCTTACAAGTGGGATAAGCAACAGATTGTGATGATCTCTCATCACGCTCATACAGTTGGCGTTTCGTAGATTTAACTACTGTACAGCTTCAATTAGATTCATATACCAAAACGCTTGATTCAGTTAATTTCGCTAGTAACTCATTTCTCAATCTTCATCTTTCAGTCATAAATGACTGTTAGTGTCGATCTTAAAACGAGTATGAACAAATTATTTCAACTCAAATATATTCTGTTAATGATTTTTCCAGCCTTCGTCAGGTCAGGAAACTGTGATAAATCACAGAGGTTAATAACAACGAAGCGAATCATACGCCTCTTTCTTACTAAGCTCTATAAGCTATCTAGCTGTTTGTATGTTTCTTAGCTCATCTTACGTTTGCTTGATCATTTCAAGATCAATGTAAGTGATGGTGGAGACTAGGAGAGTCGAACTCCTGACCTCCTGCGTGCAAAGCAGGCGCTCTACCAACTAAGCTAAGTCCCCAGCTTATCAATAAGTCAATGTATCGTTCTGTTCTGTTTGCTTCAGCACTTTCATGCTTCGTTAGTCAGATTTGGTGGGTCTGACAAGACTTGAACTTGTGACCCCACGCTTATCAAGCGTGTGCTCTAACCAACTGAGCTACAGACCCTCAGATACATCGTATGAAGAACAACTTGTTGTGGATTCTTACCAATCGTCAATCTTTCGTTAAGGAGGTGATCCAGCCGCAGGTTCCCCTACGGCTACCTTGTTACGACTTCACCCCAGTCATCTGCCACACCGTGGTAAGCGTCCCCCCTAAGGTTAGACTACCTACTTCTGGTGCAACAAACTCCCATGGTGTGACGGGCGGTGTGTACAAGGCCCGGGAACGTATTCACCGCGGCATTCTGATCCGCGATTACTAGCGATTCCGACTTCATGGAGTCGAGTTGCAGACTCCAATCCGGACTACGATCGGCTTTTTGAGATTAGCATCCACTCGCGTGGTAGCAACCCTTTGTACCGACCATTGTAGCACGTGTGTAGCCCTGGTCGTAAGGGCCATGATGACTTGACGTCGTCCCCGCCTTCCTCCAGTTTGTCACTGGCAGTATCCTTAAAGTTCCCGGCTTAACCCGCTGGCAAATAAGGAAAAGGGTTGCGCTCGTTGCGGGACTTAACCCAACATCTCACGACACGAGCTGACGACAGCCATGCAGCACCTGTATGTAAGTTCCCGAAGGCACCAATCCATCTCTGGAAAGTTCTTACTATGTCAAGACCAGGTAAGGTTCTTCGCGTTGCATCGAATTAAACCACATGCTCCACCGCTTGTGCGGGCCCCCGTCAATTCATTTGAGTTTTAGTCTTGCGACCGTACTCCCCAGGCGGTCTACTTATCGCGTTAGCTGCGCCACTAAAGCCTCAAAGGCCCCAACGGCTAGTAGACATCGTTTACGGCATGGACTACCAGGGTATCTAATCCTGTTTGCTCCCCATGCTTTCGCACCTCAGTGTCAGTATTAGGCCAGATGGCTGCCTTCGCCATCGGTATTCCTCCAGATCTCTACGCATTTCACCGCTACACCTGGAATTCTACCATCCTCTCCCATACTCTAGCCAACCAGTATCGAATGCAATTCCCAAGTTAAGCTCGGGGATTTCACATTTGACTTAATTGGCCACCTACGCGCGCTTTACGCCCAGTAAATCCGATTAACGCTTGCACCCTCTGTATTACCGCGGCTGCTGGCACAGAGTTAGCCGGTGCTTATTCTGCGAGTAACGTCCACTATCCAAGAGTATTAATCTCGGTAGCCTCCTCCTCGCTTAAAGTGCTTTACAACCAAAAGGCCTTCTTCACACACGCGGCATGGCTGGATCAGGGTTCCCCCCATTGTCCAATATTCCCCACTGCTGCCTCCCGTAGGAGTCTGGGCCGTGTCTCAGTCCCAGTGTGGCGGATCATCCTCTCAGACCCGCTACAGATCGTCGCCTTGGTAGGCCTTTACCCCACCAACTAGCTAATCCGACTTAGGCTCATCTATTAGCGCAAGGCCCGAAGGTCCCCTGCTTTCTCCCGTAGGACGTATGCGGTATTAGCATCCCTTTCGAGATGTTGTCCCCCACTAATAGGCAGATTCCTAAGCATTACTCACCCGTCCGCCGCTAGGTAAAGTAGCAAGCTACTCTTCCCCGCTCGACTTGCATGTGTTAAGCCTGCCGCCAGCGTTCAATCTGAGCCATGATCAAACTCTTCAGTTTAAAATCAGTAGCACCTTAAAGGGTGCCAATCTTGGCTCATCAATTTTCTGACAAATATTTCTCAAATAAACTTCGAGTAATTTCTACCATCAATCAATGAAAATAATCTCGATCAATCAACCAGTAAAAATCCACACAAGTTGTTCTTCATAATCTCTTAATGATCTTTCCAACACCTCGTCAGTGCCAGAAGCTGGACTTCGATAAACTTAACAACTCCGCCATTCTGCTTCGTTCGTTTCCGTCTATCTCGTCGGTATGGGTGCATTCTAGAGGATTTCAGAATCATTGCAACCCCCAATTCACTATATTTTTCACGTATGTCTTTTTTTTCTACAAAAATTACTAAAAAATCGCTTTTTTATCTAATTTTTAAGCGTTTTTATGCAATAAACCCACTAAACACTTCATTTTATTTTTATAACTGAAAATTCATTTAGACCTAAAAACTATCACAATAATATTTAAAACAGTATTTTTAGCCTTTTGATATTGAAATCTTGTCTTTTATTTAAATTAGCTCGTCAAAAGAAAACCAAAATTCCCCTACCTTGCCCAACAAACCGATCTAAATCCTAGACTCCTCAATATTGATGAGTTATTTTTGACGTAAAAAGCTTTTATAAAAGCCTATTTTTAGGCTGCTATATAAAAAAAGTATTCATTTTTAGTTTTCGAATCCCAAAACCATGCTTAGATCACTTATATATAGAAGATAAAGTCTGTTATTTTGCATTAAGCGACTTTTTCCTGTTGTTGCTGTCTAAGCCAGTGCTGCATAACTTCTACAATCATGTCTTTCTTGCCCTGATAATCCTCGGCAATAAAGAATAATTTCGCGCGTCGCGGTAACTGCTCTTCAATCAGGGAAAATAAAAAGTAATGCGCGGCCAGATCAAGCTGCATAAATAAAGTATAGACAGATCCATAGAGTTGCTGTTTTTGTTCGACCGGCTGGTATTCAAATAAGAACCGTAATATGCAATCGATCTGTTCATCAAAAATATCTTCTGTTGGAAAGCGATACATTCAATCACCTCTGCTTTAATTTTTTATGTTTTGCACTTTTCTTTTGGAGTCAATTGAAATGAACTCACCCTTAGAGGTCATTCACCTAAGTTCGATTTGCTGATTAATTTTAAGTTTAGTTGTTCAACAAGAAGAGTAGGCATGCAGATTTATATTTTGATTACGCAATCAGAATAAATAAAAAAGGAAGAGATCTCTCCCAAAATCTCCTCCTTAGAATTGAATCTTTACCCGATCCATTATGTCATTATTATAGTTATTCGCTTTAAAGCTTTTAAAAAGAGCCTCTTGGAAAAGAGACTTCTCAGTTGTGGAGTACTATTATTTTTACTACCCTCTAGATGCTCTAAACGAATTCTCTAGATGAATAAATCCTATACATAATAAAGATGAAAAGCAAGTGATTTGGGAAAAATTAACTCTTGTTTTCATAGGGTTTTTTTTGACTTTACTTATTTGATTTTTAAATATAGAACATCAACAAAAAAAGCAGACCGAAGCCTGCTTTTATTTCAATAACTTATCCGTTTTTTAGTCAATAAAAGTGACTTTAGCGATTGCTTTTTTACTGGCCTGAACAATCAAAGTTACGTTCTCTTTCACAGAATAGGTCGTATCTACAGTCTGCCAATCCACTTTCACTGCACCACGGCCTAATGCATCCTTAGCCTGGGCTGCATTTTTGGTTAAGCCGGCTTCACGTAAAATCGAGGTAATAAAGATTTCCCCACCAAACTCGCCACGTGAAATAGTTACTTCTGGCGTACCTTCGGGTAATTCACCTTCAGTAATGATATTGCCCGCGCCTTTATGCGCATTGGCAGCCGCCTCTGCACCATGGAAACGCTCAACCAGCTCCAGTGCAAGAATCTTTTTGACTTCTTGCGGGTTACGGCCTTCTGCCACTTCTTTTAATAGTTGCTGAATTTCTTCAATGGTTTTGAAGCTCAGCAGATCAAAATAACGCTCAATCAATGCATCCGGCATTGAGAGCACTTTCTGGTACATCGCGCCCGGTGCATCAAATACACCAATATAGTTACCTAAAGATTTAGACATCTTGTTGACGCCATCTAAACCTTCAAGGATTGGCACTGTGATACAGACTTGAGCTTCTTGGTTATAGCGACCTTGTAAGGTACGACCCATCAACAAGTTAAAGGTTTGGTCTGTACCACCTAATTCAACATCTGCTTCCAACGCAACAGAGTCATAGCCTTGTACCAATGGGTACAAAAATTCATGAATCGCGATCGGTTGTTGATTGTTATAACGCTTGGTGAAGTCATCACGCTCAAGCATACGTGCAACCGTTTGCTGTGATGCCAATTGAATTAAATCAGCCGCAGTTTTTTGTGCAAACCACTCCGAGTTAAACACCACTTTGGTTTTGTTTGGATCAAGAATTTTAAATACTTGTTCTTGATATGTTTTAGCGTTCTCTAAAACCTGTTCACGTGACAATGGCGGACGTGTAGCACTTTTTCCGGTTGGGTCACCGATCATCGCAGTATAGTCACCAATTAGGAACAACACTTCATGACCCAAGTCTTGGAATACTTTTAACTTATTAATGAGAACCGTGTGGCCCAAGTGCAAATCAGGTGCAGTCGGGTCAAAACCCGCTTTAATTTTTAATGGACGATTCAATTTTAATTTCTTGAGAAGGTCTTCTTCAGAAATAATTTCGTGGGTGCCTCGTTGAATGAGGGCAAGTTGTTCTTCAGCCGGCAGGAAATTTGACATCACAAAATCCAATACATCAGTTACTCAATTTGTGCGATATACTAACACTTTTTCAGCATATTGCAGGCTTAAGAATAACCATGACAGCGATCTATATTGGGGTAATGACCGGCACGAGCATGGATGGTGTCGATATTGTTGCTGCTTCTTTTGATCCACTCCAGCTTCATGCCACACTCACTTTGGCATTTGATCCTGACCTTCGGGATGAGCTGATGGCACTGACTTTGCCGGATGACAATGAAATTGACCGCATGGGCAAGGCTGATGTTGCACTGGCACAAATGATTGGTCATGGTATTAATGCGCTGATTGAAAAAAACAACCTAGATAAATCCAGAATTAAGGCGATTGGCTCGCATGGCCAGACTATCCGGCATCGTCCTGAACATGGTTTTACCCTGCAAATTGGTGATCCGAACATCATTACTGAAATTACCCAGATTCCGGTGATTTCAGATTTTCGTCGTCGTGATCTGGCGGCAGGTGGTCAGGGAGCGCCTTTAGTTCCGGCATTTCATCAGGATATTTTCCAGCATGACAGCATTCACCGGGTCATTTTAAATCTGGGTGGTATTGCCAATGTCAGCCTGCTGCCTGCCGGCAAGCCTGAAGAGGTGTATGGTTTTGATACCGGACCGGCTAATATCTTGATGGATGCTTGGTGTTCCCGTTATACCGGCCAGCCTTTTGATGAAAATGGTAACTGGGCAGCCTATGGCACCCCGATTCGCAGTTTGCTTGATCGCTTGCAGTCACACGAATTCTTCTCCAAAGAACCTCCGAAAAGTACTGGTCGTGAAGATTTCAACCTGGAATGGCTGGATGAACAGATTGCTGACTGGCGCAATGACCTGCAATACGATGAACTGGAAGACACTCCGGAAAATGTACAGGCGACTTTATTAAAGCTCACCACCCGTGCCATTAAAAAAGCCATTTACCGCTCCGGCATGGATACCGGACAGGTTTTTGTTTGCGGTGGTGGTGCCTACAACTCACATTTACTGGAGCAGTTGCGCTGGCGCCTACGCAAGCATGAATGGAGCGTACAAACTACGGCCGATCTTGGTTTAAGCCCGACTTGGGTTGAAGCCACGGCCTTTGCCTGGCTGGCCATGCGTTTTATGAATCAGCTGAATGGTAACCTGCCAGCAGTCACTGGTGCTGCTGGATATCGCATCCTCGGTACCATTACTGCTGTTTAAATTCAGCTAATTACTATTAGCTTGCATGACTATATAGCTACTCAAAAACAGTCATCAAAAAAGGTCTGCATAAATGCAGACCTTTTTTGATTTTAAATTTTATGCTCAAGAATTTATTGCATCATGCGTTTGGCATTTTCATTTCTAAAGGCCCGCAGAATCTGCTGACCAGCACGACCTGTTGGACTCAAGCCCAAACGCTGCTGTTCCTGACGAATCGCTTGACGGGTTTTATCTCCAATCAGACCATCCACCGCACCAATATCATAGCCACGGTTTAACAGAAATTGCTGGATCTCACGACGTTCTGCACGCGAAGTTCCCGGATCATCAGTAGGCCATGTGGCCATAAATGAACCTTTACCTTGCAGTCGATCGGATAAATGTGCAATCGCCAAGGCATAACTTTCTGCCGCGTTATAGCTATAAATGGCATCAAAATTTTTAAATACCAAAAATACTGGGCCACTCGGGCCTGCAGGTGCAAGTAATCCTGCTTGAGAGGATTGTGATAAATTTCCTTGAATTAATGCCGAACCATCGGCACGTACCACCCCTTGATTGTTCCAACTACTCAAGGATTTTTTATTTCTTCGGCCTTCACCGGAAACCGACATGCCTTGAGGGATCTTGACTTCAAAACCCCAAGGCTGTCCGCTCTGCCAGCCACGCTTGCTTAAAAAGTTGGCAGTTGATGCGAGTGCATCCGGAATGCTCGAAACTAGATCACGTCGGCCATCACCATCAAAATCAACTGCAAGCTCATCATAAGTCGATGGCATAAACTGGGTATGACCAAATGCGCCTGCCCAGGAACCCTTTAATTGTTCTTCACGCACATCGCCACGCTGTAAGAGTTTCATGGTGGTAAAAAACTCACCACGGAAATAACTCTGGCGACGACCTTCACAGCTCAAAGTTCCTAAAGCCTGTAATAAAGGATATTTCCCCGAAATATCACCAAAATTACTTTCGACACCCCATACCGCAACTACCGTTTCTGCAGGTATACCATAGGTGGCAGCAACACGATTGAGCACCTCACGATGTTGCTGTAATTTTTGCCGGCCGAGCTGAACCCGTTCTTCATCCACCAAACCAGACAGATAATCCCAAATTGGGGTAGAAAATTCAGGCTGGTAATTCAGGCGTTCAATCACTGAATAATCAGGGCTTAAGTTTTGGGTATAACGATCATAGGTACTGCCGCTTACACCTCTAGCAACAGCTTGACTGCGCAAATTGGCGAGACAGTTTTGAAAATTATTTTGGGAGGCATAATTCGGGATATTTGAACTAGAGGTCAAATCAGTCGGCGTGACACGTTGACCATTAATAATAAGTTCAGCCTGTGCCTGTGAAGCAGCCAAGACCACAGAACCAATAAAAAGTGCAAGCCGTTGCATAAGACCCTTGAGTATTTAGATTTTGAATTATGTTTCTACCTTAGCAGCTCATGATGAAAATTAAAGCGCCAATGCGTAAATTTAAATTCATAATTCCTACACTTTTAAATTCATTTTGTAATCTTTAAATTTAAACATGAGTTATCCACAAGCCTGATTTAAATTCAAATCAGCGGGATTTTTAAATTCAAATTCAAAACACTTGCAATCAGTTTTGAATTTAAAAATTACTGGGGATAACTTGTTTCAGGAAAAGCGAGTCACGATCATCAACATGCTCTAATTACACTAGTTTTCATTTTAAATTCATTTGAATAATGGGCTAATATTTTTAAATTCAGAAACTTTGAATTCATTTATCCAGTTTTAAATTTGAATTCATATTTTTGAATTTAAAAGCGCAAGTTTAAATTCAAAGCCCGATTTAAATTTGAATTTGTTTTTATGAATTTAAATTCAAAACCACTTTCCAGTTTTAAATTCAAACTTTGATTTCAGGCTTATCTACAAGTGAATATGGCAAAATTCAGCTGTAAAAAAGGTTTTATTGAATTGTTATATTTATACTCAATTGATCAGTTTGTAAGCAATTGATTTAAAAACTGATCCGACCAATGGCAGGCATTTTTAAAGAGGCGTAATCATGCCTGAAAGCAGACAAATAAAAAAGCGATCACCGAAGTGATCGCTTTTTTTATCAGCAAGTTAAAGCCTAGATGGTCATATCTTCGCTCAATGCCAATGGATTCGGTAAAATTTTCGCCAGTTGGCGGCAAAGCACAGACAATTGCGCGCTGTCATTTGGCATCAAGGTGATATGACCAATCTTACGGCCTTCGCGCTCTGACTTGTTGTAGAGATGCAAATGCGCACCTTCCAGAGCCAGAACATCTGCAGATTTTGGATGCTGACCAATGATGTTCACCAAGACAGTTGGACGGATCACTTCAGTTGAACCTAAAGGCAAACCAGCCACCGCACGTACATGATTCTCAAATTGCGAACATACGGCGCCTTCAATCGACCAGTGCCCCGAGTTGTGCACGCGTGGTGCCATCTCGTTGGCATATAAGCCTTTGTCTGTCACAAACAGCTCAAGGGTTAGGACACCGACATAGTTCAAGTGATTCAGCAGACGAGTGATGTAATCTTGCGCCACAGGTTGCAAATCTGCGCTGTTCGGTGCAGGCACAATCGAGTGCGACAGAATGCCGTTATGATGATGATTTTCAGCCAATGGCCAGGTTTTGACATCACCATCTTGGCCGCGTACTGCAATAATTGATACTTCACGTGAGAAGGTGACAAAGCTTTCTGCAATCAGCTCACCTGCAGGGCCCAATTCTGCCCAGGCCTGATCCATCTGATCGGCCGAACGTAAAACGAATTGGCCTTTACCATCATAACCGCCACGCGAGGTTTTCAGTACGATCGGCAAGCCCAGTTCAGCTACAGCAGCCTCTAAGCTTTCCAGTGAAGTGACCGCTTTGTACGGTGCAACCGGAATAGCCAGTTCATCAAACAAGGCTTTTTCAGACAGACGATGCTGGGCAATCGCCAAAGCCTGACGCGGCGGATGCAGTTGCTTGCTTTGCGTCAGTACATCAACATCTGTAAGTGGCGTATTTTCAAACTCAAGGCTAAATACATCTGCACTATTAATAAAGTCTTGCAGACCATTTTCAGCCTGGCTCGAAATCACCGGACCCAAAGCAGCAGAAGGACAGTCTGTGCTGGCTTCAAAAAATGTACATTGAATATTTAATGGAAGTGCCGCTTGCGCCATCATACGACCCAGCTGACCGCCACCAAAAATACCGATGGTTTTATCCATAATCTGTGTCTCGACTTAAGCTTGGCCTGGAATATTGTTACTTGCCACTTTATCTGTTTGCGCTGCACGGAAATCTGCAACATTTTTTGCGATTTCTGGACGGGTCAAACCCAGAATTTGCGCGGCCATAATGGCAGCATTGGTGGCACCGGCAGGACCGATGGCCAAGGTACCCACCGCAATACCGGCTGGCATTTGCACAATAGACAGCAATGAATCAACACCGTTTAAAATCGAAGATTTCACCGGTACACCCAAAACTGGAAGATCAGTTTTCGCTGCACACATACCCGGTAAATGCGCTGCGCCACCTGCACCGGCAATAATTACATGAATACCACGATCACGCGCTTGCTCGGCATATTCAAACAGGCGGTCTGGGGTACGGTGTGCAGAAACAACTTCGGCTTCAAATGGGACACCAAGCTGCTTGAGCATATTGGCAGTGTGTTCGAGAGTTGCCCAATCTGATTGAGAACCCATGATAATACCTACGAGAGGAGTATCTTGTGCAGCAGCCGCATTCATTGCAAATTTTCCAGAGATTAAAGTGAGATAAAGATAAATCTCGACGAGAGAGCCAAGCTTGAATAGGAGTGCGTATTATAGACTGAAAATTCAGCTTCATAAAATTTAACGGTCAAAGCAAGGCTCGATTTTTCTTGTTTTTTTATCGAATTTTCAAAAACTGTAATAAAAATAGGGGAGTATCTGCAGTTACAACTATTTAAGAACTGCGGAATACAAAATAGACACATCCACACAGACATAAAGCAGCCCAGAGATAATCCAGTTTAAAGGGCTGTTTAAACATAAAAATCATAAAAGGAACAAAGACCAGTAAGGTCACGACTTCCTGGGTGATTTTCATTTGGCCGACTGCGAGTCCTTGCTGCGCCAGCAATTTGGTCGCCGGAATCATCAGGCTATATTCAAACAGGGCAATGGCCCAGCTAAATAGAATCGCTTGCCAGAGCGGTGCATCATGCGGCAAAAACTTTAAATGCCCATACCAGGCCAGGGTCATAAAACAGTTGGCAATTACCAGAAGAAATAAAGCCGGCAGCATTTGCATGCACTCTGCAAAAAAGTCGAACTTATTTTACGGTTTATTTGGCGAAAAGATATTGCATCGCTTTGAAATTTTCTTTGAATTTATCCGTGAAACAGGATTTAAAAAATCCCACAACAAGGCCAGAATTTTCACTATCTTTTCAGCTAAAGCCTTGCTATCGTTGCTTGCAAATTGAATAAATCATGACAACAGCACCAATATAAAGTGATGGGTCAGACAGGAACGGAGTAAAGTAGATGCATCTGCATATTTTGGGTATTTGTGGCACCTTTATGGGCTCGTTAGCGCTACTTGCACGCGATCTGGGCCACCAGGTAACAGGTTCAGACCTGAATGTGTATCCACCCATGTCGACCCAACTTGAAAATGCGGGCATCACTTTAATGCAGGGTTATGACCGCAGTCATTTACAGCCTCATCCGGATCTGGTGATCGTCGGCAATGCCATGAAGCGTGGTATTGATGCAGTCGAATATATGCTGAATGCAGGTCTGCCTTATATTTCAGGTCCGCAGTTCCTGGCTGATCATGTTCTGCAAGGTAAACACGTGCTGGGTGTCGCCGGAACACATGGTAAAACCACGACCACCACGATGCTGGCTTGGGTACTGGATCAAGCCGGTCTGGAGCCAGGTTTTCTGATTGGCGGTGTGCCATTGGGCTTTTCGGAAAGTGCGCGTCTCGGTGGTGGGAAATATTTCTGTGTCGAAGCCGATGAATACGATTCTGCTTTCTTCGACAAGCGTTCCAAGTTCGTGCATTACCATCCAAAAACCGCAATTTTAAATAACCTGGAATTTGACCATGCCGATATCTTCGATGATCTAGCCGCAATTCAAAAGCAGTTCCATCATCTAGTTCGTACCATTCCAAGTGAAGGCCGGATTATCGCGCCGATTACTGAAAGCAATATTGATGAAGTGCTGGAGCAGGGCTGCTGGACGCCTGTAGTGCGCACCAGTCTAGATGCCAACGAAAAATCTGAACTTTATGCAGAACAATTGTCAGCAGATGGTTCACATTTCAAAGTCCTGCAACAGGGCGTTGTCAAAGGCGAAGTACAGTGGAATATGACCGGGCAGCATTCGGTGGCCAATGCCTTGGCCACGATTGCTGCCGCTGAACATGTCGGCGTATCGATTGAAACTGCCTGTGAAGCACTATCGAATTTTGGTGGGGTGAAACGCCGTATGGAACTGTTAGGCACAGTCCGTGGTATCGAGGTTTATGATGATTTCGCCCATCATCCGACGGCGATTGATACGACCTTAGAAGGTGCGCGCAAACGTCTAGGGGAACGCAAACTCTGGGCAATTATTGAACCACGTTCCAATACCATGCGCATGGGCAGTCATAAAGATGGCTTGGCTCATTCAGCACGTCTGGCCGATGAAGTGATCTGGTATCAACCGGAAGGACTGGACTGGGATCTGCAACCGGTCATTGAGGCTGCGCCAAACAAGGCCAAAGTTGCACGCACACTGGATGACATCATTCAGACCGTGGTAGCAGAGGCAGGCGAGGGCGATGCCGTAGTAATTATGTCGAATGGTGGTTTTGGTGGTTTGCATCAGAAGCTGATTACTGTTTTACAAGCATAAAACAGATTTAAGTGAAGTGAAGAAGCCCGCCTAGCGGGCTTTTTTTAGCATATTAAAACGTTGATTGAGAAAAAGTGAACCGTTGTTCTGATCCTGCAGTCCTATGATTTAAATATTGACCCAAATAGCAGATTTATCTCTGAACCCTCCCTGATGATCTTTTGTTGCAATCTGTACACAAGACTCATTGCAGCGCCATATCACTCAAGGCACAATCGAGAAGAACACAGGTATCTATAGGCCTGAAAGCCAGATCATAAATCAGCCCATCGCTGTCACTATATAAAAGCAATCGAGGCGTTCATTATTCTCGCTGAGTCAGGTCATTCTCATTCCTCATTCCATTAGGAGATGTGTCATGACAACGATGAAAGCGATGGTCTATTACGGCGCAAATGATATCCGCTTTGAAGACCGCCCAGTTCCCACCATTTTGCATCCCAGCGATGCCATCATTAAACTCGAAAAAGTTACCATCTGCGGTACCGACTTGGGTATCTGGAAAGGTAAAAACCCGGAAATTGAGCAGGAGGCTACGCGTAAAGAGGGCAGCTTTAAGGGACGTATTTTAGGTCATGAAGGTATTGGCATTGTGGAAGAAGTTGGTTCCGCCGTGCAAAACTTCAAAAAGGGCGACCGGGTGATTATTTCCTGTGTCAGCCGCTGCGGAACCTGTGAAAACTGCCAGAAACAGCTCTATGCCCATTGTCGCAATGAAGGCGGCTGGATCATGGGTTATATGATTGATGGTACCCATGCCGAATATGTACGCACGCCCTTTGCCGACACCTCGCTCTATCATTTACCCGAAGGCCTGAATCAAGATGTGGCCGTGTTCCTCTCAGATATTCTGCCAACTTCACATGAAATTGGGGTGCAATATGGCGATGTCAAACCAGGCGACAATGTCGCGATTGTCGGGGCAGGGCCAATCGGCATGAGCTGTCTGCTCACCGCACAGTTTTATTCACCTGCCAATATTATTATGGTGGATATGGATGATAACCGGCTGGAATTTGCCAAGACTGTCGGCGCGACGCATACCATCAACTCTGCCAAAGAAGATGTCATTCAAAAGATTTTAGAGATTACCGATGGACGCGGGGTCGACTGTGCCATTGAAGCAGTGGGTGTAGAACCGACCTGGAATATTTGCCAGCATGTCGTGAAAGAGGGCGGGCATATTGCCAACGTCGGCGTACATGGTAAACCGGTGAGTTTTGAACTGAACAAACTCTGGATTAAAAACCTGACCATCACCACCGGCCTGGTGAATGCCAATACCACAGGGATGTTGCTGAAAACCTGCTGTTCCGGCAAATTGCCCCTAGAAAAACTGGCGACCCATCATTTTAAATTTGCCGATTTTGAAAAAGCCTATGATGTATTTAAACATGCCTCCGATGAGAAAGCCTTAAAAGTCATGATTGACATGAGCTAATGTACATCAGACAAAAAAGTCCGCTATGCGGACTTTTTTATTTTCAGCTTTAATCCAGCAGATCAGAAATAGGGGACATAACCACGCTGCTTATAGCCTTTTGGCGATGCCAGACTGGCCTGATTTTCTTCCAGGCGATACAGTACTTTGAGGAATTCGGCAATTCCTGACTGCTGTAAGGCATGCGGATCAAATTGCTTCAAACCTAAACGTGAAAATAAAGAAGAAATTTCACTGTGTTTATGCACATATTTCATTGACCATTCCGAGAAATGAGACTGCTCTACCATCGCATCTGCAAAACGCAAGATACTATGATGGCGGGCATCCTGACAAATGCTCTGAAATAAACTTTCCACTACTTCAGCCCGACCTTCAAGGCACTGGAAAAATTTGCCATGGGAATAATACAACACCCCATGAATCTGATGCTGAAGGTTAAACTTCCGGGCAGTGGCTAAAATATCGCTCAAATCTTGTAACAACTCTTGTTCAGATTCTATGCGTTCACTGGCATAGCAAAGCTGTAGCATCATGCCATCTCTCTAGAGGGAAGAATTAAAAACACAATTTAATCAATAATTTTAAATTAAGTCGACTATTTTTTAAGCAAATATCCGTTTTTGCTTACACGGTTTTCAGTTTGCATTTCTGGATTAAACTTTTAACAATAGTGCCTAAATTATTAAACGAATATTTTCATACACCTACCATGAACATGAGGATCACTTGATGTTAAAAGATCTGATTTTAACCCTCGCCTTGTTATGTGTGTGTTTTATCCTGATCATCACTTTAAATAATTGGCATTTCAGCGCTCAAACCAATCTGCTGATCAGTTCAATTTTTATTAGCTGGACGATCTTGAAATTTGTTGGGCATCGTATTTATTTTCATGGCAGTTACCTGCTGATCATGGCAATTTTGGTGATGCTGCAACAGTTTGAAGAAATTTTCTGGGCGATGACCGGGGTGATGGCAGGTTTCGGTTTATATACCCTGTTACAGGTTATATTGATTCCTGCCTTGAAAGAAAAACTGCATTTATCTTTCGGGAAATCCCCTTGGGTAGTTAAATAGCCGTTGCTGCGACATCGGCCAGACTTCGGTCACGTTTAAACATGACATCCACATAGGAACATTGCGGGATGATGGTTAAACTTTTTTCACGGGCAAAATCAACCAGTACATCCAGCATTTTTCGGGCAATACCTTGGCCACGCAGGGAATCATCGACCCAGGTATGATCGGCAATGATGACGGCATCGCCCCGCCATTGATAAGTGATCTCCGCCAGGCGGCGTCCTTGATCTTCCATAAAAAATACACCACCGCGTTTTGAATCTTGATATTTGATTTCCATACGAATCTGAACCTTTGTTGTCATTTTTAAATTATAAAACATCATTAAAGTGAGGCTCTCGCTCGAACACGGATTTGGCAAAAGGGCATTTTGGAATAATCCTGATGCCGTGTTCACGGGCAAAATTCACAGCGGCCTCGACCAGATAATACCCGACGTGCTGGCCGCGTAGACTGTCATCGACCCAGGTGTGTTCAATCACTAATTGATCTTCATTTACTCTTGAATAACTCATTTCTGCCAGACGTTTTTCATTTGGCTCTACAAACCATAAACCTCCATTGTCCTGTTGCTGATGCTCGATCAACATGCCGATCCTCTCCTTGTTTTTAAACCAGACTGACATATTTTTCCCTGCTCTATTGTTAGATTTCTTTTAAAGGATTGTGAATCTGTCCTTCTGACCAATACCGCATTTTGCTCAATAGGTTTAAACTGCCAGCCGGTTCCTTTTATCAGATGTTTATGTCCAGCTCTTCTTCCACCTCTTCGGTGACGCGTCAATGGGTCTGTGTGATTGCTTTAGCCTCTGCTGCCTTTATTTTCAATACCACCGAATTTATCCCGGTGGCGCTATTAAGTGATATTGGTACCAGTTTTGCCATGTCACCGACCCAAGTCGGGTGGATGCTGACAATTTATGCCTGGGTCGTGGCGCTGCTTTCTTTGCCAATGATGTTACTGACCAAAAATATTGAACGGCGCTTTCTGCTGATGATTTTATTTGCGGTGTTTATTTTCAGTCATGTGCTGTCCTATTTTGCCTGGAGCTTTAGCATTCTGGTGCTGAGCCGGATTGGTATTGCCGTGGCGCATGCGCTGTTCTGGTCAATTACGGCGTCGCTTGCTGTGCGGGTTGCGCCAAAGGGCAAAGAGTTTCAGGCACTGGGCTTATTGGCTACCGGTACCGCCATGGCGATGGTTCTGGGAATTCCCTTTGGCCGGATGGTCGGGGAGGCCTATGGCTGGCGCAATAGTTTTGCCTTGATTGGGATTGTGGCGAGCGTGGTGTGCGTATTGCTGGCCAAAACCTTGCCTTTATTGCCAAGTGTTAATTCAGGTTCACTCAGCAGTTTAAAAAGCTTGCTAAAACGTCCCAGCCTGATGCTGGTCTTTGCGCTTACCGTGCTTGTGATTAGCGCACAATTTACCGCCTATAGTTATATTGAACCCTTTGCGCTGAATATTGCGCAATTCAGCTCTGCACAGACCACCAGCTTATTGCTAATTTATGGCGCTGCGGGCCTGATCGGCTCTTATCTATTTGGCCGCTTTGCACCGCATTTTCCCCGACTCACCATTCCGCTATTTACACTCGGGCTAGGGATCTCGCTACTGTTATTGCTGCCACTGTCTCAGGGTGTATTTCAGCTTAATAGCTTGGCGTTAATCTGGGGCATCAGCATTATTGGGTTTAGTCTGGCTCTACAAGCCAAAACCTTAAATCTGGCTTCTGATGCAACCGATGTCGCCATGGCAATTTTTTCAGGTCTGTACAATGTCGGGATTGGTGGCGGTGCCTTACTCGGCGGTCTGGTAACGGCACATATCGGATTACATAGTATTGGCTGGGTGGGAGCCATTCTGGCGAGTCTGGGTTTTCTGATCAGCTTATATCTAATTCAGCGTCCGGATTTCTTAGGTAAGAAAGCGCCTTGAAGCATGATTTTTGTAAATGAAATTGTAGTCTTAGCAAAAATCTGTCATGCTTGCTGCACATTGAGCTACCGCTCAAATAAAATTTAGTTTGAACAAGGGGAGTAGCCTCCTCCAAGCGTTTAAGAATGAAATTTCAATTTTTAAACGTGTCAGAATATCGTCATTACACTTTGCAAAAAGTCGGTATCTGAGCATCTTGAAGTCACACTTTATATAAAAAAGTGGAACAGTAAGATGTAGGCAAGACCTTGATCATGTTGTTATAGATGTTTTTCATCTGGCAACTGGTCAAGGTTTTTTTATGGCTAGTTGTCCGATGTGGAGAATTCACATGGAAACCATTGGTACACTCTGGCTGTATCTTGTCTTTTTCGCGATTGTCGCAGTCATGCTGGTAATCGATTTTGTCGGCTTTAAGCATCAGCATGGTCAGGAAGTTAAAGTCCGAACTGCTGCCTACTGGAGTATTGCCTGGGTCAGTGTCGCGACTTTATTTGGTGGCGGCTTATGGCTGTATCTGGAGCAGACCGCAGGCACGGCAATTGCTAATGCCAAGGTTATGGAATACTTTGCCGGTTATCTGCTGGAAAAATCCCTAGCGATTGATAACGTCTTTGTCTGGCTGATGATCTTCGCGGCCTTCGCCATTCCACCCGCATTGCAACGCAAGCTGCTGTTATATGGCGTACTGGGTGCGATTGTACTCAGAACCATCTTTATTTTTATTGGCGCCTGGTTTGTACAGGAATTCTCTTGGATTCTGTATATCTTCGGTGCGTTCCTGGTGTATACCGGCTTCAAATTCCTTCGTGGTCAGCATGAAGAAGACAGCAATATTGAAGATATGGCGATTCTGAAATGGCTACGTAAACATATGCGTATTACCCCGCAACTTCAGGGCGACAAATTCTTTGTCCGTCAGAATGGTTTGCTCTGGGCAACGCCGTTGTTCTTGGTCCTGATCCTGGTTGAAGCCTCTGATGTGATCTTTGCCGTCGATTCTATTCCAGCTATTTTTGCCGTCACCACCGATCCCTTTATTGTCCTTACCGCAAACCTGATGGCGATTTTAGGCCTACGCGCGATGTTCTTCCTGCTCTCGGGCGCAGCCTCAAAAATGCATTATCTGCCTTATGGTCTCGGGATCATTCTGGTCTTTATCGGCTTTAAAATGCTGATGCTGGATGTGTTCCATATGCCGATCTGGATTTCTTTGAGCTTTATTGTGATTGTCCTCACTGTGACCGCGATCTTGTCGATTCGTCATAGTAAGAGGCATAACGAAACCACCCTGTAAAAAGTAATCATCAAAAAAGCCTGCATCAGCAGGCTTTTTTTATTGTTCTATCAGGGATAATTTGGGCCATTTTTGCAAAAACTGTTTGCTCAGCATGCGTTGTTCAAACACGGCATAACTGACTAAATTCGGATTCCAACGCAGCTTTAACTCAATAAATCTGCTAAACCGAAAGGAGCAATCAACTCCAATTCATCATCTTTTAGGCGCAGTGCCAAGGCCGTGACAGTTTCTGGCCATAATGACAGCGCATGATCAATTGAAGTTAAAGGCTCAATATTTTCATTTTGATCGGTACGATACCACTCATGTACAAAGGCTTGATTGGTCACATCCCAACGGATATCTGGAAAATACTCTTTTAACCGATCTGCAAGTTGCTGTTCTATAACGCGAGCCTGCTCATTTTCATCATAGAAAATCACATCGACCTCAGTATGATTTATTTCATATTCCCATCCATGTAAATGCGCCCAGATCACATGACGTAACACACCCGCTGCGACATAAGCGTCAGAGTGTAATTGTGCTAACTGATGCAAGATGCGCATTAATGTGGGCTGCGCACACACGATCTGTTGAAATTGATCATAATAATTGGATGAGGTCATAGAAGAATCGGGATCACTATTTAAATATGAATGTTCATACAAACATGGCAATTTTTTCAGCTACAATCAATCGAAAAAATTAAAAGCGTAGGTTTAAAATGTCTTCTGTAATTGCAACGACAGCGATCCGTGGTCGCTTCCTCGACATTCAGAATACAGTTGCCCAAGCACGTGATATACACGACCAAGTGCGATATGTAGAAGATGGCTTAGTCATCATTCAAGAGGGTAAAATCCAGTGGTTTGGTCCATGGCAAGAAGGGCAGTCACGACTTCCTACCAACGCTGAATTACAGCACTATCCAGATCAACTGATTGTTCCCGGTTTTATCGACACCCATATTCATTTCCCGCAAACAGAAATGATCGGGGCGTATGGTGAACAACTGCTGGAATGGTTAAATACCTATACATTCCCCACTGAAATCCAGTTCCAAGATGCATCCTACAGCGAAAAAATTGCCGAATTTTTCGTGCAGGAATTGCTTAAAAACGGCACCACCACTGCACTGGTCTTTTGTACCGTTCATCCTGAATCCGTAGATGCTTTATTTAATGCCGCAACCACACGCAATATGCGTCTGATTGCGGGTAAAGTCCTGATGGATCGTCATGCTCCGGAAGCACTCACAGATACAGCAGAAACGGCTTATATAGATTCTAAAACGCTGATTGAAAAGTGGCATGGACAGGGACGGAACCTGTATGCGATTACCCCACGCTTTGCACCGACGTCAACACCTGAACAACTACAAAAAGCCGGGCAGCTCAAAGCCGAATATCCGGATGTCTATGTGCATACCCATTTAAGTGAAAATAAAAATGAAATTGCTTGGGTCAAAGAACTCTTTCCTGAACGTGAAGGTTATCTGGATGTGTATCATCATTATGGTTTAACCGGGAGCAAGTCCGTCTTTGCACATTGTGTGCATCTGGAAGATAAGGAATGGGATTGTATGCATCAGACCGACTCCGCCATTGCCTTCTGTCCGACATCAAATCTATTCCTGGGTAGTGGCTTATTTCCCCTGAAAAAGACCTGGGACAAAGGGGTCAAAGTCGGCTTAGGCACAGACATTGGAGCAGGAACATCATTTAATCAGCTGCAAACCCTGAATGAAGCCTATAAGGTGCAACAGTTGCAGGGTGAAAAACTTTCTGCCTTTGAAGCCTTATATCATGCCACTTTAGGCGGTGCCAAAGCCTTGAGTCTAGATGATCGCCTGGGGAACTTTAATATTGGCAAAGAAGCCGACTTTGTGGTGCTGGATCTTAAGGCCACGGCCTTACAGCAGTTACGTCAGAGCAGAGCTAAAAATATTGAAGATGCATTTTTTGCACTGACTATGCTCGGCGATGACCGTAATATTGCAGCCACCTATGTCTATGGAGTAGCCGTCTATGTCAAAGCAGCAGCCAGTGAATAAAGCGACAAAACCCCGCCATCGTCAATACTTGCTCCTGTCTGCAATGGCGCTGGGCTGTGTTTTTTTACTGAAACGCGATTCAGCCGCGGCTAAAAAATGATTACATTTACAGCCAGCAAAACAGGTGCATCTCTGCTAGGGATGTATTAAAATTGCGACGTATTCAGGTGTTGCAGGTCAACACCTTTTTTATTTTGCTATTTTTACTTTTTAGGTATCTACCCATGACCGTTCAAATGAGCGTAATGATTTCCGCTGAAGAAATTCAAGCTAAAGTCAAAGAGCTTGGTGCTCAAATCAATGCACACTATGCCAATAGTGACAAAGAACTTGTGCTCATCGGTTTATTACGTGGTTCAGTGATTTTTATGGCTGATTTATGTCGTGTGATTTCAAAACCGCATGAACTGGATTTCATGACTGTGTCCAGTTATGGCGGTGGCACGGTATCGTCACGTGATGTAAAAATCCTGAAAGATTTAGACGGTGAAATCCGTGGTAAAGATGTGTTGGTGGTTGAAGATATTATTGATTCAGGCAACACTTTAAGCAAGGTACTCGAAATCCTGCAAACCCGTGAACCTAACTCGATTCAACTGTGTACTTTGGTAAGTAAACCATCGCGTCGTGAAATCGATCTGAAAGTCGAATTTATGGGCTTTGAAGTTGAAGATAAATTTATTGTGGGTTATGGCCTAGACTATGACCAGAAGTACCGTCACCTGCCATTTATTGGTGAAATTGGTCTTTAAAATCAGGTTGAAAAAAGTGGCATAAGCCACTTTTTTTATGCCTAAAATGGACAGGAAACCGGGAACAAAAAATAACATCTCGTTTCAGGATTCAACTTTTTATGATCCTGACTTTGTTTCAAGATGATTAAACAGATGTGAAAACAAAGACATGATAAGAAGGAGTATGCATATGTGGACAATTATTGTGGCGATCGTCATTGGTTTTGTAGCAGGTCTGATTGCACGTGCTATTCATCCGGGTAATGACAAGGCAGGCTTTATCATGACTACCTTATTGGGTATTGCCGGCTCCTTATTGGCGACTTTTGGTGGCCGTATGCTCGGTCTGTATTCGGCAGATTCCGCAGCAGGTCTGATTGCTTCCGTGATTGGTGCTGTGATTATTCTGTTTATTTATAATATGGTCACCAAACGCCGTACAGTCTAAACCATTCAGATGTTTCTGAGGTTGATTTGACGACCTGAATAAAAAAGCACCGGAAAAGGTGCTTTTTTATATTGAGCAACTGATATCTTTATTTAATTTTTATAAATCGAATTCTTTAAAAATCTGCTCAATCTGCTCTGCCGGATAAGCACCCATCACCTTAAAACCATTAGAAAA
The DNA here is from genome assembly GCF_049367455.1 of Acinetobacter lwoffii. Taxonomy (GTDB): domain Bacteria; phylum Pseudomonadota; class Gammaproteobacteria; order Pseudomonadales; family Moraxellaceae; genus Acinetobacter; species Acinetobacter lwoffii_W. The sequence continues at coordinate 1,458,152 of NZ_JBMPXW010000001.1, forward strand.
AATAATCGCAGGTGTGCCATTCACACCCATAGACTGAGCCAGTTTTTTATTCCGTTCAATCGGATTGGCACAACTTTTTTTCGATTTAGGTTGAATCCCTTGAGCAATCAGATTTTCCCATGCCTGAGCTGGATTAGACTCGCAATACACTTGTTTTGAAGGAGCCACCGACTGGGGTTTTAAAGGAAGAATAAAGGTATAAATGGTCAAGTCATTCAGTTTTTCCAGCTCTAGCTCAAGCTTTTTACAATACGGGCAATTTGGGTCAGAAAAGATGGCAATCTGACGTTTACCCGTACCTCTTACACTTTTCACAGCATCCTGAAGCGGTAATTTTTTCCAGTCGATACTATTTTGTTTCAGCATTAAATCACGGGTCAGATTATGCTGATCCTGAATCCGCAGCATTGGGCCGGCAATCAGATGCTTGGCATCTTCATTCAGATAAACCACTTGGCCCTGCATGGAGCCACTATAGATGCCTTTCATCTCCGTAGTCTGAATATTTTCAATTTTTAAATTGGGACTGTTTTTTGCCAAGTTAGTTTGTACCGTATCAATATTGGCAAATGCAAAGCTCGAAATGAATGTACTTAAACTAATGATCAGTGTTTTTTTTAACATGAATGTTCTACATGAATTGGATAAGAATATGCTCGATTCTAATTGCTCTGCTTTTAAATTTCTCAAACATTTATGTTACTGTTTACACTCAATTAAACAAGCTCACCATGTTTCACGTGGAACATAATGTATAGCATTATATTTAACTTCAATATATCTAGAAAACACATCAATATTCATAATAAATAATTGTTTTATATATTTAAAATATTTTAAATGATAAATATCTTACTCATTCAACCTTGACCGATTTTCTGCATCCATTCTAAACTGCAGACACTTTTTATTTTCCTCGCTACGCCCTGACATGGATTGGCCAAGGATCAACACTATAACGGCATGTTCATGACAATAACGACCAGCTGGCGACCGTTCTTGATGGTCAGCCTGGCTTTAATGATGGGAACGATTGGTACTGCTTTGGCCAGTCCGCTTTATCCGATTTATCAACAGCTCTGGCATTTGCTTCCCAGCCAGATCACCTACATTTTTGTCGCCTATATGTTTGGCTGTCTCTCGACCTTGTTGTTTTTGGGCAGGACCAGTAACAGCATCGGATTTTTACGGACCCTGCAAATTGGTCTGGCACTAATCACCTTAGGTCTCATCATTTCCGTTTTTGCCCAGAATGCACTGATCCTCTCGATTGGCCGTTTTATTATTGGGATTGCCTCGGGCCTGATGACCACTTCTGCCATGATGGGTTTAATGCATACCATCCCGGAAAGCCATAAACACACTGCACCACAACTGATTTCAATCATCACCGCAATGGGTTTTGGTTTGGGACCTTTGGTCGGTGGCGTGATTGCGCAGTTTTCCGCTGCGCCTTTGGTGATGCCATATTTGCCGATTATTCTGGGTGCCGTATTGTGTCTGATTGGCCTGTTCTGGATTAAAGCACCCAAGTTTGAGGTTCAGCCCTTTAGCATGGCGCCTAAACTGCAACGACCTGAAGCCCAGTTTCATCGTGTGTTTATGATTATTGCAGTGACAGCTTTTAGTGCCTTTGCCGCCTTTAGCCTGTTTGCTTCCCTGTCGCCATCCTTTGTCCGAAATATTTTACCTTGGCATGGCCCTCTGGTCAGCGGACTGGCCATTACCAGTATCTTAGTGGTTTCAGTGATCGTGCAGTTTATAACCAAAGCGGTCGCAGCGTCTAAATGTCTGAATATCGGCCTAATGATGATGTGCTTGAGCCTGATGGTTTTAGCGCTATGTATGTATTCGAAAATCAGCCTGCTATTTTTTATCAGTGATATTTGCTTTGGAATTGGCCATGGTTTTGCCCTGATGGGTGCTTTTGCCCTGATTCATCAAATGACCAGCTTAGACAACCGTGCAGCCGTCATGTCAACCTATCTGTTTATTGCCTATCTGGGCACTATTGTCCCTATCATTGCCGTGGGTTATCTGGCCGATCATTGGGGGCTGGATTTCGCCGTAATCAGCTTTTGCATCGCGATTAGTTTGCTGTGTTTTGCGCTGTGGTGGGCGTATCAAAAATCCCGCCTACCAGCCTAAAAAAAGCCCTCAGTTGAGGGCTTTTTTGATGTTTTATTAAATAATTATTTACCAATACAAAATGAACCGAAGATCTTGCCCAGCAGATCATCTGCACTGAAATCACCCGTGATCTCACCCAAGGCATTTTGCGCCAGACGTAAGGACTCCGCCACCAGTTCACCGGCGTTATACACCACCAGTTGTTCACACGCTTCAGCCAGATAGAGCTGAGTGCGCTTCATTGCGTCTAAATGACGGGTACGTGCAATAAAGGTGTCTTCCTCAGGCTGGAAGCCTGCATGCGCTGTAATCGCCTCTATGAGCGCTTGAACACCGGTTTCCTGCTTGGCAGAGACTGCAATATGCCGGAAACCATTTAAATCGCCAATCACGGCTTCAGCACCGGTCAGGTCGCATTTATTGCCAATCAGCATCAAACGTTTTGGCTCGATATGTTCGGCAAAATATTCTTGGGCGAGTTGTAGCGGATCTTCACCCTGGCTTAAGTCATAAACCAACAGTAATAAATCTGCCTGTTCAATTTCCTTAATCGCGCGGCGAATCCCTTCCTTTTCCACGATATCACCGGTTTCACGCAGACCAGCCGTATCGGTCAGGGTAATCGGTAAGCCATTTAAGGTAATTTTCTCATGCAGCACATCACGGGTGGTGCCAGCAATATCGGTCACAATCGCGCGTTCAATTCCGGCCAGCGCATTCAGTAGAGAGGATTTACCGGCATTCGGTTTACCTGCAATTACGACTTGCAAACCTTCACGTAGAAGCTGTCCTTGACGTGCGGATTGCTGTACTTGAGTGACTGCACTGGATACACCATCCAGCAGATTTAAAATTTTGCCATCCGCCAGAAAGTCGATTTCTTCTTCCGGGAAATCAATCGCGGCTTCCACATGCAGACGCAGATGAATCAGCTGCTCAAGAACTGCATTGACTTTGGTCGAAAACGCGCCTTGCAGTGAACGTACCGCAGAACGTGCAGCCGCTTGCGAAGTTGCATCAATCAGGTCGGCAATTGCTTCAGCCTGCACCAGATCCAGCTTGCCATTTTCAAAGGCACGCATGGAGAATTCACCAGCTTTGGCTGCAGTTGCTCCGAGCTCCAGCAAACGGCCAAGCAGAGCATTCTGAATCACCGGACCGCCATGACCTTGTAGCTCCACTACATCTTCACCGGTAAATGAGTTTGGATTCGGGAAGCAAATCGCCAGTCCTTCATCCATGACTTCGCCTGCTGCATCGTAGAACTGGCGGAAACCGGCAAAACGGGCTTTGGGCAGCTCTTTTTGCGTCAGTTGCTGGGCAATTTCATAGGATTTCGGACCTGACAGGCGAATCACCCCAACGCCGCCACGTCCTGGTGGAGTTGCAATCGCAGCAATAGTTGTGGTTCGGTTGAGCATAAAATTCACCTGCAAAGACTCAAAAGTACAGCCAAAAAAAATCCGCCTAAGATTACCATCTTAAGCGGATTTATTCAGCCTATCCGTACAACTTAGTTGACTGGAGTGGCCTCATCACGTTTCGCGCGATCTTTGGCAACAGACTTGTTAATCAAAGTTTGTTGCAGAATCGTGATCAAGTTGTTGACGATCCAGTACAGAACCAAGCCTGCCGGGAAGAACAACAAGAATACGGTAAAGATGATCGGCATAAACTTGAAGACTTTCGCCTGCATTGGATCAGTTGGTTGTGGATTTAACGACTGTTGGATATACATCGTTAAGCCCATCAACAACGGCAAAATAAACCATGGATCCATTGAAGATAAATCCTGAATCCACAGCATCCATGGCGCATGACGCAGTTCCACAGATTCCATTAATACCCAATACAAGGCCAGGAAAATCGGCATTTGTAATAACAGCGGTAAACAGCCGGCAAGCGGATTGACCTGTTCACGTTTGTACAATGCCATCATTTCTTGAGAGAAGCGCATCCGGTCTTCACCGAACTCTTCTTTCATGCGTTGCATTTCTGGCGCAATCACCCGCATTTTCGCCATCGAGCGATAGCTCTTCGACGACAATGGCCACAGGATCACTTTCACCAGGATGGTCAACAGAATAATTGCCCAGCCCCAGTTACCCACCAGACCATGGAAGAATTCAAGACCCACGAACAGCAATTTCGCGATTGGCCATAACCAGCCATAATCAACGGTCTGGTTTAAACCCGCAGCCAAATCTTTCAGTTCTGACTGGATTTTTGGACCTGAATAGAAAGTCGCATCAATTTCAGCCACTGTACCTGCTGGTACATTAAACGTTGGTGAAGTAAAACCGATGATGTTCATGTTATCGGTTGATTTACGTGATTCAAGCTTGGCGCTATAAGCTTCGCCATTGCCTTGAGTCAACTTCAGCTGACCTGGAACCCATGCACTGACAAAGTAGTGCTGTACCATTGCCACCCAACCACCTGTCGCTTCAGTACTGACTTTTTCTTCAACAAAGTTGTCGAATTTGAGCTTGTTGTACTGCTCGTCCGGGGTACCCCATGCACCGCCCAGGAATGTTCCCAGCGTGAAGATCCCCTGATCAGATTTGCCTGGATCTTCCGAGTTATCCCGTTTGATCTGACCGAACATCTGACCTTGCCAAGTCTGGCCACTGCGGTTAACCACTTTGTGATTTACCACGACCGGATATTCACCTTCAGTGAAATTGAAGGTCTTGATAATCTCGATCCCGTCAGCGGTTTTAAACACTAGCGGTACAGACAATACTTTCAGGTTTTCACCATCTTTGGATTTGACTGTTTTCGCATCTGCCAGAGTATAAGCCGTTTTTTCCAGCTCATACATTGGACGGCCGTTACGGCTGCTGTCCGGTCCATTCAGACCGATCAGGCCAGACTGGGCGACATAAGTACGTTTCGCATCGCTTTCCAGCATCACGAACGGTTCATCGCTGTCTTTGTTCTTGTCATGATTGAGTAATTCAATACGAACAATATCACCACCCTTAGGATTGATCCAAAGGTGATAAAGGTCAGTTTGTACTGAAATAAGCTGCTGACTTACAGGTGCTGTGGCATCCGTGGCTTGCTGTGCTGGCACATTTGCTTGTGGCAGATCAGAGGCAACTGTAGCCGTCTGACCATTTGGCAAATCTGCAGATACGTCATGCGAAACAACAGCAGTTTCCTGCTGCGGTTTTGTTTCAGCATTTCCATAATCTTTTTGCCACGCCAAAATGAGCAAATATGCGACAACAAACATGGCTCCGAGAATTGCAATCCTGGCCCATTGTTGCATATGTATTACCCCAAGTGGTGAGAGTGATTTTGGTTCAATAAACGATCACGAAAGGGTACAGCAACGTGAAGCGTTTGAGAATCTATTTGCTGAAATGAAATAAAACGAATCGCTTTTGAGGGAACAGGATCATATCCCGAGCCCCCCCACGGATGACAACGGCAAATACGTTTAGTAGCCAGCCACACTCCACGCCCAGCGCCATGCATCTGGACTGCTTCCAAGGAATATTGAGAACAAGTTGGAATATAACGACAGCGCGGTCCAAGAAGAGGACTAATCGCAATCTGATAGAAACGGATCAACCAATGCAGTAAACGTACCATTGGCCAACTCTACTTTTGTGGGGAGGGGGCTATTTTTGAATGCTTTTTGGCAAGACGGTTAAGTTTCTGCCAGGCAAATTGTAATTGCTGGTGCAATTCTGCATTAGGCACTGCTTCAATACCCATTTTCGGCATGATTACAATGTCTAAGTCATCTAATTGCTGTTGATGCAGGCGAAAACTTTCGCGAGCAAGTCGTTTTACTCGATTTCTTTCGTGTGCGCGTCGCACTTTCTTCTTGGCAACAACTAAACCCAAACGGCTATTTGGCAGTTCGGAATGTTTTGCAAGAAATAAGAAATGGGGTTGATGCACTTTAAAAAGCGCACCATCAAAGACACCTTTATAATCGGCAGCACAGCGTAATCGCAACTCTGTGCCAAAACTATAAAGTTTTGTCATAACACCCAAAATCGTCTTAGCGTAACTGATTAAACAGTTAAGCTATGACGACCTTTTGCACGACGGCGAGCTAATACTTGACGACCAGCTTTAGTAGCCATACGAGCACGGAAACCATGAACACGCTTACGCTTTAATTCAGACGGTTGGAATGTACGTTTCATATTGAAACTCCAAAAAATGATCTTTCTATGAAGGTCCGCGATTTTAGTGCTCATTGCTTGAGCTGTCAATGCAAAAGCGGTTTTCTTTTCAAATAAGATCAAAAAAGATAAAGCCTCTGGTTTTTCAGAGAACTGAATAAAAAATAGTTCAATTCAAGTTAATCACAAATTAAGTTATTGTTATATAAATATATATAAGTTATAAACAACTCTATCAACAAAGTTATCCACATGTTATCCAGAGTTTAAATTTAACTTACAGTTTTGAATTTAAATTTGAAGTTTTTTGAGTTATCCACAAAAACCGGTGATCTTATAAATAAATTCAAATTTATAAATTTAAATTTATTACTATTAGGGAGCGCTTTTTCTATGGATAATCCACTTTTTATTTATTTAAACATGAACTTATATTGTGGATAAAACTGTTGTTATTAATTTTATACTTTGTGGATAACTTTGTGATATATTTTATCCACAGCTTGCGGATAAACTTATCCACACTGGGTTTTAAATTTAAATTTATGCATGGTGATTTCTTTTTGCACAGTTTTTGTGGAAATTGCCATGACAGATGTGGATAACTTGGTTAGAATGGCGACCCGCTTTTGGTCGCGGTCATCTTTTTTGAATGAACAATGGAATGAATAGGGGATTCACATGCTTTGGACGGACTGCTTAAATCGCCTGCGACAAGAGCTCTCTGGAAATGTCTTTACAATGTGGATTCGCCCATTGGTTGCAGAAGAGCTGGAAGACAGCTTGCGTTTGTATGCACCTAATCCTTACTGGACGCGTTACATTCAAGAACATCATCTGGAACTGATTACGATTCTGGCAGAACAGTTGTCTGAAGGACGGGTACGCAAGGTCGAGATTTTGGTCGATTCACGTCCAGGGGCGATTTTATCTGCCAGTGAACAACCGGCGACCACGACTGCGGCATTGACCTCGACACCGATGCCAGTGCCGAAACCGAAGAAAGAAAAAGAAGACAGCGGCAAAAATAGCCGTAGACGTCAGTTGAATCCATTGTTTACCTTCTCGCTGTTTGTGGAAGGCCGATCTAACCAGATGGCGGCAGAAACCTGTCGCAAGGTACTGACCCAGCTGGGTGCTTCACAGCACAACCCCTTATTTTTATATGGTCCGACCGGTCTGGGTAAAACTCACTTGATGCAGGCGGTCGGTAATGCATTGTTGCAGGCCAAGCCAAATGCACGTGTCATGTACATGACCGCAGAAAGTTTTGTACAGGACTTTGTCAGCTCGTTACAGCAGGGTAAAGTCGAAGAGTTTAAGAAAAACTGCCGTTCTCTGGATTTATTACTGGTTGATGATATTCACTTGTTGGCCGGTAAAGAAGCCAGCTTGGTCGAGTTTTTCTACACCTTTAATGCACTGCTGGATGAGTCCAAACAGATTATTCTGACTTCGGATCGTTATCCTAAAGAACTAACCGAACTGGATCCACGTCTGGTTTCACGTTTTTCTTGGGGCTTGTCGGTCGGGGTTGAACCACCCGATATTGAAACCCGAATTGAAATTCTGCTGAAAAAAGCAGAAAGCAACCAGGTCGATTTACCACGTAACTGTGCGCTGTTTATTGCCCAGCAGGTGGTGGCTAACGTGCGTGAGCTGGAAGGTGCGCTGAACAAAGTGGTGGCGATTTCACGTTTTAAAGGTACGCCAATTGATCTGGATGTGGTGCGTGAATCTTTAAAAGATGTGCTGGCAATTCGTGCCCGTACCATCAGTACTGAAAATATTCAGCGTGTGGTGAGTGAGTATTTCCGGATTCCACTGAAAGAACTGGTCGGTCCAAAACGTACCCGGATTTATGCCCGCCCACGTCAGCTGGCGATGGGGCTGGCCCGTGAACTCACCGGCGACAGTTTTCCGGAAATTGGCATGGCTTTTGGCGGTCGTGATCACAGTACCGTGATGCATGCCTGCGAGAAAGTACAAAGCCTGCGTGAAGAAGATCCGATCTTTAACGAAGACTATAAAAACCTGCAGCGTCTGTTGCAAAGTTGACCTAAATCGCTCAAATTCTATTCTTGCTATGCGGCTGCTTTTGCCGCATAGTAAACCGTCAAAAAAATCACTTTTTCTATATTAATCTTCAGCTTTAGAGGAATGCACCGTGCGTTTAAAAATCGCGAAAGAAAGCTTACTGAATGTTCTCTCACATGTCGTAGGAGCGGTTGAACGTCGCCATACCTTGAATATCCTGTCTAACCTGAAAATTCAGGTGGCTGCGCAAGCATTGACCGTGACCGGTTCCGACCTGGAAGTCGAACTGGTGGCGAGTACAGCACTGGCTGAAGGTGCATGTTTACAGGAAGGCGAGACCACAGTTCCTGCACGTAAGCTGATTGATATCTGTAAGTCACTTCCTTCAGCGGCATTGGTGGATTTGCATATTACTGAAGATCAGCGCTGCATCCTTAAATCAGGCAACAGTCGTTTTGTACTGGGTACCTTGCCTGCTGATGATTATCCATTACTGAACACTGAAAACACCCAAGGCACGCAAGTGACGGTGACACAGCGTGAACTTAAACGCCTGTTCGAAAAAACCGCCTTTGCCATGGCAGTTCAGGATGTGCGTTTTTATCTGACCGGTACTTTGTTGGAAATTGATGCCAATCAGTTGCGTGCTGTGACCACCGATGGCCACCGTCTGGCACTGTGTGAAACAGTGGCTCAATCTACTGCAACACAACCGATTCAGGCGATTGTGCCACGTAAGGCCGTTGCAGAATTACAGCGCCTGCTCAGCGTTGAAGATGAACAATTATCTCTATTGATTGGTCGTGAACTGCTCAATGTGACCATCAAGATGCCAAGCCGTGACAAGGAACAGTCGGATATTACCGTGCGTTTCACCACCAAGCTGATTGATGGTAAGTTCCCGGATTATCGCCGTGTGATTCCACGTGGGGGCGACAAAGTGGTGATGATCGCGCATGACGTATTCAAGCAGTCTTTGCAACGTGTGGCGATTTTAAGTAATGAAAAACTTCGCGGTGTGTTTTTGAACTTCAATGCTGACTCTTTGCAACTTCGTGCCAATAACCCGGAGCAGGATGAAGCGATTGAAGATCTGGCGATTCAATATGCTGATTCACCGCTAGAAATGTCATTTAATGCGCAGTATCTGATTGAAGTCCTCGGTGTGCTGGATGGCGATGATGTGTCAATGACCATGACTGAAGCCAACCAGTCGGTCTTGGTACAGGACCCGGCGCATACGGATCAGACTTATGTCGTCATGCCGATGCGTGTTTAAGCCGCGGCTGTTGATACTCATATAAGACATGCATATTACGCGTTTACATATTGAGCGTGTGCGGAATTTAAAGACGGTTGCTCTCCAAGGATTGCAGCCGTTTAATGTTTTTTATGGCCAGAATGGTTCAGGTAAAACCTCGATTTTAGAGGCGATTCATTTACTGGCTGCTGGTCGTTCTTTCCGTACCCATATCCCTAAAAACTATATCCAGCATGGCGCCCAAGATGCGATTGTGTTTGCACAATCTGCGACTGAAAAAATTGGCATGCAAAAAATGGCCAGTGGGGAGCAACTGATCAAGGTCAATGGTGATCTGGTCGCGACTCAGGGGCAACTGGCCAAACTGTTACCTTTGCAGCTGATTGACCCACAAAGTACTGATATTATCGATCATGGGGCTAAACCACGACGTCAATTGCTCGACTGGTTGATGTTCCACGTGGAACCAAAGTTTTATCATGCCTGGCAATATTATTCGCGTGCGCTGAAACAGCGAAACAGTCTGCTCAAAAGCAAACGGTTTCTGAGTCTGTCTGATCTGGAACCGTGGAACCAGATGCTGAGTGAATATGGTGAAATCCTGCACTCACAACGTGTCGGCATCGTGGAACAATGGAAGCCATTTTTTGAAGATGACCTGAAACAGTTATTACCTGACCTGCAAGTCAGTCTGGAATACAGTCCGGGTTTTCACAGTGAAACCGGCCTGCTAAATGACCTGACCAACCAGCATGAAAAAGACTGTGAGCGACGTTATACCGAATATGGCCCACATCGCGCAGATTTGCGTTTAAAGACCCCGATGGGTGATGCCGATGTGATCCTGTCGCGCGGACAGAAAAAGCTGCTAATGATCGCACTAAAACTGTCGCAAATCGCAATGCTACATTCTTGTAATAAGGAAACTGTGGTATTATTAGATGATGTGACAGCAGAATTAGATTTAACCGCACAACAACGTTTAATTGAGCGATTGAGCCAACTTGGTAGTCAAGTTTTTATTACCACCTTAGACCATGAATCAGTACAAAAGCACTTACATGATTTGTCTATCTCATATCAGTTATTCAGTGTTGAAAACGGTACAGTTCAAGTTGTGCAATAATATTTTTTGAGTTTTACCCATCTTTGGATAGACCTATTTTTCACTAGGGAGAAACCATGAGTTCAGAAGATCAAGCTGCTTCTCAAACAGAACAAACCATTGAAAAGGCTTATGATTCCTCTAGCATCAAGGTATTACGTGGTTTAGACGCAGTACGTAAGCGTCCGGGCATGTACATTGGTGACACAGACGATGGTACAGGCCTGCACCACATGGTGTTCGAAGTAGTCGACAACTCGATTGACGAAGCCTTGGCGGGCCACTGTGATGAAATTATAGTCACCATCCATGAAGATGAATCGGTTTCAGTTTCTGATAATGGTCGTGGTATTCCGACTGACATTCACCCTGAAGAAGGTGTGTCTGCAGCAGAGGTGATTTTAACCATTCTGCATGCCGGTGGTAAGTTCGACGACAACAGTTATAAAGTGTCTGGCGGTCTGCATGGTGTCGGTGTTTCAGTGGTGAATGCGCTGTCTGAAAAACTCGAATTGACCATTCACCGTGCCGGTAAAATTCATGAACAAGAATACCGTCATGGCGATTCTCAATATCCATTAAAAGTAGTGGGCGATACCGATAGAACCGGTACTCGTGTCCGTTTCTGGCCAAGTGCCGAGACGTTCAGTCAGACCATTTTTAATGTTGATATTTTGGCGCGTCGTTTGCGTGAACTGTCGTTCCTGAACGCGGGTGTACGTATTGTGCTGCGTGACGAACGCATTAATGCTGAGCATGTCTTTGATTATGAAGGTGGTTTATCTGAGTTCGTTAAATACATTAACGAAGGCAAAACTCACCTGAATGATATTTTTCATTTCACTGCTGCACAGGCTGACAACGGTATTACGGTAGAAGTCGCATTGCAGTGGAATGATTCTTATCAGGAAAATGTACGTTGCTTTACCAATAACATCCCGCAAAAGGATGGTGGTACGCATCTGGCCGGTTTCCGTGCTGCGTTGACCCGTGGTTTAAATAACTACATGGACAGCGAAAATATCCTGAAAAAGGAAAAAGTCGCGGTATCGGGTGATGATGCGCGTGAAGGCCTGACTGCCATCGTGTCAGTCAAAGTACCTGATCCAAAATTCTCTTCACAGACCAAAGAAAAACTGGTGTCGAGTGAAGTAAAAACCGCTGTTGAACAGGCCATGAACAAGGCATTTTCTGAATATTTATTGGAAAATCCACAAGCAGCCAAGGCCATTGCCGGCAAGATTATTGATGCAGCGCGTGCACGTGATGCAGCGCGTAAAGCACGCGAAATGACACGTCGTAAGAGTGCGCTGGATATTGCCGGTCTTCCAGGTAAACTGGCCGATTGTCAGGAAAAAGATCCAGCTTTGTCTGAACTGTACCTGGTCGAGGGTGACTCTGCAGGTGGTTCGGCCAAGCAAGGTCGTAACCGTAAAATGCAGGCGATTTTACCGCTGAAAGGTAAGATCCTGAACGTGGAACGTGCCCGTTTTGACCGCATGATTTCCTCTGCTGAAGTCGGTACGCTGATTACTGCACTCGGCTGTGGTATTGGTCGTGAAGAATATAATCCAGACAAACTGCGTTATCACAAAATCATCATCATGACCGATGCTGACGTGGATGGTTCACACATCCGTACGCTGCTGTTGACCTTCTTCTTCCGTCAAATGCCGGAACTTGTGGAACGTGGTCATATTTATATCGCACAGCCACCACTATACAAGCTGAAAAAAGGCAAGCAGGAACAGTACATCAAGGACAATGATGCACTGGAAACTTACCTGATTTCGAATGCGATTGATGAGCTGGAACTGCATGTCAGTGCAGAAGCGCCTGCGATTCGTGGTGAAGCACTGGCGAATGTGATTGCCGATTATCAGACTTCCCAGAAGAGCTTGGCACGTTTGACCCAGCGTTATCCTGCGAGTCTGCTTGATGCACTACTTTCACTGGAAGGTTTTAAGCTGGATCAGCTGGAAGACAAAACCTATGTGGAAACATGGGGTGAGAATCTGCGTGCAGCGATTGAAGCCATTCAGCCAACATTACGTCCAGAATTAACCCTGGAGCGTTTTGAAAAAGAACTGGCAGATGGTCAAAAAACTGCAAGCTGGTTGCCACGTATCACGATCTATGTACATAACTTGCCACATAGCTACCTGTTAGACTCAGTACTGTTAGGTTCAAGTGAATATGCACGTTTATTAAAGAATTCAAAGAGCTGGTTTAGTCTGCTTGAAGAGGGTGCATATTTGCAAAAAGGCGATCGCAAGATTCAGGTCAGCAATTTCCATCAGGTTTGGCAACATATCTTGCAGGACTCACGTCGTGGCATGATGATCCAGCGCTATAAAGGTCTGGGTGAGATGAATGCGGAACAGTTGTGGGAAACCACCATGGATCCAGACAACCGTAACATGCTGCAAGTGACAGTTACCGATGCGATTGAAGCGGATCGTATGTTCTCTTGCTTGATGGGCGATGACGTAGAACCACGTCGTGCTTTCATTGAAGAAAATGCCTTGAATGCAGATATTGATGCATAACCCTTCAGGATAAAATCAGATATAAAAAAGCGCCTTTCGAGGCGCTTTTTTTAGACCAATTTTTTTACTCATATCCTGTGAGCTAGGCAAAATAAAGTAATTTTGGACCGATTTTTAGATATGGAACGGGTTCATTTAGGTTTTAAAAAGCCAAGTTGAGTAAGCCAAATCGACTCTAAGAAAGGGTTTATGTATAGAGATTACCAACTCGGGAGAATACCTGAAATCTGGAGTGAATCTATCGTTATAAAAATGATCTGCATCAGAACTTCTAAAATAATTTTTGAATAGGAAAGTGAGGTAGAAAGACGTTCTTTATACGATGAGAAGTTTGCATGCAGTTCACGACACTAGGTGAAAACTGGATCAGTCAAAGTGGTATTTAAAGATGCGTGTAATAAAAACAGATCGAATACTTTAGGTGGATTCGACTAAAAAATAATAAATCGCCTATTCAGAAGATCTAATATCTCAAAAATAAATAAAAAGCTGCTAAAACTAAATTTTAAATTTTCAATAGCTTATAAGAAACTTGGTCTAATACGCTAAATAATACGTGAATAATATTGCTTCAAGCATCTAGAAAGCCTGATCAGAGATGTGGATAACTCTAAAGTTATCCATAATTTTTATGTGAATAAGATAGTATTTTTCCGCAAGCTTTAATCCACGTATTAATTCTTTATTTTAAATTCAAATTTAAAATCGATTATCTTGTGGATAAGTGTTTTTAAATTTAAAATAGCATTTTAAATTTAAAGCTAGATTTGGCGATATATTGCTAGTATGACCAGACTATTCCTTGGATTGGTTTTAAAATAAAAAATTATTATAAATTAAATACTTGTAAATATAGTGTAGTTTCTCTAATCATTACCGTGGAACATATTGTTAACTAAAAACTCAAGATGTAGCTAAACTACATAATTGATTTAATAATCAAGTGAACTTTCATTTTTATTTAAAATCATACTTTTATCGATTTTTGCTTAACTTTTTTATTTCTCATTTTTGAGTTATTTCTTGATTTCATTATTGAAAATCGGGCATTTCTTTTATTACTCGATAGAAAAGAGGGAGGGAATCGCTGAAATGATATTGATTAGGAACAAGAAAAAGAGGATTGATAAAATGACGATGAAAAATAAAAAAGCGCCTGACGGCGCTTTTTTTTAATCATATTTATGGTGTTAGAATGACTTTACGACAGTCTTCTTCCTTTTTATCAAAAATACGGTAACCTTCCGCAGCATCTTCCAGTTTCATGCGATGGGTAATAATCAGATCTGGAGACAGATCTCCATTTTCAATATGTTCTAGCAACTGCGGCAAGTAATTATGCACATGGGTTTGTCCCATTTTAAAGGTCAAACCTTTGTCAAAGGCATCACCAAACAGGAAGCCATGAATTGGACCAGCATAAACGCCTGGTACACTCACTACACCGCCGCGGCGGACCGCTGCAATACATTGTCTTAGCGCTGAACCACTCGAACCTTCTAATTTCAGGTTGGTCATTACGGTTTCCAGCATGCTGCCTTTGGCTTCAAAACCGACCGCATCAATGACGGCATCGACTCCACGATAACCTGTGGTGTTTTGAATGATAAATTCAGCAGCATCGACTTCATCAAAATTGACAGGAATTACCCCATAGGTTTGATGTGCGAAACGCAGACGGTAAGGATGGTGATCGACCATAAAGATCTGCTCGGCACCGAGCATCCGCGCGCAGGCAGCAGCCAGCAGACCGACCGGACCGGCACCATAAATCGCCACACTGGAACCTCGACCAACTTGGGCATTGTTTACTGCTTGCCACGCGGTTGGCAGAATATCGGTCAGGAATAATACTTTTTCATCAGGCAGGGAACCTGGTACTTTAAATGGTCCGACATTGCCCTTGGGAATCCGCACATATTCGGCCTGACCACCCGGTATACCCCCATACAGATGGCTAAAGCCAAATAAAGCTGCACCTGGTGGAATCTGTTTTTTATTGAGAATTGCACCACGGCCAGTATTGGTATTTTCACAGGCAGCCATGAGTTCATGTTCACAGAAAAAACAGTGACCGCATGCAATCACAAAGGGAATAATCACCCGGTCACCTTTTTTGACTTCGGTTACTTCAGGGCCGACTTCTTCTACAATTCCCATAAATTCATGGCCGAAAATATCACCGTCTTCAGTAGCTGGGATTTTGCCCCGGTATAAATGCAGATCTGAGCCACAGATGGCGGTGGCTGTCACCCTTAAAATAACGTCATCTGGTTCCTGAATCACTGGATCTGGAACGGATTCAACTCGTACATCCCGAGCACCATGATAGGTAAGAGCACGCATGCGGATTTCCTCTCTCTAGTTCAACATTAAACAGACTCGTAGCAAGGCTGCCAAAAATTAAAAAACACTTGTATTAGAGCCTTAGGATGAAACAGCGCGCTGTAAATTAATGTATGAAATAAGGCATCCAACTGTTTAAAAAATAAACTTATATAGGGTTTGTGTAATTCATGACCTTATGTGTCGAATGAATAGAAAAGAACAGAATTAAAGAAACATCTAGACGTAGATGAAAAAATACAGGGGGGAAAATGGAAGAGAAAACATTAAAAATAGTGAATAAAAAAGAGATGAGCAACGCTGGTTACCCATCTCTCTTATATTAAATCTTACTAAAAGAGCTTTAGAAAGACTGTTCCAGACTTTCCAGTTCCATCATCAGTTCCAGCATTTGCTCTTCGGCTGTTTCCAGTTTGGCTTTTAGCTCGGTTTGCTCATTCATCAGTTTCAGCAAATCATTTTTACGTGATGCTTCGTATAAAGCACTGTCACCCAGCAAGCTTTCAATTTCAGCCAGTCGTGGCTGCAGTTTGGCCATCTGTGCTTCGCATTTTTCAATATTCTTGCGAATCGGACGACTTAGTTCCCGCTGGCGAGCAGCTTCCTTACGTTGTGCTTCCTTGTCCAGTTTGGAAATGGTGGGTTTGACTTCGACTTGGGATTTCACCGGTTCTGCTGGCTTCTGTCCATTTTTGATCATTTCAATACGGGCTTGGCGTAACCAGTCAGCATAGGCGGTGAGATCGCCGTCAAATTCTCGGCATTGACCATTATGTACCAGTAGCAGTTCGTCACAGACACTGGCGATGAGCTGACGTTCATGCGAAACCAGAACCACCGCGCCTTGGAAATCTTGTAAAGCCATAGTCAGTGCATGACGCATATCCAGGTCTAAATGGTTGGTCGGCTCATCCAGAATCAGTACATTCGGACGCTGCCAAACAATCAGCGCTAGGGCCAAACGTGCACGTTCACCACCCGAAAAACTTTCACTCGGCGTATCCATACGTTCGCCACTAAAACCGAAACTACCCAAGAAAGAACGCAGGCTGGCTTCACTGATTTTTTTATCGGCAATACGTGCCAGCTGTAACATCGGACTGGCATTACCATCCAGTGCATCCATCTGATGCTGGGCAAAATAACCAATATTCAGTAGCTCTGAATCTTTACGCAGGCCCTGAATCAGTTTCAGGTCACCGACCAGCGATTTAATCAGCGTGGATTTACCGGCACCATTCATCCCGAGCAAACCGATCCGGCTGTTGGGCGTGATCTGTAAATTTACATTGGTCACAATCAGCTTGTCGCCATAACCGATATCGGCATGTTCCAGTTGCAATAACGGCGAACTCATTTTGGTCGGTTCACGGAAACTGAAGGTAAATGGCGTATCGACATGGGCTGCAGATAGTTCCTGCATTCGTTCCAGCTGTTTGATCCGGCTCTGTGCCTGTTTGGCTTTGGTCGCTTGTGCTTTAAAACGGTCAATATATTTTTGCAGATGCGCGCGGGTTTCCAGCTGCTTTTCATACGCCTGTTGCTGCTGCGCCAGACGTTCACTACGGGTACGCTCGAAAGTCGAATAGTTACCAGTATATAAAATGAGTTCCTGATTTTCGATATGTAAAATATGGTCGGTAATCGCATCGAGGAAGTCCCGGTCATGCGAAATCAGCACCAAGGTGCCTTCATAGGCTTTCAGCCAGTCTTCTAGCCAGAGAATCGCATCCAAGTCCAGATGGTTGGTCGGTTCATCGAGGAGCAGTAAGTCCGAGCGGCTCATTAAGGTACGCGCCAAGTTTAAACGCATACGCCAGCCACCGGAAAAACTTGAAACATCCAGCTGTGATTGATGTTCAAAGAAGCCCAGACCAGCCATCAGTTGTGAAGCTTTGGCAGGAGCAGAATAACCTGAAATTTCATCAAAACGGCCATATAAATGAGCCAGTTCTGCATCATCCAGTTGATCCGGTTGATCGAGTTTCTGCTGAATATCCCAGTATTCTTCATCGCCCGACAAGACGAAATCAATGGCTTTCATATTCAGTGCTTTGATTTCCTGAGCCATATGCGCTACGGTCCATACCGCAGGTCGGGTCAGCGAACCGGTGTCCGA
Organism: Acinetobacter lwoffii; assembly: GCF_049367455.1. Lineage (GTDB taxonomy): Bacteria > Pseudomonadota > Gammaproteobacteria > Pseudomonadales > Moraxellaceae > Acinetobacter > Acinetobacter lwoffii_W. The sequence goes on from NZ_JBMPXW010000001.1 coordinate 1,475,847, forward strand.
TTCCATGCCGCCGAGCAAGGCTGAAAACAGGGTTGATTTCCCGGCACCATTCACACCGGTTAGGCCAATTTTCCATCCCGGGTGTAACTGCATCGACGCTTTTTGAAATAAAACACGTCCACCGCGACGTATAGATAACTGGTCTAACTGAATCATTGAGAAATCAAAGCTAAGAAATAAGATGCGCCTATTCTAATGGAAAGCCCTGTGAAAATGAAAAATCTTACGATTTTTGCTGAAATGAATGGGTTGGTAAGCTCTATCAATCAAGAGAAGGCTGACACACAAGTTGAGTAAAAACTCTATTTTGTGCGTGAACAGTGGTTTATAGTCCCAGCTGATGATGCAAAAAATACGCTAGAGCCAAATAAAAATGAAAAAGGGATGTCTAATTTTGTCTGCACTGGGGCTGTTGGTGTCGACTTCAACTCAAGCCAGAGTGAATGTCTGTGTTTTTGATTTGCTGGGCAAGTCTGGCGAATCGTTTAAATTACTGGAAGAATGGGCCTTAGCTGCAAAAGCTTGGAATGCGGATGTTCAATTGCTTGCCTATCAGGATGAAGCCAAGGTCGATCAGGACGTCAAAGCAGGAAAATGTGATGCCTTCTATATGACCTCGATGCGTGCCCGCGCCTATAACAAATTTGCCGGATCAATTGATGCGATTGGCGGCGTGCCGAATAATGATATTGCCATGAAAGCCATCAGCTATGTGCTGGATAAACGCAATAGTAAACGCCTGATCACTCAGGTTGGCAAAGAAAAATTCGAAGTGGCGGGTATTGGTCAGATTGGTCCGGCCTATATTTTTGTTCGTGATCGTACTCTAAATAAACTGGAACAGGTCAAAGGCAAGAAATTTGCCGTGCTGCATTATGATTATGCGCAAAAAATCATGGTCGACCGGATTGAAGCTATACCGGTGATGTCGGAAATTTCCAATTTTATTCGCAAGTTTAATCAGGGCGAAGTGGATATTGTCGCTGCACCGGCTTATGCCTTTAAACCGCTCGAACTGGGAAAAGGTTTGGGTAGTAAAGGTGCCATGATTAACTTTCCCGTGATAAATGTCACCGCAGACCTGATCATTCGTCAGGAGAAGTTTCCGGCAAGCTTTGCCGCACAATCCCGAAACTGGTTTGTGAAACAGTTACCGCGCAGCTTTGCGATGGTCAAGCGCATGGAAGCTGAAATTCCAAGCAAATATATTTTGAATCTAAGCCGTGAAGATCGCCTCGCCTATCAGAAGATTTTGCGCGAAGGCCGCATCGATTTAACTCGACAAGGTATTTATGATCCCAGCATGATGACAGTATTGAAGCGTGCCCGCTGTACGGTAGAAAGAACTAATTTTGAGTGTTCGATTAGTGGTGAATAAATCTGCAAAGATGTATATCTTTGTAACTATAACTGGCTTAATGTAATTATAAGAAAACAATTTTAAATATTAAGACATTGATATTTAATTATATATTTAAAAATAACTGAGACAACTCCTGCTGATTTATCTTTATAGGCCAAAATGTCGGCTTTAAATGGAGTAAATGCTCTATTTTTTTTAATTAAACTTGCTTAATATTTGTCCCGTGTACGGACACTCAGCGAATAACAAGATTTCAAAGGATCACTACAATGAAAAAAACACTCTTATCATTGGCTGCATTTTCTGCATTTGGTTTTGCAAGTGCAGCACATGCAGAAAAAGTCGATATCTGTGTGTTTGACTTACTGGGTAAATCCGGTGAGTCTTTCCAGATGGCGCAAGAATGGGCACTGGCTGCAAAAGGCTGGGGCGCAGAAATCAATCTGATTGCCCGTCAGGATGAAGCGGTTGCCGACAATGATTTTAAGGCAGGTAAATGTGATGGAGTATTTATGACCGCCATGCGTGCCCGTCAATACAATAAATTTGCCGGTTCTATTGACGCACTGGGCGGTGCACCAAGTAATGCCATTGCCCAGCGTGCGATCAGTTTTGCTCTGGACAAACGTAATGCCGCGAAAATGGTAACCAATATGGGCGGCAAAAAATATGAAATCGCCGGTATTTCGCCTTTAGGTTCGGCATTTATTTTCGTCCGTGACAAGAATATCAATTCGATTGAAAAAGCCGCAGGGAAGAAATTCGCCGTACTCGGCTATGACGATGCCCAGAAAATCATGGTACAGCGCGTCGGTGCACAGGCCGTGATTTCCGATGTGTCCAACTTTGTGGCCAAATTTAACAATGGTCAGGTGGATATGGTGGGTGCGCCTGCCTATGCCTACAAGCCATTAGAAATCTATAAAGGTCTGGGTAACAACGGCGCGATGTTTAATTTCCCGGTGCTGCATGTGACGTCTGATTTTGTGATTCGTCCAGAAAAATTCCCCGCAGGTTTTGGACAGAAATCGCGTGACTGGTTTATCAAAAACCTGCCAAAGAGCATGGCCATGATCAAACGTCTGGAAGCCGGTATTCCGTCGAAATATAAAATGAACCTGAACGTTGAAGATAAAACCAAGTATCAGAAAATGTTACGTGATGGCCGGATGGACATGACCAAACGTGGAATCTATGATGCCAGCATGATGTCAGTATTAAAACGTGCCCGTTGTTCTGTCGATAAGGCCAACTTTGAATGTTCAATGGCTGGCGAATAATCTGATTTTTAAAGCAAAAAGCTTAGAGTGATCTAGGCTTTTTTTATGGCTGAACCAGGTCAGATCTGCCATTGTGCAGCGAATAAAATAGCTTAAGCTTGATTAACTATTAAATTCGCATGTTTTATATAAAAAACAATCACATGTGACTAAAAGTGCAATAACAAAAACAAGCGATAAGGAAATGAGGATGATGCATAGAGGATGGAAAGCACTGGCATTGGCTACGGCGACACTGGCTGTTTCAGGTCTGGCGCAAGCTAAACAGGTGATTTGCGTATTTGATCTGGTTGGTAAAAACGGTGATGTCTATAGTGTGATGAAAGACTATCAGTTGGCAGCCAAAAACTGGGGTGCAGATGTCGAACTGCGGGTCAATACCAATGAAGCGGTGGTTGCAGAAGATTTTAAAGCCGGGAAATGTGATGGGATCAGTGTTACCGGTATGCGTGGCCGTCAATTTAATAATTTTACTGGTTCACTCGATGCCATTGGTGCAATTCCAGATCTGAATCTGGCGGTTAAAGTGATGCAGGGACTGGCCAGTCCAACTTTTGCCAAACATATGCTGCAAGGCAAATATGAGGTAGTCGGTGTCATTCCTGTAGGTGATGCTTTTCTGTTAGTGAACGACCGCAGTATTAATACCGTTGCCAAAGCAGCCGGTAAAAAAATTGCCGTACTTGATTATGATGAAGCACAAAAAATCATGGTACAGCAGGTCGGCGCACAGGCAGTGAGTGCCGATGTCACCAATTTTGGTGCCAAGTTTAACAATGGCCAAGTGGATATTATTGGTGCACCAGCAGCAGCATTTAAGCCTTTAGAATTACATAAAGGGTTGGGTAGTAAAGGTGCGATTGTGAATTATCCGGTATTGCAGGTTACAGGTAATATTATTATCCGTCCTGATAAATTCCCGGCAGGATACGGACAAAAATCACGTGAATGGGTCAAGAGCCAGTTACCACGTGCCTTTGGTATTTTGGGTAAAATGAAAGCGGATATTCCTTCGAAATACTGGATGGATATTCCTGCGGCAGATAAACCAGGTTATCAGAAAATGATGCGGGATTCCCGAATTGACCTGACCAAACGCGGCGTTTATGACAAACGCATGATGAAATTGCTGTGGCAATTCCGTTGCAAACAGAATCCGACAAATTTTGAATGTGCCTTACAGGATGAGAACTACAAATAATCCTGATAAAATTACTCTGATTTGACTTTTAATCTGTAGAGACTGACCATATATTGAGTGTGCTATACTTAAATATGGTCTTTTCTTTTTAAAGACATTCCATTCAACAGAGGAATCCGCCATGAATGCCCAAGCGCTTGTGCTCACCGACAATGCCGCAAATAAAGTACGCCAGTTGCGTGACAGTGAAGGTAACCAAGACTTAATGCTCCGTGTCTATGTGACCGGTGGCGGCTGTTCAGGTTTCTCTTATGGCTTTAACTTTGCGGAAAGCCAGAATGAAGATGATGCAGAATTTGCCAATGGCGATGTTAAAGTCCTGGTCGATTCATTGAGTTATCAATATCTGGTCGGTTCAGTTGTAGATTATTTAGAAGGTCTAGAAGGTTCACGTTTCGTGGTACAAAACCCGAATGCGACCACGACCTGTGGTTGTGGATCTTCATTCTCGATCTAAATCCATGCACAAAAAAAGTCCTCTCAATGAGGACTTTTTTTATATCTGGAGAAAGTTTAGCTATCCAGTTTTACCGCTTCAAGCAGGTCAAAGATCACGCTGGTGACATCCTGACTCAACTCGCGGTTATTAAAAATTTCATAGGCGCTAATGGTAATGTCAGTATCGCTTGGCAACAGACGCTGTTCTTCTTCGATCAGGTCATTAATCGGCAATAAGGTCTGTTTGATTTCCAAATGCAGAATATCTTTATATTCCAGATTTTCATCGTCGAGTTCAATCAGTTGTTCATTGAAATAAGGCAGCAAAATCGAATGAAGATAGGGTTGGATGTCCTCGATATCAAAGATCTCGATATCACGGGTTTCATCAATCGTACTAATGTGGTCATTTACTTCAATTAAAATATGGTAGTAACTCACACGAATCTCCAAAGATGGCCTAAACAATGTAGCCAATCACAATAACATGAAATCAGAATAGAGTGTTTTTTATAATACTTATACACTTAAATTAATTAAGGAATTCAAGCTGATCATTTAACGGTTATAAAGCAAGGTCTTGTCTGCAGGTCGCAGCTGGAAGTGTTGCAGATTCTGTTTACCCAGCACCGGATACATCAGTGCTTCCGGGTCATTATGGTGATACAGACCCAAGGCATGTCCGAGTTCATGTGCCAGAGTCAGGCGGAGATCATCTTCTGCATCAAATTGATAGACATGAATTTGATTGCCCATAAACACACCTTTATGAAATTCGCGGGCAGGGAAACGCTGTTGGGCTTGAATGATATTCTGTTGATGATTTTGCAGACCATGTTGATGCATGGAAACATTCATATTAAAGGAACTTTGCTGTTCCTGCAGGTATTGAAGTTCCCGTTGAAAATTTTCCGATTTACGCTGTAAAGCCAAAACTTCATATTCAATTTGCTCACGCTCATAAGCAGATAAATTCGGCTGACGGCGTCGTTGCTGTAAGGCCTGAAATTCACTATTGATCTGATCTCTTTGCTGGATCAGGCGTTGCTGCTGACTTTCCAGATGCTGATGGGATGCTTCCAGGTTTTTGACCTGACGTTGATACTTGGCGTCATCTGCCAGCAACTGTTTTTCGACTTTCTTTAAGGCATCATAGTCTTGCTGGCGCTGATCATAGATCAGGTGAATACTCAGCCTAGCATTTTCATCATAGACCATCAAATCGTCACGATTGCTTCCCTGATGCCAGATCTCGATGGCTTCCTTGCTCAGTTGAATCACTTGATCTTTACTCAGTCCAAAGCCTGAATCGACCTGATCAATCCGGAAACGTAAGCGGGTATCGAAAGGATGAGTCAAACGATCAGCCAGCGAGTTATAGCGCAGTTGAGGATGGGTTTTGGCCTGCATATGCAGATAGGCAGACATGATCAATCCCACCACGAGCAGACAGAGCAGAAGACGCATATTTTTTATTTAAATGTTTATTTTTTAAAAATATAGCTTAATTTTAATACTTTTCCCATGCCTATTTGCTTTGCTGCCCCACTTTTGGGTAAAGCCCTAATTCGCCCAGAGCCTGCTGTAAAATTTCAAGGCGAATGGCTGGATTCATATTGGTTTGCATTTGCATATTTAGAGAAAATGCCACGATTTCAGCCTGCGGTGTTTCGACCCACCCGGTGAGCCAGCCGACTTGCGGTTCTACATCCATGCCCCAACCGGATTTGGCATACAGGCGATAAGCTTGCCGTTCCTGTAGAAGTAACATGGCTTTGACTTGCTGCTGGACTTGAGGATCAAAGGCTAGTTGCTCTCGGGCTAGAGCAGAGACAAATTCGACTTCCTGTTTTGGAGTGATTTTCAAAGGGCCTACCAACCAGAAGTTATCGACCTGCTGACCAATCTGCTGATTACCAAATTGGATGCGTTGTACTTCCTGCTGCATTAATTCCAAACCAATATGACGTGCCAGTTCCTGATAGACGGGTACAGCAGAAGCTTGCATGGCTTCGCCGAGCGTCATGTCTTTTTCCCAGGCTGCAAAACTGCGTTTCTTGCCATCCCATTTAAAAATCTCATTGGTTGTGGCTTTACCATGTTGTAGACCAATCAGGGCATTGAGCATTTTGAAAGTAGAGGCTGGAACATATTCGGTACCTGCACGGCTTAAATCATTGCCATAGACCTGTACTTTTTGACCACGCTGAATCACTAAAACGCCAGAACTTTGCGCCTGATCAAATAATTGGGCAATGGCTTGAGTCGATTGAGTTGAAGTGATCTGAGAAGGGAAAGATGAAACAGGTGAGGTACACGCTGTCAGGCCCAAGCAACTCAGTAAAGGTAGCAAAATCAGAATTTTCATGGGTTCAGGGTATTTTAATGTTTGATTTAACTTAAACAGCTTTTTCTGAAAATACGATCAAATTTTGGTAATTTTTATTTTATTCCTTTAAGTCGAGACATAAAAAACCGCGCTTTCGCGCGGTTTTTTCAGTTAAAGCGACAAATTATTTCTTGTCATCTTTTACTTCAGTGAACTCAGCATCTACAACGCCGTCGTCCGCTTTTTGAGATTGACCTTCGCCGCCTTGGAATGCATTCGGGTCGAAACCTTGCGCACCGCCTTGGCCTTGAGCTGCTTCATATGCACGTTGTGTAATTGGCATGATGATGTTTTGCAGCGCTTCAGTTTTCGCTTTGATGTCTTCAACGTCATTTTCTTTAGTTGCAGCTTCAAGCTCAGAAACCGCAGTTTCGATTGCAGTTTTTTCGTCTGCAGTCACTTGCTCGCCAAGATCTTTCACTGCTTTTTGTGAAGAAGCAACTAAAGCATCCGCTTCGTTACGAGCTTTTGCAAGCTCTTCAAACTTACGGTCTTCTTCAGCATTCGCTTCAGCATCTTTGATCATTGCTTCGATTTCAGCATCAGACAAACCTGAGTTTGCTTTAATCTGGATCGATTGCTCTTTACCAGTGCTCTTGTCTTTCGCAGATACTTTCAAGATACCATCAGCGTTGATGTCAAAAGATACTTCAATTTGTGGCACCCCACGTGGAGCAGGTGGAATGTCACCTAACTGGAAGTTACCCAACAGTTTGTTTTGCTGCGCCATTTTACGTTCACCTTGGTAAACTGAAATGTCTACAGCAGGCTGGTTGTCCGCAGCAGTTGAGAACACTTGAGATTTCTTCGCAGGAATCGTGGTGTTTTTCTCGATGATTGCAGTCAACACGCCGCCCATGGTTTCAATACCAAGTGTCAACGGAGTTACGTCAAGTAGAAGTACGTCAGTTTTGTCACCTGAAAGTACCGCACCTTGAATCGCAGCACCCATGGCGACTGCTTCGTCAGGGTTTACGTCTTTACGTGGCTCTTTACCGAAGAACTCTTGAACCTTCTGTTGAACCATTGGCATACGTGATTGACCACCCACTAGGATCACGTCAGAGATGTCAGAAGTCGAAAGACCAGCATCTTTAAGCGCAATACGGCAAGGCTCAATGGTACGCGCAACCAGGTCAGCAACCAGACCTTCTAATTTTGCACGTGTTACGTTGATCACTAAGTGTTTAGGACCAGTCGCATCAGCAGTGATGTATGGAAGGTTGATTTCAGTTGCATTTGAAGAAGAAAGCTCGATTTTCGCTTTCTCCGCAGCTTCTTTTAAACGCTGTAACGCCAGTGGATCTTGTTTCAGGTTAAAGTTTTGTTCTTTCTTGAACTCTTCAACCAGGAACTCGATTAACGCGTTATCGAAGTCTTCACCACCTAGGAATGTATCACCGTTAGTCGACAATACTTCAATTTGCTGGTCGCCATCAAGGTCCGCAATTTCAATGATTGAAACGTCGAAAGTACCACCACCCAAGTCATAAACCGCGATTTTACGGTCGCCTTCTTTCTTGTCCATACCGAACGCAAGTGCCGCAGCAGTTGGCTCGTTGATGATACGTTTAACTTCTAAACCTGCAATTTTACCTGCATCTTTAGTTGCTTGACGTTGTGCATCGTTGAAGTAAGCAGGAACAGTAATCACCGCTTCAGTGACTGTTTCGCCCAGGTAATCTTCAGCAGTTTTCTTCATCTTTTTCAAGATTTCAGCAGAAACCTGTTGTGGCGCCAATTTTTTGTCGTTGACATCAACCCAAGCATCACCGTTGTCTGCTTTGATGATTTTGTAAGGAACTAAACCGATATCTTTTTGTACCGCTTGGTCTTCATAACGACGACCGATCAAACGTTTGATCGCGAACAATGTATTTTTCGGATTCGTTACTGCTTGACGCTTTGCAGATTGACCTACCAGAATTTCGCCATCTTTATAGGCAATAATAGATGGAGTGGTACGCGCGCCTTCAGCGTTTTCGATTACTTTAACTTTGTCGCCTTCAAGTACTGCAACACATGAGTTTGTAGTACCTAAGTCAATACCAATGATTTTAGCCATTTGGATGTTTCCTCTAAAATTTTTTTGTGATTTACACTTGTTATCCGATATGAGAGCCGTTCGATTTTTTTCAAGTAAAATTTTTGAAAAATTTCACAAACTCCCGAATTTATTTGGCTTAAGCGCCGACCATCACCATGGCAGGACGCAATAAGCGACTGTTAAGCGTGTAGCCTTTTTGCAAAACAGTCCCAATTTCATTTGCTTTGGCATTTGGATCAATCCCGACTGCCTGATGCAGGTCAGCATTGAAACCGTTGTTGGTATCCACTGCCACAACCCCAAATTTCTCCAAGGTATGCAATAAAGATTTAAGGGTCAGTTCAACACCTTCACGCAATGGTGTTTGCTCTTCACCTGCAGCCACAATGGCACGCTCTAGATTGTCGACTGTTTCTAGAAGCTCTTTAGAGAATTTTTCCAGAACCGTATCTTTATGCTTTTCAGATTCACGCTGAATACGTTCAACACTCTTTTGTGCTTCATAAACTGCATTGGCGGTACGGGCTTTTTCTAACTTTAAATCACCTTCAAGCTGCGCAATCTGCTCTTGTAAAGACTCAACGGAAACTTCAGCCTGCTCGGTTTCAGCTTGAGTTTGCGCTGTATCTTGTTCCGCTTGCTCTTGCTCAAGTTGTTGAGCTTGCTCGTTTTGCTCAGTCGCCATTGATTTACTCCGTTTAAATGGGTTCTTAAACATGTACAGTCCTTAGGCCTCAGTGTTCACTGCGTTTATGCTGAACTGCCATGGTTGTGAAGTTCTTGATTACCTAAAGAAATCGGGGCAGGGTGTAAAAATTCAAGCGTCGACCCAGATTAAATTTAAGATTTATACAAAATACTGAATCCAGCGGATAGCAGAACAAGCTATTCAGAACACAACAGCAGGATAGGATGAGAATAAAATACACGGACATCAGCAGCGATGAATCCGAATTTTTAACTGAATAGATTTAATTTTCGGCTAAATCCAAAAATTAATTATTTGAAAATCAATGTAAAAAATGAGTAATCGTATTTTTGAATCGAATTAATAATTTTAATCCGTTTTAAGTATGGGTAAAAAAATTGCATCATACTTCTATTAACAGCGACCTTGTTCAGAGGAGAGAGCCGAACCGGGTTGCTGTTGCCCTATTTTAAAGTTGCTTTTTTCAAGCTGAGTATCCCCAAAACTCAGCTTTTTTTTGCCTGTTTATTTATTAGACATAAAAACGATTAATATCTAAGCAATAAAGTCTTTCACAATAGATGAACTTTTGATTAATATTTATTCCAGATTCTATCGCTGTAGTTTCTTCTTATTTTGAAATGTGTTTTCGTGGCTTATCCTGTTCTCTAGATAAGCCTTTTTTTTGTCCAGAATTTACCTTTTTTGAATTTGTTGGAATCAGTCGTCTCTATTTTAGCGGTTTGTAAGATAAAACTTACAGCTTGGATAGTGAATGTCCGCTTCATGAGAGCAAGTTGATTCGATAGGATAATTTGTGTAGAGAACAGGATGTTCTGGTTGAATTGCTGAGAAGCATAAGCGAAGTGGAAGTTCGTTTAACATAACCCTCTACAAAGGCCCTAAAGAAATTTTCTTTAGGGCCTTTGTCTATCTGGTAGCTACCTTTTTCATTAAAAAAGCCCAGTCTGGGCTTTTAATAGAGAGGATGATTCAAGTCTTAGTCACGACGATCCCGTGAACGTTGTTCCTGATGACGTCGGTTGTCATTCCAGCGTTGATTAGAACGATTTTGCTGGGCTTTTTTACTGCGTTGATCTGTTACACGTTTACGCTCCAGATCCTGACGACGTTTACGTTCTGCCTCTGCCTGTTTTTGCCGTTGCGTCATGATATTTTTACGTTGCTGTTCATGGCGCTGTCGTTCCAGTTGGCTTTTACGTCGATCCAGCTCTAACTGTCTTTTACGATCCTGCTCCCAATTGCGATGTTGTAATTCCTGTTTACGTCGATCCAGTTCAATGCGTTTGCGTTGCTGTTCATATTCCCAACGTTGCCGCTCATAGCGACGATCTTGTTCATAACGCCGGTCCAGTTCATAGCGACGGTCATAACGCTGATCATAGCGGCCATCATAATAGCCACCATCTTCAGGAAATGCGACGCAGCCTACAGCTAAAAATGCAGTCGCCAAAGACAGAGCTATAATTTTGCTAGCCATAGGCATCCTCCCGATTTGTAATAAAAAATATACTTAAGCTCGCAAAAGTACGTCAAAAATAACCTTTAAACGGTCAATGACATCTTTTATAAATGAGGGTAACGTATCGGGCAGAAGCTATATGTACATTGATATTAAGACTTATATAAGAATATGGTCACTAAAACGCTAATCGTGTAGAAACTATGAAGAATTAAGAGAATAAGGACTAAAAATAATGACTGTGAATCCTCCGGTTCTGAAAAGTGTGATGGAAAAAGGACAAGGGACGGCAGCGCGTATGCTGGACCGCTTACCTGGCATTGCACAGGAAGCATTGGTTAAGGCTCTGGATTATCCTCATGTCTATCCTGATTTAGATCCATTGGTTAAATGCCTGATGGCCATCCAGATAAAACAGGGGCATAGCAGTTTTATCAGTGAGGATCTGACACATTCGCGCACATTGTTTGATGCACGCATGAAAGCCATCCGGGCTAGACCGACCGCGGTCAAATTTGTCGAAGAGCTCCGCCTTCCTCTACAGAGTGGCAGCATCTTTGCCCGGCATTATCATCCAGCTCCACAAAAGAAGTTGCCGATGGTGATTTTTTATCATGGCGGTGCATTTATGGTGGGTGGTCTGGACAGCCATGATGAATTCTGTCGCTTGCTGGCAGTGCATGCCAAAGTACAGGTGCTAAGCGTGGCTTATCCGCTGACGCCAGAATTTAGCCCCTTGCAGATGGTACAAGTCTGTGAAGATGCTTTGGCCTGGGCGCACCAGCATAGCAAACAACTAAAAGTTTATAAAAACCGGATTGCCGTGGCAGGGGACAGTGCCGGAGGAAATCTGGCTACTGTGGTGGCACAGCGCAGTGCAGGTAAATCTTATGCCGCACGAGCACAGCTTTTGCTTTATCCGGCGGTCGACTTTAAAAGTCGCCATCCTTCTTTTTATGCCTATAAAGATGGACTGGTACTTTCGGAACAGGATATTGATCTGGTGACCTTCATGTATGCCCAAACCCATCAGATTGAACTGGATGATCCACTGATTTCACCGACCTATGGTGAATTGCAAAACTTGCCGCCGAGCTATGTGATTACCGCACGTCATGATGTCTTGCATGATGAAGGTTCAATCTATGCGCATAAACTACGTCAGAATGGTGTGAGTGTTCATTATCATGAATATACCGACCAGGCACATGGTTTTATCAACCTGACGCCGATCTCCCGCCGTGCCAAAAAATATGTGATTGAGATCAGCAAAAATTTCCGCAAATTTTGGGACAAAAATAGTTAAATCCAAGGCATGAATGTAAAAAGGTGTTTCTCATGAAACACCTTTTTTGTAGATAGGTTTTTATCAGTTCTTATACTTTGCTGCTGATCTGCGCTTCAGGAAAGATCAGATTGAATTTGGGGACATAAAAGCTTTGCAGCAATTTGGCTTTGGAAAAATCTGGAAATATATTCTCGGCATCTTGCCATTCTACTTGCGAGAGTTTGGAGAGGTGACCGCGGAACTGTGGACTAAACTGAAAACGCTGACCTTTCCAGGCTTGCTGAATCTTCAGCATAGATGCTGGAATATGATGACTATTAATATAGAACTGGCGTGCGGATTTGGTTTTCTTCAGCCGAATCGTCATATGCTGGTTCTGATGCTGAATTTGACACAGTACTTCCTGATCCTTTTCCTGCCATTCAAACTGCGCATGTTCTTTGGGAATGCCCCATAAATGCTGACCGTGTACCACAGACTCATGGGTAGACACATAAATTTTAGGAATTGAGCTGAGGCGTCGTTTACTAATTAAAGGATGATCCAGAATCAGTAACTCATCATAAGGGCCAATCGGCGAAGCGTGATAACGCACCAATAAGACTTGGACCATACGACCCAGCGGAGAAGGCGCAATACGGAACTGTTTTGCTTGCTCAATAAAGCTTGGGGTCAGCCAATAATTCAGAATAAAACCCTCACCCTGCAAACGCCAAGGTGGAAACTGGTGGATATTTTGCTCCTGTGATAATGCATGCTTCATTCTTATTCTCTTGTCTTTAGTCGGCAGGTCACTGCATTATGAGTTATAAAAGATTAATATATAGTCATTCACAACCATTACTTCTAAGTAGATGAGTTAATAAATGTTAAAGAAATCATTATGTGTGATCGCACTTGCTACGGTCAGTCTGCCAAGCTTTGCTGCAAATACGATTATTGAGATGAAGACTTCATCTGGAAATATTGAAATTGAACTCTTCAATGACAAAGCCCCAATCTCGGCAAAGAACTTCGAAAGCTATGTAAAGAGCAACTTCTATAAGGACACGATTTTTCACCGCGTCATTCCAGGCTTTATGGTGCAGGGTGGTGGCTTTGATGTGAACATGCAAGAAAAAGCCAATACTAAAGCACCCATTAAAAATGAATCATCGAATGGTCTGCAAAATAAACGCGGTACTTTAGCCATGGCCCGTACCAATCAGCCGGATTCTGCCCGAGCACAATTCTTTGTAAACCTGGTCGATAATGATTTCCTGGATCGTTCTGCTAGAAATGCCGGCTATGCGGTATTTGGTAAGGTCACTAAAGGCATGGATATCGTCGATCAGATTGCCAAAGTACCGACCCGAAACTATGGAATGCATCAAAATGTGCCGGTGAACCCTGTAAAAATCACCAGTGTGACGATTAAAGCACCAGTCGTAAAAAATTAGGCATAGAATAAAGCAGAAATATTTAATTTATATTTCTGTTTTAAAAATATGTACTTATGTAATGAATTGTATGGAATTGAACCAATTTGGTGCATAAAAATAAAACACTCGTGATTCCTGTGCGTTAAAAGCGCTTGCACGTGTAAGAAATTGCCCTATAATGAGCATATACCGACGAGATAGATGGAAACGAACGAAGCAGATTGCTGAGTTGTTAAGTATATCGAAGTCCAGCTTCTGGCACTGACGAGGTGTTAGAAAGATCATTAAGAGATTATGAAGAACAACTTGTGTGGATTTTTACTGGTTGATCGATCGAAATTATTTTCATTGATTGATGGTAGAAATTACTCGAAGTTTATTTGAGAAATATTTGTCAGAAAATTGATGAGCCAAGATTGGTGCCCTTTAAGGCACTACATAGTATTAAACTGAAGAGTTTGATCATGGCTCAGATTGAACGCTGGCGGCAGGCTTAACACATGCAAGTCGAGCGGGGAAGAGTAGCTTGCTACTTTACCTAGCGGCGGACGGGTGAGTAATGCTTAGGAATCTGCCTATTAGTGGGGGACAACATCTCGAAAGGGATGCTAATACCGCATACGTCCTACGGGAGAAAGCAGGGGACCTTCGGGCCTTGCGCTAATAGATGAGCCTAAGTCGGATTAGCTAGTTGGTGGGGTAAAGGCCTACCAAGGCGACGATCTGTAGCGGGTCTGAGAGGATGATCCGCCACACTGGGACTGAGACACGGCCCAGACTCCTACGGGAGGCAGCAGTGGGGAATATTGGACAATGGGGGGAACCCTGATCCAGCCATGCCGCGTGTGTGAAGAAGGCCTTTTGGTTGTAAAGCACTTTAAGCGAGGAGGAGGCTACCGAGATTAATACTCTTGGATAGTGGACGTTACTCGCAGAATAAGCACCGGCTAACTCTGTGCCAGCAGCCGCGGTAATACAGAGGGTGCAAGCGTTAATCGGATTTACTGGGCGTAAAGCGCGCGTAGGTGGCCAATTAAGTCAAATGTGAAATCCCCGAGCTTAACTTGGGAATTGCATTCGATACTGGTTGGCTAGAGTATGGGAGAGGATGGTAGAATTCCAGGTGTAGCGGTGAAATGCGTAGAGATCTGGAGGAATACCGATGGCGAAGGCAGCCATCTGGCCTAATACTGACACTGAGGTGCGAAAGCATGGGGAGCAAACAGGATTAGATACCCTGGTAGTCCATGCCGTAAACGATGTCTACTAGCCGTTGGGGCCTTTGAGGCTTTAGTGGCGCAGCTAACGCGATAAGTAGACCGCCTGGGGAGTACGGTCGCAAGACTAAAACTCAAATGAATTGACGGGGGCCCGCACAAGCGGTGGAGCATGTGGTTTAATTCGATGCAACGCGAAGAACCTTACCTGGTCTTGACATAGTAAGAACTTTCCAGAGATGGATTGGTGCCTTCGGGAACTTACATACAGGTGCTGCATGGCTGTCGTCAGCTCGTGTCGTGAGATGTTGGGTTAAGTCCCGCAACGAGCGCAACCCTTTTCCTTATTTGCCAGCGGGTTAAGCCGGGAACTTTAAGGATACTGCCAGTGACAAACTGGAGGAAGGCGGGGACGACGTCAAGTCATCATGGCCCTTACGACCAGGGCTACACACGTGCTACAATGGTCGGTACAAAGGGTTGCTACCTCGCGAGAGGATGCTAATCTCAAAAAGCCGATCGTAGTCCGGATTGGAGTCTGCAACTCGACTCCATGAAGTCGGAATCGCTAGTAATCGCGGATCAGAATGCCGCGGTGAATACGTTCCCGGGCCTTGTACACACCGCCCGTCACACCATGGGAGTTTGTTGCACCAGAAGTAGGTAGTCTAACCTTAGGGGGGACGCTTACCACGGTGTGGCAGATGACTGGGGTGAAGTCGTAACAAGGTAGCCGTAGGGGAACCTGCGGCTGGATCACCTCCTTAACGAAAGATTGACGATTGGTAAGAATCCACAACAAGTTGTTCTTCATACGATGTATCTGAGGGTCTGTAGCTCAGTTGGTTAGAGCACACGCTTGATAAGCGTGGGGTCACAAGTTCAAGTCTTGTCAGACCCACCAAATCTGACTAACAAAGCATGAAAGTGCTGAAGCAAACAGAACGGAACGATACATTGACTTATTGATAAGCTGGGGACTTAGCTTAGTTGGTAGAGCGCCTGCTTTGCACGCAGGAGGTCAGGAGTTCGACTCTCCTAGTCTCCACCATACATTCCTACGGAATGTATAAAGACAAAAGCTAATAAATAGACAATCAGTTGATTGTTAGTTTAGTCCTTAAGCGATCAAGTGATGAGATCCTAGAGATTAACAAGTACAAGCGTTATGATACGCGCACTTGATAATCTCTGTGATTTATCACAGTTTCCTGACCTGACGAAGGCTGGAAAAATCATTAACAGAATATATTTGAGTTGAAATAATTTGTTCAAACTCGTTTCAAGTAGGCAACTACAAGAAATGAGTTCTAGCGAAATTAACTGAATCAAGCGTTTTGGTATATGAATCTAATTGAAGCTGTACGGTGCTTAAGTGCACAAACGCCAACTGTATGAGTAAGTCGCAAGACAAGCTCTGTTGCTTATCCTACTTGTAAGGATAAACGACTGTTTGGGGTTGTATAGTCAAGTAATTAAGTGCATGTGGTGGATGCCTTGGCAGTCAGAGGCGAAGAAAGACGTGATAGCCTGCGAAAAGCTCCGGGGAGGCGGCAAATATCCTGTGATCCGGA
Source organism: Acinetobacter lwoffii (assembly GCF_049367455.1). Classification (GTDB taxonomy): domain Bacteria; phylum Pseudomonadota; class Gammaproteobacteria; order Pseudomonadales; family Moraxellaceae; genus Acinetobacter; species Acinetobacter lwoffii_W. The sequence continues at coordinate 1,492,236 of NZ_JBMPXW010000001.1, forward strand.
GATGTCTGAATGGGGAAACCCACTTACCATAAGGTAGGTATTGCAACATGAATACATAGTGTTGCAAGGCGAACGAGGGGAAGTGAAACATCTCAGTACCCTTAGGAAAAGAAATCAATTGAGATTCCCTCAGTAGCGGCGAGCGAAAGGGGAAGAGCCCATTAAGTCATATAAGTTCTAGTGGAACGCTCTGGGAAGTGCGACCGTAGACGGTGATAGTCCTGTACACGAAAGGGCTTATATGATGATGTCGAGTAGGGCGAGGCACGTGAAACCTTGTCTGAATATGGGGGGACCATCCTCCAAGGCTAAATACTCCTGACTGACCGATAGTGAACCAGTACCGTGAGGGAAAGGCGAAAAGAACCCCTGTGAGGGGAGTGAAATAGATCCTGAAACCGCATGCATACAAGCAGTGGGAGCCGACTTGTTCGGTGACTGCGTACCTTTTGTATAATGGGTCAGCGACTTATATTCAGTAGCGAGGTTAACCGAATAGGGGAGCCGTAGGGAAACCGAGTCTTAATAGGGCGTTTAGTTGCTGGGTATAGACCCGAAACCAGGTGATCTATCCATGAGCAGGTTGAAGGTTGGGTAACACTAACTGGAGGACCGAACCCACTGTCGTTGAAAAGCCAGGGGATGACTTGTGGATAGGGGTGAAAGGCTAATCAAACTTGGTGATAGCTGGTTCTCCCCGAAAGCTATTTAGGTAGCGCCTCGGACGAATACCATTGGGGGTAGAGCACTGTTTCGGCTAGGGGGTCATCCCGACTTACCAAACCGATGCAAACTCCGAATACCAATGAGTACTATCCGGGAGACAGACTGCGGGTGCTAACGTCCGTAGTCAAGAGGAAAACAATCCAGACCGCCAGCTAAGGCCCCAAAATTATAGTTAAGTGGGAAACGATGTGGGAAGGCATAGACAGCTAGGAGGTTGGCTTAGAAGCAGCCACCCTTTAAAGAAAGCGTAATAGCTCACTAGTCGAGTCGGCCTGCGCGGAAGATGTAACGGGGCTAAAACTATATGCCGAAGCTGCGGATGCATAATTTATTATGCGTGGTAGGGGAGCGTTCTGTAAGCCGATGAAGGTGGATTGAGAAGTCTGCTGGAGGTATCAGAAGTGCGAATGCTGACGTGAGTAACGACAATGCGAGTGAAAAACTCGCACGCTGAAAGACCAAGGGTTCCAGTCCAACGTTAATCGGGGCTGGGTGAGTCGACCCCTAAGGCGAGGCCGAGAGGCGTAGTCGATGGGAAATTGGTTAATATTCCAATACTTCTGTGTAATGCGATGAGAGGACGGAGAAGGTTAAGTCAGCCTGGCGTTGGTTGTCCAGGTGGAAGGTTGTAGGCATGTATCTTAGGCAAATCCGGGGTACTCTATGCTGAGAACTGATAGCAAGCTGTACTTGTACAGTGAAGTGGCTGATACCATGCTTCCAGGAAAAGTCTCTAAGCTTCAGTTACACAGGAATCGTACCCGAAACCGACACAGGTGGTCAGGTCGAGTAGACCAAAGCGCTTGAGAGAACTCTGCTGAAGGAACTAGGCAAAATGGTACCGTAACTTCGGGAGAAGGTACGCTGTTGTCTGTGATAGGACTTGCTCCTTGAGCGGCCGACAGCCTCAGAAACCAGGCCCCTGCAACTGTTTATTAAAAACATAGCACTCTGCAAACACGAAAGTGGACGTATAGGGTGTGATGCCTGCCCGGTGCTGGAAGGTTAATTGATGGGGTTAGCGTAAGCGAAGCTCTTGATCGAAGCCCCAGTAAACGGCGGCCGTAACTATAACGGTCCTAAGGTAGCGAAATTCCTTGTCGGGTAAGTTCCGACCTGCACGAATGGCATAATGATGGGGGCGCTGTCTCCAGCAGAGACTCAGTGAAATCGAATTCGCCGTGAAGATGCGGTGTACCCGCGGCTAGACGGAAAGACCCCGTGAACCTTTACTGCAGCTTGACATTGAACTTTGATCTTACTTGTGTAGGATAGGTGGGAGGCTTTGAAGTCGCGACGCTAGTTGCGATGGAGCCGTCCTTGAAATACCACCCTGGTAATATTGAGGTTCTAACTCTGTCCCGTTATCCGGGACGAGGACCATGTCTGGTGGGTAGTTTGACTGGGGCGGTCTCCTCCTAAAGAGTAACGGAGGAGTACGAAGGTGCGCTCAGCGTGGTCGGAAATCACGCGTAGAGTATAAAGGCAAAAGCGCGCTTAACTGCGAGACCCACAAGTCGAGCAGGTACGAAAGTAGGTCTTAGTGATCCGGTGGTTCTGTATGGAAGGGCCATCGCTCAACGGATAAAAGGTACTCTGGGGATAACAGGCTGATACCGCCCAAGAGTTCATATCGACGGCGGTGTTTGGCACCTCGATGTCGGCTCATCTCATCCTGGGGCTGAAGCAGGTCCCAAGGGTATGGCTGTTCGCCATTTAAAGAGGTACGCGAGCTGGGTTTAGAACGTCGTGAGACAGTTCGGTCCCTATCTACCGTGGGCGTTGGAAATTTGAGAGGATCTGCTCCTAGTACGAGAGGACCAGAGTGGACGAACCTCTGGTGTACCGGTTGTCACGCCAGTGGCATCGCCGGGTAGCTATGTTCGGAAGGGATAACCGCTGAAAGCATCTAAGCGGGAAGCCTACCTCAAGATAAGATTTCCCCGAGACTTTATGTCTCCTAAAGAGCCGTTGAAGACTACGACGTTGATAGGTTGGATGTGGAAGCATAGTGATATGTGAAGCTGACCAATACTAATTGCTCGTGAGGCTTGACTATACAACACCCAAACAGTTGTTGTACGAAGCTCGATTGATTCGATATTAAGCAAAGTGACTTGATTTAGTTACGCTAAACGAACAAACTACTGCAACTCAGATATTCTGTTAATGAACGATGTTCAAAGCACTGCTTTGAACAGAGTGCAAGATTTGAAGAAAGCTAAGGCAACCATAAGACCTCAGTAAGTAATCATACCAGTTGTGCTGGCGACCATAGCAAGAGTGAACCACCTGATCCCTTCCCGAACTCAGAAGTGAAACCTCTTAGCGCTGATGGTAGTGTGGGGTTACCCATGTGAGAGTAAGTCATCGCCAGCTCATTATTCCTAAACACCCCCGACCATAAGGCCGGGGGTGTTTTTTTTATGCGTGGGATTTTAGTCAAATAGCTCTTGGAATTGTTGAATATTGATTAAAAACTAGACTCATGGGTTTAGATTTTTAAGGAATAAGTAAGACTTTAGTCGGATATTGCATGAAAAGTAGCTGTGTTGAACTAAGTTGTTGCGAAGACATGGCGATAAGAATCATTAAAAATAATAAATAAGAGTTAGGGTCATGTGTCGTGCTGAAAACAACGAAAAAAACTCACAGGAGGTGAGTAAAAATGGCAGAAAACATGAAGCGAGTAGCAAACACGGTAAGTGTGAATGATGTGATTGATCAGGCAAAATTCACTAAATTTCACTTAAGCATTGTATTATGGTGTTTGTTTATTGTCCTATTTGACGGATATGATTTAGCAATTAACGGTGTCGTTCTGCCTCTACTTATGCAAGAGTGGGGCATGAGTGCTGTTCAAGCAGGCATGCTTGCAAGTACAGCACTCGCTGGCATGATGTTTGGAGCCATGCTGTTTGGGATGCTTGCAGACAAAATTGGTCGTAAAAAAGTTATCTTGATTTGTGTTTCTTTATTTAGTGCTTTTACATTTTTAGGTGGATTTACCACTAATCCAACAGAATTTGGTATTTTACGTTTTATTGCTGGTTTAGGGATTGGTGGTGTATTACCAAACTTAGTCGCTCTAACGTCTGAATATGCACCTAAACGTTTAAAAAGCACACTGGTAACCACCATGTTTAGTGGTTATGCCGTGGGCGGTATTATGGCTGCATTATGCGGTACATGGTTTACACCAAGTTTTGGTTGGGAAATTATGTTCTTCATTGCAGGTATTCCATTACTTTTTGTTCCATTTTTTTGGAAGTTCTTACCTGAGTCTTTAACTTTCCTCGTTAAAGAACAAAAAGTGAATGAAGCACGTCGTTTTATAAAGCAAGTCGAGCCAACTGCAGATATACAAGCAGATACTGAACTGGTTCTAGCTAGCGCTGATCAGACCCAAAGTGCATCAGTAAAAGCTTTATTTACAGAAAATCGTGCCACAGGAACATTCTTATTTTGGATTGCTTTCTTTATGTGCTTACTCATGCTTTATGCACTTGGAAGCTGGCTACCAAAACTGATGATGGCAGCGGGATATTCTTTAGGCAGCAGTTTAATGTTCTTATTAGCACTGAATATTGGTGCCGTGATCGGAACCATTAGCGGCGGTATTTTAGCAGACCGTTTTGACTTTAAACCTGTTCTTATGAGTATGTTAACTGTCGGTGTACTGTCTTTGGTTGGTTTGGGCTTTAATTCTCCAACCCCTGTTATTTATTTACTTGTCAGTTTAGCAGGTGCCTCATCTATTGGTACCAGTATCTTGTTATATAGCTATGTTGCTCAATACTATCCTGTTGCAGTACGTTCTACTGGTATTGGTTGGGCTTCTGCTGTAGGGCGTACAGGTGCAATTGTTGGCCCAATCGTGATTGGTATGCTGCTTGGTATGGAGTTACCACATAAATGGAACTTTATCGCGGTGGCAATGCCAGGTATTATTGGCATCATCGCTATTTCAATGATTCGTAAGCCACAACCTGGTCGCGTTATGGTGAAAAAATTAAAAACAGCCAAAATTTAAACTCTCGTCATTGACCCATTCAGTTAAAAAGCTCCTTTCTTAAAGGGGCTTTTTCATATCTTTAGTATGAAATTAAATCAATATTCACTTGGTCAAAAGAATAAGTGGATTAAAAGAACTTAAATATTAGGCGAATTAAAAAATAAACATCAATTATTCAAAAGTTTATATTAATAATAGTGTGACATATCACGCAAATAAATGACATTTCCAAGAGCATAGCAGAATATCAATTAGTCTTATTGTGCCTTAAATCCCGCTTGCGTATATTGCCTGACATTGAAGATTGACTTCAGTCTTCAACAAGATGTTATGGACAAGTACTCATGGGAGATGAGAACGATGACAACGGAAAAAATAGATGTAAATTCTGTAGTCGATAATGCGAAATTCACGCCTTTCCACTTCAATGTAGTTGCTTGGTGTTTACTCATTATCTTATTTGATGGCTACGATCTCGCAATCAATGGTGTAGTTTTACCGTTATTGATGCAAGACTGGGGCTTAAGTGCAGTGCAGGCGGGAATGCTTGCAAGTACCGCACTGGCCGGCATGATGTTTGGTGCGATGATCTTTGGTTCCCTCGCGGACAAGATCGGTCGTAAGAAAGTGATCATGATCTGTATTGTATTATTTAGTGGTTTAACTTTTGCCGGCGGCTTTGCTTCAAACCCAACCGAATTCGGTATTTTACGTTTCCTTGCCGGTCTTGGTATTGGTGGCGTGATGCCAAACCTGGTGGCATTGACTTCGGAATATGCCCCACAAAAAATGCGTAGTACCTTGGTGACCACCATGTTTAGTGGTTATGCAGTCGGTGGCGTAATGGCTGCATTATTGGGCTCATGGTTTACCCCAAGTTTTGGTTGGGAAATCATGTTCTTTATCGCCGGTATTCCACTGTTTTTATTGCCTGTAATCTGGAAATTCCTGCCTGAATCGCTCGCATTTATTGTGAAACAGAACAAGCAGCCAGAAGCTCGTCGCATTGTACGTCGATTGGCGCCAAATCTGACTGTTACCGAGAATACAACTTTCACTTTGCCACAGGAAAATGTGCCTGAAGCAGCCAACGTGGTAAGCCTGTTCCGTCGTGGTCGTGCGGTCAATACTTTACTGTTCTGGGTCGCATTCTTCACTTGTCTGTTAACCATGTATGCACTGAGTAGCTGGTTACCGAAGTTGATGATGGCAGCAGGCTACTCGATGGACAACAGCTTGATGTTCATGATGGTGATGAACGTTGGTGCGGTCGTGGGTATTGTGGGTGGTGGTATTCTTGCGGATCGTTTTCACCTGAAACCGGTACTGATGTTCCTCGGTATGATGGGTGCGATTGTGATGAGCTCAATGGGCTTTGCGTCTAACCAATTCTTACTTTACATCCTGGTGTTCCTGGCCGGTGCAGCGTCAATTGGTTCACAAATGTTGCTATATAGCTATGTTGCGCAGTTCTACCCACTTGCGGTACGTTCGACAGGTATTGGCTGGTCTTCTGCGATTGGTCGTATGGGTGCGATTGTAGGGCCGATCTTGATTGGCGGCTTACTGGGGATGAACCTGCCTGCTTACTTTAACTTTATGGCAGTCGGTTTACCGGTTCTGATTACTGCAATTGCGGTTGCACTGATCATGCATGACAATGAGTCTGAAAAGATTGGTTCAATTGAGCCAGCCGTGTCTAAAGCTTAAAGCTAAGTATGAAATAAGAAGCCTCCGAAAAGGGGGCTTTTTTTTACTTATGTAACTAGGGTCTGTTGACACTTACTGTTCATAATTAACCCTATAAAGGTAGCCATAAAAATATACAGGCTAAAGCAACAGAACTTTGATAATTTCTTTTGAGCTTGTCATATCGAGTAGCTATTCCTCTAAATTGCTTTAATCTACAAAACATATTTTCAACTAAATGCCTGATTTTATATAAATACCAGTCCATATGGTCATTGTTCGATTGGCTATTTGTTTTCTTTGGTATATTCGCTTTAGTCCCTGTTTTCCTGATCTGTTCACGCAGTGGTTCTGAATCATAGCCTTTATCTGCACATACCACTTTTGTCTCTTTTAAATCTAATGTTGATATTAAATCAGGTGCAACTTTAACATCATGTGTGGTTCCATCGGTAATCACGAAATCAATAGGATTGCCATGTGCATCAACAATCAAATGTATTTTTGAGGAGTTTCCTCCTACACTTTTAGAAATAGATTGATTCGCTATACCGGCAGAATGTTGATGAGCACGTACATGAGAGCCATCAATAAAAATCCACTCCATATCGGGGCATGAGGCTAGTAATTTGAATAATCTAAGTAACTTACCGCTGCTTGACCAACGATTAAAACGTTTGAAAATAGAGTTTGAATGACCAAAACAGGAAGGAATATCTCGCCACGGACAGCCTGTTCTAATTCTATAGAGAATAGCTTCAATAAAATTGCGTAAATTTGAGTTGTGGTGAATGGATAAATTACGCAGAATAATTTTCAACTTTTGCCAGTGTTGATCTGTCAGCATGGTACGAGGCATAGCGAATAGTAAAATTGTGTTTGGCGATTTGATTTTACTACTTCGCTATTTTTTTAAGCTAAAAGTGTCAACACACCCTAGTTAATATCTTTTTTATTTATAGTAACTTGAAAATTAAAATGTCAAAAATTCCACAAGTATTTATTTCATATTCTCATGATTCACTAGAACATAAGCAATGGGTTCTTGAGCTTGCAACTAGACTAAGAGCAAACGGTATTGATGCAATTTTAGACCAATGGGACTTAAAGCCAGGAGATGATTTACCGAAATTTATGGAAGTTAACTTAGCCCGAGCAGATAGAGTTTTAATGATTTGTACAGATAACTATGTCGCTAAAGCTGATAATGGTATGGGGGGAGTTGGTTATGAAAAAATGATAGTCACTTCTGAACTTTTAAGTCATATTGATTCGAATAAAGTTATTCCTATTATTAAGCAAGAAAGTGATTGTAATACTCCTAGGTTTTTAAGAACTAAGTTATTTATAAACTTCTCAAAACAAGATAATTATGAGTTTGCATTTGATGAGTTGATTAGAACAATACATGGTGCTCCTTTGTTTGAAAAACCTCCTGTATCGACTAATCCGTTTTTGAATGCTAAACAAAATTTACCCAATAAAACAAATGATCCTCATATATTAGTTATGAAGAAGATTGTTTTAGGTTTAGAAAAAACACCTCAAGAATATATACCTTTTGCTTATCTAATGAATTCAGTAGGTATATCTAGAGTCCTTTTAGATCATTACCTTGATGAATTGAAAGAGGAAGGATTGATTATCCAAAATGTATTGGGCGCAGTGAAATTAACATCTAAAGGTAGAAGATATGTTATCAACCAAAATTTAATTTCTTAGATATTCAAATAATTTAAATTAATAATTGATTTAATTCGCCTTTGTTTATCAATATCCAATTATTTATAGGTGATATTTTTTATGAAACTCAACTCATTCTCCCCAATCCCTGAAGATGATGATGAACTACATCTTCCTGAACTGGTGTACTGGGCATCTTTAGGCGACGTTGAACAGGTCGAGCAGGCGCTACAGGAAGGTCTGGATGTCAACTCCGCCGATGAAGAAGGCTATAGTGCCTTACAGGCCGCTGCTGAAAATGATCATCTGGAAGTGGTGAAACTTCTGGTCAGCAAGGGCGCGGATATTGCGCATCGTAGCCCAAATACTGCTTTAGAACTGGCAGAAATGGCCGGCAATAAAGATGTTGTGGCTTATCTGAAAAGTCTGGCCGGTGGTGTCTGAATATAAAAAAGAACCTCAGTGTTGAGGTTCTTTTTTATATTGTAGGAACTTAGGCAACTTCGCCTTCAAGCTCTTTTAAGATCGCTTCATTGAAAGCCGGTAAATCGTCCGGATTGCGTGAAGTAATCAGTACCCAGTCACCGGTATTGCAGCGGTGAACCTGTTCATCGACCCATTTCCCACCGGCATTTTCCAGATCCAGCTTGATGCTCTTATATGAAGTCAGATTTTTGTCTTTGATGCGCTGTGCATCAATCAAAGTCCATGGCCCATGACAGATCGCGGCAATCGGTTTGTGATTGTCGGCAAAATGCTGAATGATTTTTTGCGCATCCTGATTGATTCTCAAGGTATCCGCATTGACTGTACCGCCGGGAATCACCAAAAGATCATAATCATTCAGATCGACGTGTTCAAGACTGGTATCCGGCGTATATTGGGTGGCAGCTTTGGTATCACCTTTGACCGTCGCGACATCTTCATTTTTTTCGGCAGCATGAATCACTTCAAAACCTTTGGACTTTAGAAAATTTAAAGGCTCAGTGAGTTCATCATGTTCAATGCCTTGATTAGATGTAATAAAGAGGACCTTTTTTACCATGATTGCTGTTCCTAAAAAATGCGAGGATTTTTAGCTTAACAACAAGGGGATTCTTACAATGTTGGAGTTTTAGCTCGGAACTGTTAAGCAATGATAAATAAAATAATAGGCAGAAAAAAAAGCCCCGACATCCTGTCGGGGCTTTTTCGTATCTCGTGATTTAGGTATAACTCCTGTCGTACCTCACGTCCTGGTGTTGCGATGTTATTCTTGTTTTTAGGTCTTCTGGAGCATCCTGCTCTCTATGTTTATAAAGTAATACACATCCCGGTGGCGCACTAGCAGCAGATTGCGGTTATTGCTGTACGCTTTGGCTTACATCAGCGCAGAGAAATTAAGCTGTGCAAACTTAACCGGTTGTATTGCATTAAAAATGTATATCTAAGCCGATATAAGGACCTTTAAATTCCAGCTGTAAGTCTGGACGTTGATCCTGTTCAAAATCTACCTGCATGAGGCGATAACCGATTTTGGCACCGACATCGACCAGCAGATTATCAATGAAATCATATTGCAATTCTGCCTGTACATCGGTTTTTTGGCTATCGCTGCCGCGACTGTAAACCGCTTCTGCTTTGGCACTCATACCGGTAAATGGCAATTTAACCCCGGCTGTTGCATAGAGCAGTGGGCTATATTCATCCAGATCGTATTGCGTGAAAGCGCCGGCAGTCCGGTTTTCCACCGTACCATCCAGATTGGTTAAACCTGCACCTATATCCGCATGCACAATGGTATCCAGCAATTCGTAATACAGAATATAGTCAATATTGTTCAGCTCGATATCTGAGGCATTGACAGGAGAACTCTGTTCGCTGGTGCTGTCCAGATTGACGTATTTAATCTTGGCATTTGGCAATAACGGTACCGGATGTTCTACAGCGACAGATAGTTGTGCTGTACCTTGTCGATCCAGCTCATGCTTGAAATTGTTATCCTGGCTATAGCCGTCAAAATCCCAGTAGCTGAGATCCGCTTTCACGCCAATCACATCTGCATGACTGAGCGTACTGAGTCCAAAACCGAAGAATAAGGTGGTGAGTATTTTTGCGCGCATGGCTCTATTCCCTAAAGCTTTATTAAAATTAGAAGTGTCTGGTTACTTAAAAGCATCTTCTTAATATGGAGTAGCAAGTGCATGATATAGAGAATTTCAAAAATGTATATCCTTAGATTTTGCAGGACAATAAGATGGTAGCGAGAAGCACACAACAAGCGAAAGAGTATGCATTATATGTCGCCGGTCAGGTGGCTCAGACGGGTGAATGGCTAGAGGTCAAACATAAATATAACCACGAACTGTATGCCCGTGTCGCTTTGGCAGATGCCAACACACTGGAACAGGCGATTCAGTCTGCCGTAGACGCAGAAGCCGAAATGGCTGCCTTAGAGCCGTTCCAGAAACAGAAAATTCTGCTGCATTGCGTACGCCGTTTTCGTGAGATTCATGAAGAACTGACCGAAATTCTGATTGCAGAGGGCGGTAAACCGCGTAAAGCGGCCGAAGCTGAAGTTGAGCGTCTGATTAATACCTTTCAGATTGCCGCAGATGCCGTGACCCAGGTTGATCAGGGACGTATGCTGCCTTTGGCCGTGACTGCGGCAGCATCCGGTTATCAGGGTATTGTGAAGCAGGTGCCAATTGGTGCAGTGTCTCTGATCAGTCCGTTTAATTTTCCTTTAAACCTGACCGCGCATAAAATTGCTCCTGCGATTGCAGCCGGTTGTCCCTTTGTGCTGAAACCGCCGAGTCTAACCCCGATTTCTGCCTTAAAAATTGCCGAAATTCTGGCGGAAACCGATTTACCGCAAGGTGCCTTTTCGGTATTGCCCTGTCCGCGAGAGCTGGCCGATCTACTGGTCACTGATGAGCGTTTTAAATTACTCAGTTTTACCGGTTCCGATGCTGTGGGCTGGGATATGAAAGCGCGTGCCGGACGCAAAAAAGTGGTCTTGGAGCTGGGTGGCAATGCTGCTGTCATGATTGAGCCAGATACCGAAATTAACGATGTCTTGATTAACCGTCTAATTGGCGGGGCGTATAACCATGCCGGACAGGTGTGTATCAGTGTGCAACGCATTTTGGTGCATCAGCAGATTTATACTGAAGTGAAGGACAAACTGCTGGCGAAACTGAAAACGATTAAAGCCGCTGATCCGAATCTGAGCACAACCTTGGTTGGTCCGATGATCAAGGAAGATGAAGCCAAACGCCTGAAAAAATGGCTGGATAAAGCCGTGAAAAAAGACGCGAAAATCCTGATTGGAGGCGAATTGAATGGTGTGATGTTCGCACCGACCTTGCTGGAAAATGTAGACCACAGTCTGGAAATCTACCGTGATGAAGCCTTTGGCCCGGTGGCAATTCTGGAAGCGTATGCTGATTTCGAATCCGGTATTGCCTGTATCAACCGCAGCCGTTTTGGCTTGCAAGCTGGAGTGTATACTCAGAATCTGAACAAGATGCTGTATGCCTGGGATCATCTGCATGTCGGCGGTGTCATTATCAATGATATTCCGTCTTTCCGGGTCGATAACATGCCCTATGGCGGGGTCAAAGATTCAGGTCTGGGTCGTGAAGGAATTCAGTCCGCCATTCGCGATATGCAGGAAGAGCGCATGCTGGTGATTAAAGCCTAGGTTCAGAATATTCAATTCATCGCTTCGATATCACAGGTGGCTGGTTTTTAAATCTGCTTGTGATATTTAAACCGGTTTTTAAAGAGGTCAAAATTCCATGAGAGAATTTGATTTCCCATATCACGGCTTGGTCATGTGCCTTAGTATGAGCCGTTTCATCTTCAAATAATGATCTAAAAACAGATGCTGGATCAGAGTCTTGGAATACATTTTTTGAAACAGCGACCCTGTAGTAAAACTTAAGAAAAATATATTCCAAAAAGTTTGTCAATATATAACTTGTTTAATCTGCCTTATTTTGCAGAATTATTGAACGCTTAATTCGAATAGATTATAAATAACGAATATTTTAAGCAGAATTTACAGAAAAAATTTAAAAAAGTCAGTATTGTTAAATCATCTACAAGGTCAGTTTTTCGATCAGACTTTAAGCAAGATGTAAGACCTGCTGACCTGTTTGTACATTAGAATTCGACGCCCACAAGGTGCCCTCTAATTCAAACACCCAAAATTATTGAAAATGCTTCTTTTTTTGCTTGCGCCATAACCATAACAAGCAGCATCTAAAGGGGTTAAAAGTTTAGGTGTTCTATGACAGAAACTCGTGAGAATTGGTCCGCACGATCAGGATTCATTATTGCAGCGATTGGTTCCGCCGTTGGCTTGGGGAATATCTGGCGTTTCCCTTATGTTGCCTATGAAAATGGTGGCGGGGCATTCCTGATCCCCTATCTGATTGCGATTTTCGCAGCAGGTTTACCTTTATTGTTTTTAGACTATGCGGTCGGACACAAGTTCCGTAAAGCACCGCCTATGGCCTATAAAAAACTCATGAATGCCGAATCCTTGGGTTGGTGGCAGGTCATGGTCACTCTGGTGATCGGGATTTACTATGCCAGCGTCTTGTCCTGGGCTGGCAGCTATATGTTCTATTCCTTTGGACAGCAGTGGGGCACAGATACCCAAGGCTTCTTCTTCAATACTTACCTACAAAATGGTGAGGGTCTGACGCTCGGTTTTGTACCTGTGCTGTTCTTTGGTCTGGTGGTCGTTTGGGCAGCAGTCATGCTGATTCTTTACGGTGGAGTACGCCGTGGGGTAGAACTGGCGAATAAAATCTTTATGCCATTGCTGGTGATTTTATTCACGATCCTAGTGATTCAGGCAGTACGTTTACCTGGTGCAGTCGATGGTTTAAATGCTTTCTTCACGCCGAACTGGGAAGCGATGGCCAACTATAAAGTCTGGTTAGCCGCTTTTGGTCATATCTTCTTCTCACTGTCAGTGGGCTTCGGGATCATGTTGACCTATGCATCTTACCTGAAACGCAAAACTAACCTGACCGGTTCAGGGATTGTGGTGGCATTGGCCAACTCGTCTTTTGAAATTCTGGCGGGTATTGGTGTCTTTGCCGCGCTTGGTTTTATGGCGTTCAGCTCAGGCGCGAAAGTTGAAGATGTAGTATCTGGCGGTATCGGTCTGGCCTTTATTGCGTTTCCGAAAATCATTTCCAGTTTAGGTGCAGGTGGTGACCTGTTCGGTTTCCTGTTCTTTGGTTCATTGACGGTTGCCGGTATTACCTCGATGGTCAGTATCCTGCAAGTTCCGATTGCTGCGTTCCAGGACAAACTGGGCTGGTCAAAGAACAAGTCAGTGACGATTATTGCTGGTGGTTCAGCAGTGATTTCTACCCTGATGTTCTCGACACATAGTGCCATTACCTTTGTCGATATCATCGACTACTTTGCCAATAACATCGGTATTGTCGGTGGCGGTCTGTTATCGATTATTCTGTTGTCGTGGTTCCGTCGTCCATTAATGAAACAGCTGGAAGGCCATGTGAATGAGTTTGCCAGCGTGAAACTGGGTGCGAGCTGGAACTTCATGCTAACGGTGATCACGCCTTTGTCATTATTGCTGGCATTGGGCCTGACCCTGAAATCGATCATGGCAGAAGGTTATGGTGGCTATGCTGCCAGTACCCTATGGATGGTAGGTGGAGGAGTAATGGCATTCTTTATTCTGGGTGCCATTCTATTCAGCCTGATTAAAGATCGTCACAGCTAGGAGAGCGACTATGAATACATCTGCACTAATCATGATGATCATCTCTATCGTTTTATTATGGGGTGGTCTGGTACTGGCTGTGATTCATCTGGCAAAGAATCCGGAAGAACCAGAAGACTAAAAATCTTCACATAAACCTACTGTTACCATAAATAGAAGTCATTATCATCCTTGATGATAATGACTTTTTTAATGGCTGATGCTTTGACATGATTTCCGTTTCAGATGGACAAGTCCATACAGCCTTTGCCGTGACTTTATTTGCCGGGCTGGCCACCGTGGTGGGTGGGGGACTGGTATTATTCTTAAAAAAACCTAATTTCCGTTTGCTAGCCTTTGGTCTGGCCTTTGCTGCCGGTGCCATGATTTATGTCTCTTTAACCGAAATTCTGAACAAATCGATCGCGTCCTTTAGCCTGGATTTTGATGAAAAAAACGGTTTTGCCTTTGGCACTTTTGCTTTTTTACTGGGCGTAGTTCTGGTGTTATTGCTGGATCGCTTTGTGCCGAATCCCCATGACACCATTGAAACCCATTCTGCCAAGGGCGTCAGTTCAACCCAATTACTGCGTACCGGCATGTTGACCCTGTTTGCGATTAGCGCACATAACCTGCCGGAAGGACTGGCGACGTTTTTTGCCACACTGGAAAGCCCTGCTTTGGGTGCGCCACTGGCGGTGGCAATTGCGATTCATAATGTACCAGAAGGTGTGGCGATTGCCTTGCCGGTATATATGGCCACGGGCCGTAAAGATTATGCGCTCTGGGCCAGTCTGGTTTCGGGTTTGGCCGAACCATTGGGGGCAGCGCTCGGTTATTTTATTCTGGCACCTTATATGAGTGAAACCGTCTATGGTCTGATCTTTGGGGTGATTGGCGGCGTGATGGTTTATCTGGCACTGGATGAATTATTGCCGACGGCAAAACGCTATGCCAAAGGACATGAAACGGTATATGGGCTGGTCAGTGGCATGGCTGCATTGGCCAGCAGTCTGGTGATTTTTAAGTTTATTCAATAAACCTCATATTCACTAAATCACGAGATATAAAAAAGGCAGCTTAGGCTGCCTTTCATTTTAAACGCATGATTTATGCCGTTTTTTCAATACGGCAATAGAAGAAGCCGTCGCCTTGATCCGCTTTCGGTAACAATTGACGGCCATGAATCTGTTCGATGCCCCAATCGGCTTCGATTTTGATTTCTTTGGCATCGGCATGTTGAGCAAAGAACTCGACCATCTGTTGTTCATTTTCGGCTTTCAGAATTGAACAGGTGATGTACAGCAACGTACCACCAACTTTCAGTTGCTGCCACATATTTTCCAGAATCTGCTTTTGCAGATGTACCGTTTGCGGAATATCTGTAGAGTGACGTAGCAAGCGAATATCCGGATGACGACGGATCACACCAATTGCGGAACATGGTGCATCCAGCACGATACAATCCACCGACTCAGGTGCTGTCCAAGTGATCGCATCAGCCGCGATAATTTCAACTTCCGCATATTCAGTTAATAGTAAACGTTCCAGATTTTCTGCCACACGGACTAAACGTTTGGCATCCTGATCAATCGCATAAAGCTTTTTCGGGCTATATTTTTCCAGAATGTGCGCGGTCTTACCCCCTGGAGCGGCGCAGGCATCTACCACGACTTTGCCTTCAAGGTCAGGAACTAAGGTCGCACATAGCTGGGCATGTTCATCCTGAACCGAGAAACCACCGGCTTCATAGCCTGGCAGATTCGGAATATGGACATTCTGTTCCAGAACGATGCCAACTTCGGAAAGAGTGCAGGCACGCGCCTCATAACCTTCTTCTTCCAGAATTTCCAGATATTCATCGCGGCTGACCTGGTTGACATTGACACGCAAGGTGAGCGGCGCAATCTGTTTCAAGTCATGCGACAGTTCGGCAAGCTGTTCTGGCCAGTCTTTCTTTAAACGCTTGTAGAGCCAGCTTGGCAGACCATGCGCCTGATTTAAAGCCAGGTCAAATTCTTCTGTTTCACGTGAAACACGACGCAGAACGGCATTGACCAGACCGCTTAAAGGTTCAAAGCCCAGCTGTTTGGCTGCAGTCACGGTTTCTGAAATCGCAGCATGCGCCGGAATACGGGTACATAGAATCTGATACAAACCCAGATATAAGCAGCTTTCTAAAGCTTGGTTATCAAGAGGTTTGGTTAATAAAGATAAAGTAATGGCTTTCAGGCCATGCCACTGACGTAAACAGCCCAAAGTTAACTCGTGATACAGACCACGGTCACGCTCAGACACGATGTTGATATGTTGATTGAGTACAGAAGCAAGTGATTGGCCGTTTTGTACAGCCAATAGGGTTTTTACAACTTGCGCGCGCAAATTCAAGTTTTTAGCTGATGATTGAATTTGGCTCATGCGAATTTATATCCTACCGATAGTTTTTGAGTTTGATTAATTTGAACAGCATTCAGGGCTTTGCCACCTGGCCATTGCAGATTGGTGATGCAAATAGCATGTTGATCACCACACATCACATGCACGCCATCTTTATCCAGGGCAATCACTTCACTAGGCAGGGCATTGCTTGCCTTTTGTGTGGAAAGTGATGAATTCCAGATGCGTAAATTGTTGCCGTCATCTAGCGGGGTGAATGCCACTGGCCAGGGATTAAAGGCACGAATATTACGGTCAATATCTGCTGCAGGCTGGGTCCAGTCAATTTGTGCTTCGGCTTTTGTCAGTTTATGCGCGTAGACAGTCAGATTTTCATCCTGAACTTCACGGGTCTCAAGATAGTGCTGTAAAGTCTGTTCCGATTCGAGCACGGCCACAATCGCCTCAGCACCTTGCAGCGCCAGTTTGTCATGCAGGCTGGCAGATGTATCTTCGGCGCTAATCGGGCACAGTGTTTTATACATCATGTCCCCGGTATCCAGACCGGCTGCCATTTTCATAATGGTCACACCTGTTTCGATATCGCCGGTAGCAATCGCGCGCTGAATCGGGGCTGCACCGCGCCAGCGTGGCAACAGCGAACCATGAATATTCAGGCAACCATATTTTGGCGTATCCAGAACCACTTGTGGCAGGATCAGGCCATAAGCTGCCACCACCATCACATCTGCATTTAAGGCTTTAAGTTCCGCTTGCGCCGCCAGACCTTCTTCAGTCGATGACTTGAAATGTAAAGGCTGATAGACCGAAAGATGATGTTCAAGCGCTAACTGCTTCACCGCAGATGCCGTGAGCTTTTGTCCACGTCCGGCCTTGCGGTCCGGTTGAGTATAGACCGCCACAATTTCATGTTCGGTTCTAAGCAACGCAGCCAATGCAGTCGCTGCAAATTCTGGTGTGCCTGCAAATATGATCTTCACACATGAAATTCCAAATAAACTTAAAAGCTATTATAAGCCAAAAGCCAAATTTCAGCCTAATCGTTGCAAAAACTTATCCGAGAAGCTTGGTGAGTGCTTGAATTTCAGTGGAATTTTTATATAAAAAAAACTCATGCAAATTGTAAAAATTATTCATGAAAGTTTTGTATTGTCCTGATGATGATGGCGGTATAGTAGATTTCATTAAGAAATTTTTATCGTCAGATCATCCAAATCTCTCTATAGACATTTTTGCCTGTATCTACACCCAAAAGGCCATCTTGTAAATCAAGGGCTTGTAGTATGATAGGTTTAAAATTCAACTGATTTAAGCTCCTTGTCAGTATGATTTAGCCAGAGTGGATCTGCCCGATTCATTGCAAGCTCAAACTTTGTTGGAAATATAAAATGCCTGACTATCGTTCAAAAACATCGACACACGGAAGAAATATGGCTGGCGCACGCGGTTTATGGCGTGCCACCGGCATGAAAGATGAAGATTTCGGTAAGCCGATTATTGCGGTGGTGAACTCGTTCACCCAGTTTGTACCGGGTCATGTGCATCTTAAAGACCTGGGTCAGCTGGTGGCACGTCAAATTGAAGCGTCAGGCGGCGTGGCCAAAGAATTCAATACTATTGCGGTCGATGACGGCATCGCGATGGGTCATGATGGCATGTTGTATTCATTGCCTTCGCGTGACCTGATTGCAGACTCGGTCGAGTACATGGTCAATGCCCATTGTGCCGATGCGATGGTATGTATCTCGAACTGTGACAAGATCACCCCAGGCATGTTAATGGCCGCGATGCGTCTGAACATTCCAGTAGTATTTGTCTCTGGCGGTCCAATGGAAGCGGGCAAGGTCAAAATCCGTGGCAATGAAAAAGCCATTGATCTGGTTGATGCCATGATTGTTGCAGCAGATGACAGCTTCACTGATGAAGAAGTTGCTGAATATGAACGTTCAGCTTGCCCAACCTGTGGTTCATGTTCAGGCATGTTTACCGCAAACTCGATGAACTGTTTGACTGAAGCACTTGGTTTATCGCTTCCGGGCAATGGTTCAACGCTGGCAACCCATGCCAACCGTAAAAAATTATTCGAGCGTGCGGGTCAATTGATTGTTGAAATCACTAAACGTCATTATGAGCAAAATGACTACAGCTTATTGCCACGTTCAATCGCGACCAAAGCAGCGTTTGAAAATGCGATGACTTTAGACATTTCCATGGGTGGTTCAACCAATACGGTTCTACATTTGTTGGCAGCAGCACACGAGGCAGAAGTCGACTTTACCATGACTGACATCGATCGTTTGTCACGTAATGTGCCAGTTCTTTGTAAGGTTGCGCCGGCGAAGCAGGACGTGCATATGGAAGATGTACACCGTGCCGGTGGCATCATGTCGATCCTGGGTGAACTGGATCGCGCGGGCTTGCTGGATACTTCTGTTCCAACCGTGCATGAAAAAACTTTAAAAGATGCCTTGGATAAATGGGACATCATCCGTACCGAAGATGAAGAGGTGTATCAATTCTTCAAATCGGCACCGGGCGGTGTTCCGACCCAGACCGCATTCTCGCAAGACCGTTACTATGCGCGCTTAGATGGTGACCGTGACAATGGCGTGATCCGTAATGCAGCCAATGCCTTCTCACAAGATGGTGGTCTAGCGGTACTTTACGGCAACATCGCGCTAGAAGGCTGTATCGTAAAAACTGCGGGTGTGGATGATTCAATCCTGAAATTCAACGGGACTGCATGTGTGTTTGAAAGTCAGGATGCTGCAGTTGAAGCCATTCTTGGCGGCAAAATCACTGCGGGTGATGTCGTCGTGATTCGCTATGAAGGTCCACGTGGTGGCCCGGGTATGCAGGAAATGCTGTATCCAACCAGTTACTTAAAATCGAAAGGTTTGGGTAAAGACTGCGCACTTTTAACGGATGGCCGTTTCTCGGGTGGTTCGTCTGGTCTGTCGATTGGTCACGTGTCGCCTGAAGCGGCTGAAGGCGGTGCAATTGGTCTGGTGGAAGATGGCGACCGTATCGAAATTGATATTCCAAACCGTACCATTCACCTGGCAGTGGATGATGCAACCATGGCAGCGCGCCGTGAAGCACAAGAAGCCAAAGGCTGGCAGCCTGCTGAACAGCGTCCGCGTAAAGTGTCTAAAGCACTGAAAGCGTATGCGATGCATACTACTAGTGCGTCGAAAGGTGCGGTACGTGATATCTAATTTGTAATTTTACAGATTTAAATAGCACTCCAGATGGGGTGCTTTTTTTATACAAGAAACTATCTTAAAATGAAAGAGGACTCCACCCGACAGTCAGGGTGGAGGTGAATTTCGTAAGTTTTTTAATTTAGCTTTAATTCGTTTTTATGTTAAAATAAAAGAAATATAACATTGTATTTAAATAAGTTTTAAAAAAAATGAAAATCAACAAGGCGTATAAATTTAGGCTTGAGCCTAATGAAGAGCAAGAGGTTATTTTAAACAATCTTGTTGGTTCTGCGCGTTTTGTTTGGAATCAAATTTTAGTTGTGTCATTTGAAATGTTTGCAAAGAATGAATTTATCAATGCAACCAATTTGGTGAATAAAATCACCAGTCTTAAAAAGAATCCTGAATATGCTTTTTTAGCAAATCATTCTAATGCTGTTTCCCTACAGCAAAAAATTCGTGATCTGGCTTCGGCTTGGACAAGGTTTTTCAATGCAAAAGAACATGCAAGATTAAAAGAAAATAAGCGTAAACCACGCAAGCCCAAATTCCTCAAACTCACTGATGGTTCTGAAATCCAGTTACGCCCACTGATGCCTAGATTTAAGAAAAAATCAGATGGTTACGATTCAATTAGATTGGTGCAATTTGATAAATATTGTCGAATTGAGGGTAATCGAGTTAAGCTGCCAAATGGCATAGGATTTGTGAAATTTAGAAAATCACAAGATATTCTAGGCACAATTAAGAATGTGACAATCAGTAAGAGATCAGGTCATTGGTATATTTCATTTGGCAGTGAAAAAGAGTTATTGGAAAATCCAGTACATCCATCCAAAACCGCAGTTGGTGTTGATTTAGGTGTCAAGAAATTAGTCACAACATCTGAGGGTGAGGTATTTAACCCAAAGAACAGTTTTAAAACCAACCAAATTAAATTAGCTAAACTTCAACGTAAGTTGAGCAAAAAAGTGAAGTTTAGTGAAAATTGGAAAAAGTTGAACACCACAATTAACAAGCTACATTATCATATTGCCAATATTCGGCATGACTACCTACATAAAGTCACGACAACTCTCAGCAAAAACCACGCAATGATCGTAGTTGAGGACTTAAAAGTAGCCAATATGTCGAAGTCAGCAAGTGGCACAATCGAGAAAAAAGGAAAGAATGTCAAAGCCAAGTCGGGCTTAAACAAGGCAATCCTAGATCAAGGTTGGTCAATGCTTGTTGATATGTTGGAGTACAAACAACAATGGCGAGGTGGTTTACTCGTTAAGATTGACCCGAAATACACAAGTCAAACGTGTAGCTCCTGCGGTCATGTTGCAAAAGAAAATAGGCTTACTCAGGCACATTTTGAATGTGTTGCGTGTGGCTTTAGCGAGAATGCGGATATTAACGCTTCTCGTAATATTTTGGCGGTGGGACACACCGTTTTGTCTGTGGAGGGTGGATGCGGTAAAGGTTGCCCGATGAAGCAGAAAGCAAGCGAAATCCGTGAGGAAGTCACCTAAGAGCTGATGCTTTTAGAATCCCCCACTTGAATAAAGTGAAAGTGGTGGGAGTATGTCAAACAATGGCCTTAAAATAAATTGTCCAAGACCGACACTTAAAATCGGTCATCGCCCAGGAAGAGAATAATGAGTAAAGATAATATCCGCGAGCATTCTGCCCCTGTTTATGAAGGTATTGAAAATGCACCGGCGCGTTCCATGATGCGTGCTACCGGTTTTAAAGATGCCGATTTTGAACGGCCATTTATTGGCATCGCTTCGACCTGGGCCAATGTCACGCCTTGTAATATGCATATTGATGGTCTGGCCAGAACCGTAGAGCAGGGCGTGAGTGCGGCGGGTGGCAAGGGCATTATCTTTAATACCATTACCATTTCAGATGGCATTTCCAATGGCACCGACGGCATGAAATATTCCCTGCTGTCACGGGAAGTGATCGCAGATTCGATTGAAACCGTGGTCGGCTGTCAGGCTTATGATGGTGTGATTGCCATTGGTGGCTGTGACAAAAATATGCCCGGCTGCATCATGGGATTGGCGCGCCTCAACCGTCCGGGGCTGTTTATTTATGGCGGAACCATCAAACCGGGTGAAGGTCATACCGACATGATTTCAGTGTTTGAAGCGGTGGGTCAATATGCCAAAGGTGAAATCAACGCGATTCAGGTCAAGCATATTGAAGAGGTTTCCTTGCCAGGTCCGGGTTCGTGTGGCGGTATGTACACGGCCAACTCGATGGCCTCTGCGATTGAAGCTTTAGGCATGAGCCTGCCGGGCTCTTCGGCACAGGAAGCGGTATCGGAAGACAAGCAAATTGACTGTGCCCGGGCCGGTGAAGCGGTGATGAACCTGTTGCGACTGGATATTAAGCCGCGCGACATCATGACCAAAGCCGCCTTTGAAAACTCGATTAAAGTCTTGATTGCGCTGGGTGGTTCGACCAATGGTGTACTGCATCTTTTAGCCATGGCACATACAGCAGGAGTGGAATTGAGTCTGGATGATTTCGTGCGGATTGGTAAAGATATTCCGGTGGTGGCCGACGTGCGTCCATCAGGTAAATATCTGATGTCAGAACTGATTGCGATTGGTGGAATTCAACCACTGATGAAGCGCATGCTGGATGCCGGCATGCTGGATGGCTCATGTCTGACGGTCACAGGTAAGACGCTGGCAGAAAATCTGGCCGATGTGCAGGACTATCCGGAAGGCCAGCAGATTATTCTGCCTTTTGATGCGCCAGTGAAAAAAGACTCACATCTGGTGATTCTAAAAGGCAATCTGTCACCGAAGGGCGCGGTCGCCAAAATTACCGGTAAGGAAGGACTGCATTTTGCTGGCCCGGCTCGCGTGTTTGAAGGTGAGCAGGGTGCCATGCGCGGTATTCTGGATGGCGAAGTCCAGCCGGGTGAAGTGGTGGTGATTCGTGGCGTTGGTCCCAAAGGTGGCCCGGGAATGCCAGAAATGCTGAAACCGACCTCTGCGATTATCGGGAAGGGCTTAGGCGCTTCAGTTGCCCTGATTACCGATGGACGCTTCTCGGGTGGCAGTCACGGTTTTGTGATTGGTCATGTCACCCCCGAAGCTTATGATGGCGGCCCGATTGGTCTGGTACAAAATGGCGACCAGATTTCAATTAATGCGGAAACCCGGGAAATGACCTGGCATGTGGATGAGCCGGAGATTGCAGCACGTCAAGCAGCCTGGATCAAACCAAAACCGAACTATACCCATGGAGCACTGGCCAAATTCGCCAAACTGACCTCAGGTGCAGAAACCGGGGCGGTCACTGACTTGAATCTTGACCTCTAATCCATTGTTAAACATTGAACATTTGTTTATCTTAATCGGGCGTAAGACCCTCACCGACAGTCAGGTGGGGGATACAAGCGAGTGGCGATAGCCATATTAAAGATAATGTTTTCTTGGTTTTATTGCTTATTTTTGCTATAATTCAAACAATACAATTCTTTTATAAACAATGATTTAATGAAGATTTCACAACACTACAAGTTTAGGCTTCTACCTAACCAAGAACAGGAAATATTGCTTAATCAAGCAATAGGTTCTGCTCGTTTTGTGTGGAATCAAATTCTCGCTAAATCATTTGAAATGTTTGCTAAAGATGAATATATTCGTTACGAAAGCATTGAAAAAAAATTAGTACCCCTTAAAAAAACACCTGAATTTTCTTTTCTTGGTCAAACATATTCAGCTTGCTTACAGCAAAAAATACGTGATCTTGCTCAAGCATGGGGTAAGTTTTACAACAAAAAAGAACAAGCTCGTTTAAAGCAAAACAAGCGGAAACCACGTAAACCCAATTTTTTTAAATTGGCTGATGGTGGTGAGATTGAGCTTAGACCACTCATGCCAAGATTCAAGAAGAAATTAGATGGTGAGCAATCTTTTAGACTTCCATTTGCAGATTGTGAGGTTATTGGTGATCGAGTTTCTTTGCCTAAAAAAACAGGTTGGATAAGATTTAAAAAATCACAAGAAATTGTTGGTAAAATCACAAGTATTACAATTAAGAAAATTTGTGGGCTTTGGTATGTTTCATTTTTTACTAACCGTGAAATCGAACAACCAATTCATCCATCAAAATCTACAATTGGTGTTGATCTTGGTATTAAGAAATTAATTACAATATCAACAGGTCAGGTATTTGACCCAATCAATAGTTTTAAAGCCAATCAAGTAAAGTTGGCTAGGCTTCAACGCAAGTTGAGAAAGAAAACCGAATTTAGTCAAAATTGGAAAAAACTTAATTTAAGGATCAATAAATTACATCATCATATTGCCAATATTCGGCATGACTACTTGCACAAAGTCACGACAACTCTCAGCAAAAACCACGCAATGATCGTAGTTGAGGACTTAAAAGTAGCCAATATGTCGAAGTCAGCCAAAGGCTCAATCGAAGAAAAAGGAAAGAATGTTAAAGCTAAATCAGGCTTAAACAAATCAATCCTAGATCAAGGTTGGTCAATGCTTGTCAATATGTTGGAGTATAAGCAACAATGGCGAGGTGGTTTACTCGTTAAGATTGACCCTAGATATACAAGTCAGACTTGTAGTTCATGCGGTCATGTTGCAAAAGAAAATAGACCTACTCAGGCTAAGTTTGAGTGTGTTAGTTGTGGTTTTAGCGAGAATGCAGATATTAACGCTTCTCGTAACATTTTAGCGGTGGGACATACCGTTTTGTCTGTCGAGGGAAGATGCGGTAAAGATCGCCCTGTGAAGCAGAAAGCAAGTGAAATCCGTGAGGAAGTCACCTAAGAGCTTTTGCTTTTAGAATCCCCCACTTGAGCTAGTCGAAAGTGGCGGGAGTATGTCAAGACTTGATATAAGTTTTTACACCATGCAGGGCTTTGGCTCTGCGATCTTAAAAATAGATTATTCTGTACAGATTCAATTTTTTGAACTGCACACCGTCATCTTTGTCGAGGCCGAACTCATGTCCCTGTTACGCCGTTGGTTTGATCCAATCCGATCGAGTTGGTTTTACCAGAAACCAATCCGTCAAACGGTGTTATCTATTCAAGATGGGCTGAGTATCCATTTAAGACTGGATGATGTGTACAGCTATCTGGCGGTACAGCAGCTGCCCCAGCTCGAAGAAATTTTAAGTCCGCAGCTCAAGCCGCTGAAAGTAATTATTTCCAGTTCGCATGCAGCCCCCCCAAATCAGATGTCTTTTGATGAATGGCAGCACTACACCCTAAATGATGCCAAGATTCTGTCAAAACAGCATCGTTTCAGTTTTCATGATACGCCGGAATTACCGAGCGCTGAGGCCTTAAAACAGGCTGAACTGATTTTGCGGCATACACCGCTGCGTGGACAGGATTTCCTGTATTTGCTGGAAGATGTCTTCCATATGCTGTGGCAAAAACAGACCGGAAAATTACGAACCCTTTATGCCATGGCCAGTCGTCATCATCAGCCACAGGACTTTCCCGAACGTATTTTTGATCAGACTCCGATTTTGGCTAGCTATTTTAATTTAGGCGGACGCCAGTATCAGGCAGTCGATGACCTGTTACGTCTGACCCGGCGTCTGGAGCAGCAAAAACTGCTGACCGGTAATCCGATTTTTATGATCGATCACATTGAATGGCGTGAGCATCTGATCAGTGATGCTGAAGAGCTGAACGAGATCCAGTCGATGGATCCGGAACTGGACTTGTATATCGCGCTGGAAGATCCGATTTCCTGGCTGCTCCTAGCTTACATCAAGGAAGAACTGGCGGATTATTATAATATCCAGCTGAATGTCTATCCCTTGTCCTATCGTGGCCGGGATGAGTTTGACTGGAGTCTGGCCACACGTTTATCCAAACGGACTGACGTAGAATTTACCCCGTTCTGCCGACCGACCGAGCAGGCGATCGCGCCAATGGCACAGTTATTTTATAGCTGTCCCGAGGAGCAGCGGATTGAGGCGATGTACCAGATCTTGCAGGCCATCTGGACCCGTGGTGAAGACCTGTCTTATGCACCCCATTTCAAGCATTTGCAGCAACAGTTAAATATTGTAGATCTGACCCAAGACGATATTCTGGCCAAGCTGCAGGACAATGATATGCTGTGTGAAATGAAGTCGCAGCCGAATTTTCCGGTACTGGAACTGCGCATTGATGATCAAAGTTATACATTTAATAGCTTATATCGGGTCTGGATGATTGAAAGTATTTTCAGTAATGTGTTAGAAGAAAAGTATAAGAGTAATAATCAAACTGAAAGTGAACTGAAAAAACATGGAAAAGATCAAAGCTGAATCACTAGAACATGCACGTCAACAGATCGATGCCATTGATACAGCTTTAGTTGAGCTGATCGCTGCGCGTCAATTTTATGTTGATCAAACCACCCGTTTCAAAAAAACCGAAACCGATTTGCAGTCACCAGAACGTATGGAACAGATTGTAGAAAATGTTAGGGCATTGGCGCAAAAGCAGGGCCTCGATCAGGAGTTTATTGAACATCTGTATCGTGAAATGTTTCATTATTTCATTCAACGTGAATTGAAAGAGTTTCGCCCTTAACCAGACTTGTGCTTTAACAGAAGCCTTGCGGGGCTTCTTTTCATTTCTTTCATCGCAAGGTTGCAAAATATAAAGATAAAAAAAGCAGCCTAAGGGCTGCTATAAATTTTCAATTTTTACGGTTATTTTTTATCTGCCAGACTAAAGAACCAGTTCAGGATTAATGCGGCAAACGTTGCCGTACCAATACCACCCAGATTGAAGCTACCAAAAGTCAGGGCAAAATCACCCGTACCTAAAATAATGGTCACCGCAGCCACCATCAGGTTCTTGTTCTGTGAGAAATCGACCTTGTTCTCAATCCAGATTTTGGCACCGGCAATGGTAATCAAACCAAAGACTACAATCGAAGCACCGGTCAGAATCGCTGTCGGAATCGTGTGAATAATCGCACCAAACTTAGGCGATAAACCCAGGAACACAGCAAAGACACCCGCGACTGCAAAGATGATGGTCGAGTAAACCCGTGTCACGGCCATCACACCAATGTTTTCACCATAGGTGGTCATACCCGGCGCACCTACACCACCGGCTAAAGTGGTTGCAACACCATCTGCCACAAAGGCTTTACCAATATGCGGATCCAGGTTTTCACCGGTCATCGCGCCTACGGCTTTAATATGGCCCAGATTTTCAGCCACCAGAATCAAGGCAATCGGCGCAATGATCAACATGGCATTCAATTCAAAGGTCGGTGCGTGGAAAGTCGGTAAACCGAACCAGGCTGCTTGCTGAATAGGAAGGAAGTTGATCGCAGTGCCATAACCCATGACATTACTGAGTACAAAGTAAATCAGATAAGCCAATAACAGGCCGACCAATAACAGCAGGCGCTGTAATAAGCCACGGGTGAATACGGCAATTGAACCCATGCACAGCACAGTGACCAGGGACATCCACATATTGAAGGTATTGCCCATCACGCTTTTCACTGTGACTGGAGCAAGGTTCAGGCCAATGATCATCACCACAGCACCGGTGACCACCGGTGGCATCAACTTTTCAATCCAGCGGGTGCCCGTCGCCATGACCAGAAAGCCCATGAGTGCATAGAAGATGCCACATGCGATAATCCCGCCTGCTGCAACGCCAATATTTGGATTCAGTCCGCCACCACCTGCATAACCTGTTGCTGCGATGACCACACCAATAAAGGCAAAGCTTGAACCTAGATAACTTGGAACCCGGCCACCGGTGATTAAAAAGAACAGGATGGTACAGATCCCTGACATTAAAATTGCCAGGTTTGGATCAAAGCCCATTAAAAAAGGTGCCAGTACGGTTGCGCCAAACATGGCAAAGGCATGCTGTACACCCAAAACTACCGTTTGTGCGGGTGGCAAATACTCTGCGGTACCTACTGGTCGTGCATCGATACTGCCCTCATACGGGCGCCATTTGGGAAACCAACTGGACATAAAATGAGCACTCAAAAGATAAATTGTGCACATCATACTCCGGTTTTTTGGAAGTTTTAATCACTCCTTTCAACTTTTTGTTCAAGTTAATTCATTGACTTTTATTTATTTTTTATCAATTGGTAAATATTTTTAATATAAAAGTAGCGTTAAATCAGTGGATTAATCATATAGCTATGCTTAAAATTCACTCATAAAGATTTGTTATTTTAGTTATAAAAAATACGATGCAGTGAGTGGTTTTGGCCAATTCATGTACAAAAAAAGCACATCACCAGGATGTGCTTTGAATGCGAGGGCGAAAAATCAGCCGGTATTACGTAAACCGGCTGCAATGCCGGCAATGCTGACCATTAAGGCATGATCGACCGGGGTATTTTCAGCCTGCTGCTGTTCCAGATATAAACGGCGACGTTTCATCAGTTCAGCTTGCAGTAAGTGCAGCGGTAACAAATAGGGTTTACGTACTTTCATCGACTGATCCAGTACACCGTTACTGCTCAGGAGTTTCGATTCGCCTTTTAAGCTCAACAGGGTTTGTACAGCATCCTGCAAACGCTGACGCAGTTCTGTTCCCAGAACTTTAAGATCTTCATCCTGAGTCAAATGCGATTCATAATATAGCGCCACATTGGCATCGGCTTTGGACAGTACCATTTCCAGCATATCAATCAGGGTCTGAAAATACGGCCACTCTGCCAGCATCTCATCCAGTACCGTGCGTTGTCCCTGATCCAGTACCGCATTTAATGCAGCACCGGTACCGAGCCAGGCCGGTAACATCAGGCGAATCTGGGTCCAGGCAAAGACCCAGGGAATCGCTCGCAGTGATTCAATCCCACCACTGACTTTACGTTTCGCCGGCCGTGAACCCAGTGGCAGCATTTGCAGTTCAAGTTCTGGCGTGACGGTACGCAGGTATTTCACAAAATGCGGATTTTCCCGGACGGTCTGGCGATAGACCTGCACCGATAGCTCGGTCATTTGATGCATCAAGTCGCGCCATTCCTGTTTGGGTTCAGGTGGCGGGAGTAAGGTCGCTTCCAGTGTTGCAGCGGTATAAATTTCCAGATTCTGCAGGGCGATTTCTTCCAGACCGAATTTGAAACGGATCATTTCGCCCTGTTCAGTCACCCGGATCGCACCTGAAATCGACCCTGGCGGTTGAGAGAAGAGTGCCTGCTGGGTTGGCGCACCGCCACGGCTAATTGAACCGCCACGACCATGGAACAGGGTCAATTGCACGCCATGTTGTTGGGCAACTGCGGTCAGTTCTTCCTGGGCACGATATTGGGCCCAGTTGGCCGACATAAAACCAGCATCCTTGGCAGAATCCGAATAGCCAATCATGACCTCATGTTTGCCCTGAATATGCTGTTTGTACCAGTGCATATTGAACAGGGTCGACATGGTTGCGGCTGCGCCATCCAGATCTTTTAAGGTTTCAAACAGGGGAACCACCCGTAGCGCCTGCTTGATGCCGGCTTCTTTCTGTAGCAATAAAACCGCCAGCACATCACTTGGATATTCCGCCATCGAGATGATATAAGCACCCAGAGATTCGCTCGGTTGCTCGGCTAGCGTACGCATGGTGGCAAACACTTCCTGTACATCCGGATGTTCAATCAGGCTGCCTGCTGGCTCATTCAGATGTTTTGGCAGCAACGGACGTTTGCTTTGCAGCTCTTGCAGTAAAAAGTTTTGCCGTGCCTGTTCAGTCCAGGTTTCAAAATTCCCCAGTCCTAAATATTCGGTAATCGCAGAAATCGCCTGACGGTGACGACCCGATTCCTGACGGATATCCAGTTTTAGCAGTTCGATCCCAAAACTGTTGACCCGGTAAATAAAGTCCAGCAGGCTGCCATTGGCAATTTCGGCCAGATTGCAGTCCATCAGCGAACGGTAGCAGGTCAGGAGTGGCTGTAAAAGTTCGTCTTTACTTTTAATCACCAGACTGTCATCGGCATCATTGCCTTTTAATTTTTCTGCCAGCCAGTGCCGTGTGGCTTTCAGGCGGGTACGGGTGTCACGTAAATATTCACGGTAGGGTTCAGGATGGGGCTGGCCCAAGGCTTCGGAAATTTCCGGGCTACATTGCTGGATAGACAGTTCCCAGCGCAGGTTTTCAATATCGCGTACATAAAGGTCGGCTGCTTTCCAGCGCGACAGCCACAGCACTTCCTGGGTGACGGTATGGGTCACATTCGGGTTGCCGTCGCGGTCACCGCCCATCCAGGAGGCAAAACGTACCGGTGCCACATCTAGGGGCAGGTTCTGAGCACACTGTTCTGTGACCATGCTATTCAGTTCCCGGATAAATTTCGGAACCGCATTCCACAAGGTCTGCTCAATGGTGGTAAAGCCCCATTTGGCTTCATCAATCGGAGTTGGACGATGCTGACGGATTTCATCGGTTTGCCAGGCAGAGCTGATCAGCTGTTTCAGATCGGCCAGAACTGCCTGACGTTCACGTGGAGTCAGTTTCTGCTGGTCAAATTTGGACAGGGCATTATTGATACCGTCATATTTTTGAATCAGGGTACGGCGGCTGACTTCTGTGGGATGCGCGGTCAGAACCAGTTCAATTTTCAGTTCACAGATTTGCTGATACAGCGTATCGGCAGAAATCTCCTGCTGTTTAAATTTTTCAAATAAAGGCACCAGAGGATTGGGCGATTCTGCAGTGTCATCAAACTCGCTCTGACGGCGACGACGTACCACATGATATTGTTCGGCAATATTGGCAAAGTTTAAAAAGTGGGTAAAGGCGCGGGTCAGCGGCAGGATTTCTGCATCTTCTAGACTCAAAAATAGTTGTTCCAGTTGTTTTTCTGCTTCGACCTGTCCATCGCGAGCGCCTTTGGATAGGGCACGGATCTGCTCGATCTGATTAAACAAATCCTGCCCGGCATGTAATTTTAAGGTTTCCCCAAGCAAATTACCCAGTAAGCGTACGTCTTCGCGTAGTGGTGCATCAATCTGTTGAATCATTTTTTATTCCCTCACATGCATGCTTTGACTATACCGCGACTGCATGACAATCCAAGTCCCTTAGAGACAAAAGTTGCAGAGCATTGGCTGCTTTTTTAGCAAATTTTAGGCCACATATGGTTATCGGTGCTCGATCCTGAGAGAAGGCTTTAGTCAGGCAGAGCATATTTCAGCATAAACAGTTCAATGGCCTCGCTAATGATCTGTTGCTGTTCTGCGCTTGAAGGGGGAGGGCTGAGACCCAGCAGGATTTTCTGATGACGGGTTCCGGTCAGCAGGGACACGATCAGCTCGGTCTGTTTTTCTGGAAGATCGACCTGAATAAAGCTGTACTGTTGGGCCAGAGCAAAGAAATCATTCCAGACTGCATCCAGTTTGCTATGCGAGGCCTCATAAAACTGTTCTGCCAGAGGACTTTGCTGCGAGGCCAGTTCCATCAGTAACAGGTCCAGCTTGATCGCTTCTGGTAAATTAATAATATTTAAAGCGCGCTGACAGGCCTGATAAAACTCCTGCGCAAAGTCACTGCTCGGCTGCAAGAGCTGAGGATGTTCATGCAGAATGGCTTCACAGGTATCCTCAATCGCACAGCTAAACAGGGTCGCCTTGTCCTGAAAATGGTTATACACCGTCAGCTTGGTCACACCTGCCTCACGTGCAATCTGGTTCATGCTGGAGGCATGATAGCCATGCGCTAAAAACAGCGCTTTGGCCACGCTGAGGATGCGCTGACGCTTTTCCAGATCCTTGGGTCGTCCTACAGGTATTTGCACAATTTCTTCCAAAAAAAGTCAATACGGTCATTGCTTTGAAGCTTGAGTTTTAATTAGTGTACCGGGTGGTATATTAATTAAAAAACAAGCAATTCAATATATCAGCATAGTTTGCCCTAAAAAAGACGATCAGATAAGAGCGAATAAGATGAGCAGGATTTACAGCGTATTGGCTGGCATGGTGGTGCTTTGCAGCGTGACTTTAAGCGGGTGCAGCAAAGATACTGCTGCAGCACAACAGGAAGTTCCCTTTGTCATGGTGGCGACACCCACCACTTCACAGCATGAATTAAAAAGTTATGCCGGTGATGTGCAGGCACGCCAGCAAACGGCGCTGGCATTTCGGGTCGCTGGGCAGGTGACCCAGCGCTTCGCTGATGTGGGTGACCAGGTCAAAGCCGGGCAAGTCCTGGCAACTCTGGATGTCAAAGATGCCCAGCTGCAGCTGAATGCAGCACGTGCCCAGCTGGAAAGCGCGCAGTCTGCTACTAAGATTGCTCAGGATGAATTACAACGTTTCAAGCAGTTATTGCCATCCAATGCCGTGAGCCGCTCACAATATGACGCGATCGAAAACCAGTACAAGACCGCCCTATCAAATCTGAAACAGGCACAATCCAACTACGATACCGCTAAAAACCAGACTGCTTATAACCAGCTGATTGCCACCAGAAACGGCGTGATCACTGCACGCAATATAGAAACAGGACAGGTGGTGGCTGCCGGGCAGGCGGCGTATGAACTGGCGATTGCCGGTGAGCGTGAAGTGGTAATTGGCGTACCGGAACAGGCTATTTCGGAGATCAAGGTTGGACAGGCAGCTACAGTGACATTATGGTCCAAACCTGAAGAGGAATTTGCCGCTTTTGTCCGCGAGATTTC
Organism: Acinetobacter lwoffii; assembly: GCF_049367455.1. Taxonomy (GTDB): domain Bacteria; phylum Pseudomonadota; class Gammaproteobacteria; order Pseudomonadales; family Moraxellaceae; genus Acinetobacter; species Acinetobacter lwoffii_W. Next base: position 1,524,318 of record NZ_JBMPXW010000001.1, read on the forward strand.
ACCAGCAGCGGACCAGTCGCGTACCTTTCGGGTTAAAGTTTCCTTACGTGAAGGCAATGGTCAGATCCAGCTGGGGCAAAGTGCCCGGGTATTTTTTCAGCACAGCCGCGACAATATGCTCAGTGTGCCGCTATCCAGTGTCTCGGCAACGGATCAGCAGGCTTATGTCATGGTGGTTCAGCCGGATCATACCTTGCGTAAAGTCCCGGTCCAGCTCGGTGCCTATGGCCGGGACAGTGTTCCTGTACTCAGTGGCCTCAAGCCGGAAGACTATGTGGTGATTGGCGGCGTACATCTGCTGCGTAACCAGCAAAAAATCAATCCGATTGATCGTGAAAACCGTCGTGTGACCATTCAGGCAGGGAGTTAAGCATGAACTTTAACCTGTCGGAATGGGCCTTAAAAAATAAAGGTCTGGTGCTGTATTTCATGATCCTGCTGGGTCTGATCGGCATCGTCTCTTATTCCAAACTGTCACAAAGTGAAGATCCGCCTTTTACCTTTAAAGTCATGGTGATCCAGACCTATTGGCCGGGTGCGAGTGCCAAAGAAGTATCCCTACAGGTCACTGACCGGATTGAAAAGGAACTGATGACCACGGGTCAGTATGACCGCATCATGGCCTATTCGCGTCCGGGTGAATCCATGGTGACTTTTGTTGCCAAGGATTCTCTGGCTTCGAAAGATGTCGCGGATGTCTGGTATAACGTGCGCAAGAAGGTGGGCGATATTCGGTATGAATTGCCACAAGGGGTACAAGGTCCGTTCTTTAATGATGAATTCGGCGATACCTTTGGCAATATTTATGTGCTCAAGGGTAAAGATTTTGACTATGCGACCCTCAAGGAATATGCTGACCGCTTACAGCTGCAACTGCAACGGGTCAAAGATGTGGCCAAGGTTGAGCTGATTGGTCTGCAAGACCAGAAAATCTGGATTGAAATTTCCAACACTAAAGCCATTCAGCTGGGTGTTCCAGTCAGCGCCATTCAGCAGGCCTTACAGCAGCAAAATGCCATGAGCAATGCCGGATTTTTTGAAACCGGTTCAGACCGGATTCAGGTTCGGGTCAGCGGTGCTTTAAGCAGTGTCGAACAATTACAGCAACTGCCACTTCTGGTAAATGGCAAGACCATTCAGCTGGGAGATGTCGCAGAAGTCTATCGAGGCTTTAGTGATCCGGCACAGCCCCGGATGCGCTTTATGGGCGAAAACGGCATTGGTATTGCTGTATCGATGCGTAAGGGTGGGGACATCATTGCCTTGGGTAAAAATCTAGAACAGGAATTCGCCCGCCTGCAAAAAGCCCTGCCACTTGGCATGGAGCTGCAAAAAGTCTCGGACCAGCCGGTGGCGGTCAAACGCAGCATTAACGAATTTATGAAAGTGCTGGCAGAAGCGGTGATTATCGTATTGCTGGTTAGTTTTTTCTCGCTCGGTTTCCGGACCGGTCTGGTGGTGGCTTTCTCGATTCCGCTGGTGCTGGCCATGACCTTTGCCGGTATGCAGCTGTTTGATGTCGGACTGCATAAAATTTCCTTAGGGGCCTTGATTCTGGCCCTCGGTCTTTTGGTCGATGATGCCATTATCGCGATTGAAATGATGGCCATTAAAATGGAGCAGGGTTATAGCCGTTTACAGGCGGCTGGGCATGCTTGGCGCACCACGGCTTTTCCGATGCTGACCGGAACCCTGATTACCGCTGCCGGTTTCCTGCCGATTGCCACTGCGGCCTCGAGTACCGGGGAATATACCCGTTCGATTTTCCAGGTGGTGACCATCGCATTGCTGGTGTCCTGGATTGCCGCGGTACTGTTTGTCCCATACTTAGGCGATAAACTTCTGCCGGATTTCAACAAAGATTTAATTCAAAAAGCGCCGTGGTACCAGCGTCTTTGGGCCCGTCTGCGCAAACAGCCGGAACCGGCGCCGATTGTGCATCATGCCGGCGAACATTATGACCCTTATCAAACCCGGTTTTATCAGGGCTTTCGCCGTTGGGTCAATACCTGTGTAACCTATCGTAAAACTGTCATTGCTGCCACGGTCGGAATTTTTATCCTGTCGATTCTGATGTTTAAGCTGGTGCCGCAGCAGTTTTTCCCGCCTTCGAACCGGGCTGAAATTCTGGTGGATCTCAAACTTGAAGAAGGTGCATCACTGAAAGCCACTGAAGCTGCAGTAAAAAAAGTCGAAGCCTTTTTATCGGAACAAGAGGGCATTGATAACTATGTGGCTTATGTCGGGATAGGATCGCCGCGTTTCTATTTACCGCTCGATCAGCAATTGCCGCAAACCAGCTTTGCCCAGTTTGTAGTATTGGCTTCCTCGCTGGAAGATCGTAATGAAATCCGCAAATCCTTAAGTGACCAGATTCGAAAGTTATTGCCAGAAGTGCGTACCAGGGTGTCCTTGCTGGAAAATGGCCCGCCTGTGGGCTATCCACTACAATTCCGGGTGTCGGGTGAAGATCTAGGATTAGTCCGTGAATGGGCGCAGAAAGTTGCAGCCACCGTGGGAGAAAATCCGAATACCACCAATGTGCATCTGGACTGGGGGGAGCCGAGCAAAGTCATCAAATTGCAGATTGATCAGGATCGTGCCCGTCAGTTGGGGGTGAGCAGCAGTGAACTGGCCAATGTACTCAACAGCTCGATTTTGGGGGCCGGCATTGATCAGTATCGGGAAAAACGTGAACTGATTGAGATCCGTTTGCGTGGTGCGCAGGCTGAACGGGTGGAAGTAGCATCTTTAGCCAGTCTGGCTATTCCGACCGCAACCGGTACATCGGTACCTTTGGCGCAACTTGCCAAAATTGAATACAGCTTTGAAGAAGGTTTGATCTGGCATCGGAATCGTTTACCGACTATTACCGTGCGTGCCGACATTCGCAGCACATTGCAGCCCGCTACTGTGGTCAATGAACTCAAAGAGCCACTGGAAAAAATCCGGTCAGAGCTGCCGAATGGCTATCTGCTGCAAGTGGGCGGTACAGTTGAAGAATCAGCTCGTGGACAGAACTCGGTTAATGCAGGAATGCCACTCTTTTTGGCGGTGGTGATGACCTTGCTGATGATTCAGCTCAAGAGCATCTCACGGGCCTTTATTGTGTTCCTGACCGCACCTTTAGGCATTATCGGAGTGGTGTTATTCCTGTTAATTTTCAATAAACCTTTCGGTTTTGTTGCGATGCTCGGAACGATTGCCTTATCCGGAATGATCATGCGCAACTCGCTGATTCTGATTGACCAGATCGAGCAGGATATTCAGGCCGGAGAGTCGCAGTGGGATGCCATCATCAATGCCACAGTACGCCGTTGTCGTCCGATCGTATTGACCGCACTGGCTGCAGTTCTGGCCATGATTCCCTTGTCCCGCAGTATTTTCTTCGGGCCAATGGCGGTGGCGATTATGGGTGGTTTGATTGTGGCGACATTATTGACCCTGTTTTTCCTGCCTGCCCTATATGCACAGTGGTTTAAAGTGAAAAAAAGTTTAAACTCTGTTTAAATTTGTCATAATTTCAGGTGCGAAATTTGGAAATTTTCAATATAGTAGCACCTGAGATTTTTATAATTTAAAAAAATAAGTAATTGCTGCATTGGCCGAGCTGCCAATACGGTAACGAGGTTGAACCAAACATGACTCAAGATACATTAACCAAGATGCGACGTTCCGTAGCGATGGCTTATGTCTTCATGTTTTTGGCCTTATTTACCCTGTTTAGTGGACTATTGGCCTACTGGTTCGCACGTAAAGTCGCTCAAGTTGATTATGCCGAGGTCTGGTTACAGGCACAGGCGCTGTGGATCATGCGTAATATCGTGATTTATACCATTTTGGCGATCTTTGCTGCGCTGTGGTTTATTCCCCTGTTTTTCTTTGCCTGGGACAGCCAACTCTGGGTCAAAGCCTGTGTGGTGACCGGGGTGATTTTCAGCTTTATTGCCTTTATTTTCCTGATCAATGCCTGGTTTAAAGGTATCTATAAATTCTCTCAAAATAAAGCTGTGTTCTAAAGCGTTTGACATCCTCCCCCCAGCTAAAGCAAGAGGATTCCTCCTGCGAGACGCTTATGCCCAAGCGCAAGTATGTTCAGGGCGGAATTCAAATCCCGCTGCCAGACTGTACCGCAGTTCTGGCATGTCCATTCTCTTATTCCAAGATCAACCCTACCTTTCGGACTACTGCTTGATATTCGCTTACAGCACGAGCAGATCTGGGTGGTATAGGCTTCATTAACTTCTTCAAACAATACACTTGCGTTCTCGCATTTATACTTGAGCATTGTTTTGAGTTTTTAAAACCCTGTATCTAAAACCGATTTTGCCATTTTAGTTTTTACAAGCTTTTTAGCGCTTAAGCTACCTACAACAATCAGTGCATTATTTCGAACAAGCATAGTGCTTGCTTTGTGCAAACGGTCTTTACGACGGTTTGCAATCTTGGCATGTAATGCACGAACACGCTTCTTATTTCTTGCTCTTTGAGCAATACCCAATTTCTGCTCATATTTACGGTAGAACTTGGGATTTGAAATGACCGTACCATCAGAACAGGTAGCAATATCCTTTAAGCCTAGATCAATACCAATTGCTTTAGTCGCTTTAGGCTTCTCTTGCTTAGGTAAATCTACAACAAGGCATACATACCAACGCCCACGACTATCCTCAACAAACGCACCTGTTCTTACAGTGTATTTGCTTAGGCCATAGCTATCCCACATGCCGAACTTGTTTTTTCCATATTGAATTAAGCCATCGGAATATTTAACGGCAACCTTTTTAAAGGGTATCCAACCAAGAGAGCGCCTTGCTGATTTCTTGTTACTTACACGCCATTTTAGCTTTGCTTTTTTGAATTGCTTGCGTCTTGTTACTAATTCTTCTGTCACAGCCTGAATGGTTTGACTATGTAGGCTACATTCTTTAGATGCGCCTTTTGTGTATTTCGCTACATCGTAAGCCGATAGAAATTCACCTTTTCTTTTTAAATGTTTGAACCCTAAATCATTCACATAATTCCAGACAAAGTTTACCTCAGATGCTAATTGACCTAGCACCTTGCAATGTTTGTCTTTTATTCGTAATTTAAGTGTTTTCATGGGCTTATATTAGCTCATAATAAATTAAAGGTGTTGATTTAAAAAAAACCAACGACATTTCATGTCGTATCGCTTATATCTCTGCCCTGAAGGACAGCGTTTTACGCTCCATTTGATAATTTTTTCATATTTCCCCTTGTAAAACTCGGTTTGACCCCAATTTCAGACCTCAGTTGAATATTAAACAAATTCCGTGAGGAGCATCGCCAGACATGGCTAAACGTGATTATTATGAGGTTTTGGGCGTCGCTAAAACCGCTAGTGATGATGAAATCAAAAAAGCCTACCGTAAGTTGGCGATGAAATATCATCCAGACCGTAACCCGGACAATGCTGAAGCTGAAGAGAAATTCAAAGAAGCAGCAGAAGCCTATGAAGTGCTCTCTGATGGTGAAAAGCGCAGCATGTACGACCGTATGGGCCATCAGGCCTTTGAAGGTGGTATGGGCGGCGGTGGCGGCTTCGGCGGTGGTTTCAGCGCAGAAGATATTTTCAGCCAGTTCGGTGATATTTTCGGTGGTGCTTTCGGCGGCGGTGGTGGTCGTGGCCAGCAACGCGCGCGCCGTGGTTCTGACTTACGCTATGTGATGGAACTGACCCTGGAAGAAGCGGTCAAAGGCGTCAAGAAAACTATTACCTTTACTGCACCGGCACCGTGTGATGCCTGTGATGGTAAGGGTTCAAAAAATCCAAATGATGTGGAAACCTGCCGTACCTGTCATGGTGCCGGTCAAGTGCGTATGCAGCAAGGTTTCTTCTCGGTACAGCAAACCTGTAGCACCTGTCGCGGTCAGGGCAAGATCATCAAGAACCCATGTAATAAATGTCATGGTTCAGGTGTGTCGGATCGTCAGCAAACTCTGGAAGTCACTATTCCTGCGGGTGTGGATAATGGGGACCGCGTTCGCTTGACCGGTAAGGGTGAAGCAATCCGTGATGGTCAGTCAGGTGACTTGTACGTAGAAGTGGTGGTGCGTGAGCATGAAATCTTCCAGCGTGATGGCGCTGACCTGTATATGGATGTGCCGGTATCAATTGCTGATGCAGCCTTAGGTAAGGAAGTTCAGATTCCTACGCTGGATGGCCGTGTTAGTCTGAAAATTCCTGAAGGTACGCAAACAGGTAAACTGTTCCGTTTACGTGGTAAGGGTGTTAAACCGGTACGTACCAGCATGCAAGGTGACTTGCTGTGCCGTATTGTGGTAGAAACTCCAGTGAATTTAAGTGCACGTCAACGTGAACTGTTAAAAGAACTGCAAGAAACCATGGATGGTGAAGATAGCAAATCATCACCAAAGAAAAAATCATTCTTTGATCGTTTGTTTGATTAATTGAGTGAAAGTAAAAAAGGACGCTGAGGCGTCCTTTTTTATTAGATCTCTTGCGAAAGTAAAAAATTGTTTATACTAGCCCCATGAAATATGAAAATTTAACTCGATTTAATGATGGGGAATTTAAACGACTCGTTGGAGTTCCTCGTCCATTATTCTTAAAAATGGTATCGGTGTTACAACACGCTGAACTTGCCAAGAAAAAATCTGGAAGGCCGCATTCTTTGTGTTTAGAGGATCAATTATTGTTAACTCTAAACTACTTACGCTGTTATAGGACTCAAATTGAATTATCCGCTGACTATAATCTCGCTGAAAGTAATGTGAATCGTACTATTCATAAAGTTGAAAATGCTCTGATTCAATCACGGATTTTTGCATTACCCAAAAGGAATCAAAAGTTTAGTGAAGGTGATTATGTGATCGTTGATGTCACTGAGTCACAGATTGAGCGTCCCAAAAAAACAAAGAAAATTCTATAGCGGTAAAAAGAAGAAACATACGCTAAAAACACAGGTCATTTTTAACCCAAGACTAAAGCAAATTGTAAGTATACAGGTCGAAAGTGGCAGAAAACATGATCTGACGATTGCGCGTAAGTATTTTAAGGAGATGATCATTTATCCTTGTATTATGGCAGATTTAGCCTATAAAGGATTTCATCAGATTAAGAGTAAGTTACTCATTCCAATCAAGAAACCTAAGAATTTATCATTACCCAAAATAGCAAAACAGATCAACCAAGAAATCAGTCGGCGTAGGATCACAATTGAACATATCAACGGCAAACTTAAATATTTTCGGATATTAACAGAACGGTATAGAAATAGACGGAAACGATTTGGTCTAAGAATGAATTTAATTGTTGGAATGGTAAATTGGATGCTCTTGAATTAACTTTCGCAAGAGATCTATTATGTAGATAAGATACTCTAGATTAGAAGATGCTATTTATTGTTTGATAAGTCTCGCTTAAACATAAAAACCGCCTAAAAAGCGGTTTCTGTTTTTATATTTGACTATCTAAATAGAAAGTATGAGTCCAAATTTGGAGGGTGATAGATATTTTGTAAGTGAGAAAAAAGCATCATTCCCGAAATTAAAAAGGCCAATATTGTTATTACAGAGCTATATAATCGCATTCATTACTTATCAAATTTACCAGTACAGCAGATTACTCTTATTTTGTTATCATGACAATGAAAGCTTAATCTTATTGAAATAATTATAAATTTTACTTTTTAATAAATAAAATAAATATATATATAAGAAAACTTGATTAATTAAATTTTTCGTGTATAGTTAACTTAACTAGAAAAAAGTCTTGTTTCGGTAAATCTTCTTTAAGTATCGTAGTTTTAGTCATAATCCTTCGTTTTTTTTCAGATTTTAAGTCTCATTCTTTATTATTTCAAAGTTATAATCAGTCTATAAAATGACTAAAAAATTATTAAAAATTATTAGGATATATTATGTCAAACTCAAATGTTGTTAAAGGTACTGTAAAGTGGTTCAACGAAACTAAAGGTTTTGGTTTTATTCAACAAGAATCAGGTCCAGATGTTTTTGCTCATTTCAGTGAAATTGCGAGTTCAGGTTTTAAAACCTTGCTTGAAGGCCAGCTGGTTGAATTCAGTGTAGCTCAAGGTCAAAAAGGACCGAATGCTGTAAATATTGTTGCTATCTAAGCAAGAATAAACAGTAAAAAAAGCACTTAATAAGTGCTTTTTTATCGTTCAAAATTTAATTTTAAGTTATTTTCCAAATTGGAAAAATCTTTAGAAAAACAGGATTCAAGTTGTTAAAAATAAATGATTTAATTGCAAAATCTAAAAATGGTACTGAAATTATTGTTTCATTAATTCCTCTCAATAAAATGCAAAATACACGTCAGGGTTTAAAAAGAATTGAAGTGGGTAAAAGAGTTCTTCTTTCATCTGGAGTTGAGGTAGATTTAAACTTAGATGGCCGTACATTCTATACTTCTCTAAATCAATTATTTAAGCTAAATCATAAAGTTATTTAAAGATAAAATTAAGAAACATCAAATTTTTAGTGGATATTTTGCCACTTTAACTATTATTAAAGGTATAGATATGCTTAAACAAAGTATCAGTGTGAAGGATCAGTTTGGGGCTCAACACGCTATTCAAGCAACAGTCGATCATCATTTTTCTAAAACACAATCTCATTCCAATATAAAACATATCACTGTAGATGGTGAAGATATTCGTCCCAGTTTTGAGATGTGCTTTCAAAGTACCTTAAGTGGAAAAATTTTCAAAATTGTGTAGATCATTCCTAAGTGACTTAGGTTCATCGCTTCAGTGAAGATAAGCTGAGCTGAATTGAAAGGATCCTAATCTGCCCCCGAAGCTTGAATGTTCTCCATCTGATTTGAAAGCTGCTTTTTGATAACGGTTAGGTTCATGCGTACTATTGATCCATATCGCTCGGCCTGGATGATATCTAGCCCATAATTCCAAAGACCTGATGGAAACTCTTATCAATATCAGTGATTTCGCTCTTTGAGTATTTTCATTGATTTTTATGCAATGCATCTTAGTGTTATTCCGCAGTTTTGCTATAGTAAGAGCAATTTTGGATCAACATCAGGACTATGTTATGTCAGCTACACCACGCATTGGAATCTTGGGTGCAGGCGGCCGTATGGGGCGTATCCTCATTCAGGCTGTGCATGAAGCCGGTTATCAATTGGCAGCTGCAGTAGAACGCCCTGAAAGTACCCTACTAGGCGCAGATGCGGGCGAACTTGCCGGGATTGGTGCAGTCGGTGTCAAGGTGGTGGGTAGTCTTGCAGAGGTGGTCAAAAACTGTGATGTCGTGATTGATTTCACCGCACCGGCAGCGACCGTCAATCATCTGAAAATTTGCCGTGAAGCAGGTGTTGCCATCGTGATTGGTACCACGGGGATGAATGATGAGCAAAAAGCTTATTTAGATGAATCAGCAGCTGAAATCCCTGTGGTTTATGCAGCGAATTATTCAGTCGGTGTGAACGTATCGATTAAACTGCTTGAACTGGCATCGAAAGTCTTTGGCGATACGGTGGATATCGAAGTGATTGAGGCACATCACCGTCATAAAGTGGATGCACCATCGGGGACTGCACTTATGTGGGGTGAAGCGATTGCGGAGGCTTTAGGCCGTGACCTGAAAGAAGACGCTGTGTACTGCCGCGAAGGTCATACCGGTCCGCGTGAGCGTCAAAGCATTGGTTTCCAGACCATTCGTGGTGGTGATATCGTCGGTGAACATACCGCCATGTTTATTGCCGATGGGGAACGTGTGGAAATTACCCATAAAGCCACCAACCGCATGAACTTTGCCAGCGGTGCAGTACGTGCTGCTGCCTGGGTGGTCGGCCGTGATGCACGTAAATATGACATGAAAGACGTGCTGGGTTTTAACGATATTCAGGTTTAAAATCCAGTCAAAATCATTTATAAAAAAGATCTAAAACTAAAATAAGACGAATAATAAAATGCAAAAAATGATTTTCCTGCTCTGTGCAGTGGCGCTTGGTGCCATTGCGCAGGCAAAGCCGGCCGAGAATACCAAACTTAGTATTGATAAAAATAATATCAAGGTCTGGACTTATCAGAACCAGCAAAACCCGGTCTTTCTGTATAAAGCTGAAACCACCTACCATGCCCCGATTGAAAATGCCGTGTCGCTGATTCTGGATATCGAGCAGGCGGTACAATGGGTACCCTATATGGGCAGCATCAAGGTCTTGTCCCGCGATGATAAAAAAGGCGATTTCACTTTGTATATGGTGCTGGATTTTCCATTTCCCTTAAAAGACCGTGATCTGATTGTGCAGGGCAAGATGATCAAGGAAGCCAATGGACAGATCACCATCAAGAATAAAGCCATTCAGACCGGCTATCCCTTAAATCCGAACTATGTACGTTTGACCGATTATCAGGGGGATTGGACTTTTCAAAAGCTGGGCAATAATCAGGTCAAGGTTTCAACTTATGGTTATGCCAATCCGGAAGGCTCGATTCCCTTAACTTTTGTAAATATGTTTGTACAGCAGCAGCCGTATCAGATGTTGCAGAAGATGAAGACGGAACTGGCCAAGCCTTCAGGCCTTGCAGTTTTGCCGGAAGTATTGCAATAAAAAAAAGACCCAATTGCTGGGTCTTTTTGACAGATTGAAACAGGCAGAGTTTAAGCTTCAAAATCCGCTTTAAGTACAATCCGGTAACGCGCTTTACCGGAATGCAGATGTTCAATGGCCTGATTCAGCTGTGACATCGGGAAGACTTCAATTTGTGGCGCAATGTTTTTACGTGCGGCAAATTGGAGTAACTGACGCAGTGCCGCCGGCGAACCGGTTGGTGAACCAGTAACTGACTTGGCACCACCAATCAGCATGCCAGCCGGAATCTGCATCGGTTCCAGAGGTACACCGAGCATATGTACAGTACCATTGGGTGCCAGAGTGGCCAGATAAGCCTGCCAGTTCAAGGTGACATTGACCGTACTCAATAATAAATCGAACTTGCCACGCTGTGCCTTTAGGGCAGCGACATCACGACTATTCACCACATGATCTGCGCCCATGGCTTTCAGCTCATCGGTCTTGTCCAGATTTGATGTGAAAGCCGTAATCTCACAGCCCCAAGCTTTGAGCAGTTTAATTGCGATATGACCCAGACCCCCAATCCCGATCACGCCAACATGATGAATAGCCTGAATCTGGTGTTTCAGAATCGGATCGAATACGGTAATCCCGCCACAGAGTAAAGGGCCGGCACTTTCAGGATCCAGATCTTCAGGCAGGGGAATGACCCATTGCCAGCCAGCACGGACCTTGTCGGCAAAACCACCGGCATGTCCGACAATAGTCGCCACTTGGCCGCCAGTACAGAGTACCTGCTGACCTGAAATACACGGATCGCAATACTGGCAGCTTTCCGCAGTCCAGCCAATGCCAACCCGTTGTCCCACTTTCAGGCCTTTGGCTTCGCCACCCAGTTGCGTGATGATGCCGATAATCTCGTGTCCAGCCACGACCGGATAAACGGATGAACCCCAGTCATTATTGAGGACTGAAATATCAGAATGACACAGGCCACAGTATTCTACTTTGACTTCGACCTGATGTGGCTGTAGTTCACCAGCATCGAATTGATAGGGTTCGAGTGCAGCACCTGCTGACATTGCAGCATAAGCGTGGATAATATTATTCGACATAAATTCAGCTCTTCTTTGAATGGGAATATATTGTTTTAAAGTGACAATGATTTTCGTGATCATCGACCATACCGACGGCCTGCATAAAGGCATAGCAAATGGTGGGTCCGACAAATTTAAAACCGGCCTTTTTTAAGGCTTTTGACATGATCTGGCTTTCGATAGTCTGTGCCGCTGCCTGACGATAATCCGCAACATCATTATTCAGTCGTGGTTGCTGGGCAAAAGACCATAGCCATTGCCCTACATTGATGTCTTGCTGTTGCAGCTTGAGCCATGCTTGGGCATTCTCCCGAATGGCATTGAGCTTGCCGCGGTGCCGTATCAGGCTAGCATCTTCAAGTTTCAGTTGAAGTTGTTGATCTGTAAGTGAGGCGATAGATTCAATCGAATATTGAAAAAAATGTTCACGATAAGCTTCACGTTTTCTGAGAACGGTAATCCAAGCCAGACCGGCCTGCTGTCCTTCCAGACACAGCATTTCAAACAGGCGGTTTTCATCCAGCAGGGTCTGTCCCCATTCCTGGTCATGGTAGGTGATATACAGTGGATCATCGGAGCACCAGCCACAGCGTTGCAGAGTCATGCCATGCTCCTTGTTTTTATTGTTTTATAATTTAAAAACAGTCCACTGATCCTGCTGATTATCCCAGTACGACAGTTCAGCCTGATCCAGATCGCTAAATTGAATCCACATGTCTTTACCGGTTTTGTCGGCATAACCGGTACTGATCAGCAAGGCTTCCTCGGTAATTTCCATCACCCAGCCCTGGTAACTATGACCATTCAGCACGATTTTTTGTTGATTGCCTGATTCAGCAAATTCCACCAGACGATTGATCAACGCTTCTGACATGTAAATATCCTAAAATTAACGTAAATAGGGGTAGGGATTGACCACACCGCGACCCTTGCCCTGTAAATAAATTCCATAATGCAGATGTGGTGCAGTGTGCCGGGCATTGCCTGTATTGCCGACATAACCGATCAGCTGGCCTTTTTTAATATAGTCGCCTACTTTTAAGCCACGTTTATGGCCATCCAGATGCGCATAATAATGCCAAGAGCCGCCTGGACCCAGAATCCAGACTACTTTACCACCCAAATTGTTATTACGTAAATCTGCAATCAGGCCCTCAGTCGCGCTAAAAACTTTGGTTCCACGTGGAGCCATGATATCAATACCTTCATGCAGGCGTCCGCGACTGCGCGAAGCGCCCCAGGTATCTGTTAATTCACGTGCCTGTACGCGTGCCACCGGGATTGGCAGAGAAGAGGACATCCGCATATTTTTCAGCTTTTGCACGAGGATGGGATTGAGCTGTACAGCGGGGGATTTTTTCGGTGTACTGCTACAGGCAGCCAGCAGCACAGCAATGAAAGCAATCCACGTCAAAGCAAGGTATTGGCGCACTTTATTCATCCTTAAATATTGGCAATGCTCATATTGAGCTGATCGATATTTTGCTTTATTCAGACTATGTCACAGATTGACGCGAGTGATCAATTTTTTCATGGCAGTAGGAATGCCGGCATCGGTTGCTGTTTGCGGACTCATCCAGCAGCCTTGCAGTTCAATCGCCAGATGTTCCTGCTGATCCTGATCTACTGCAAAAACAATCGCTTCAAGGTGCCAGGTAAAATGGGTAAAACTGTGGCTAATCTGGGTTTTTTTGACGATATTTTTCAGGCCCAGCTGCTGGCATTGCTGTTCAAATTCATATGCATTTTCAATAATCGGCAGACACCAGAGACCACCCCACAGGCCGCTATTAGGACGTTGCTGCCAGAGCCATTCTGCACCGGACTGGATCAGCAAGACCTGAGCAGAGCGCACCGGCACTGGTTTTTTGGCCTTTTTAAAAGGCAATTCATTTTCCAGTCCTTGCTGATGAGCCTTGCAATGCTGCTGCATCGGACAATACAGACATAAAGGCTTTTTCGGCGTACAAACGGTCGCGCCCAAATCCATAATCGCCTGGGTATAGTCATGATTGCGTTCGATAGGACAGAGCTGTTCCGCCAGTTGCCAGAGGGCACGTTCATGCACCGGTTTGGACAGATCATCCTCAATAGCAAAGAAACGTGACAATACCCGTTTAACATTACCATCCATGATTACGCCATATTGACGTAAACCGAGTGACATCAGGGCACCTGCAGTGGAACGGCCAATGCCGGGTAAGGCCATCCATTCTTCCAGGCTTTGAGGGAATTGCTGCTGTGCGGTTACGATGCCGGCCGCTTTGTGCAGGTTCCGGGCACGGGCATAATAGCCGAGACCTGCCCAGTAAGGTGCAATCTCATCCCATGAGGCTTGACCTAAGTCCTGAACAGTCGGAAAACGCTGGATAAATCGTTCGAAATATTGCAGTACAGTTTTGACCTGGGTTTGCTGCAACATGATTTCAGAGACCCAGACTTTATAGGGGGCATCTGTCACCTGCCAAGGCAAGTCATGACGACCATGGACATCAAACCATTCTAACAGGGCATCTGAAAATACAAACATGAACACCTAGCAACCGAAAAAGCAGCAGCTAGTATAGCGGAATCAGCAGGGTGGGAAGGTGAAAAGTGGGATAAAAATGGCTGCTCATTTATTTGGGCAGAAGAGTAATTTCAAAAAAATAAATGCTCCGGAGAGCATTTATTTTTGATAAAGAACCAAGTTAATCGTTAATTCCCCAGCGCTCATCCAGCTTCAAGGTCTTGCCTGCATAACGCGGAATAATATGAATATGCAGATGTTCTACCTTTTCTTGAAATACTTCACCATCAATAAAGCCGACATGAAAACCCGCAGGCTGGTAGCGTAATTGCAGTTCATTGCGTGCCTGTTCCAGTAAAGACATCAAACTTTTACGTTCTTTGTCGGTCACTTCGAAAAACGAGGCCACATGCCGCAATGGAATAATCACACAGTGACCTTCGGACAATGAATTTGGTTCAGGCAACACCACGCCATAATCATTTTTGGCAATGACATCATATTCGTCAAAATTGCAGTAGGGGCAGTTGGTTTCAGCCATCATACACATTCTCCTCTGGTAGGATTTATCTTCTTTTCTTCATAAAGTATCTAAAATATTTAGCCTGTGAACAAGCCGGATAGTTGTTTCTATTTATGCTAAATGACGGTCTAGCAAGGCATACATCGCTGCCAAGCTTTTTCGTTCCGCTTCTGCATTGTAACCAAGATCCACACCATTGGCTTTGGCCCGTTCATCAGCAAGCGGGTTGCTAAAGCCATGTTTGGCATTTTCAAAAACAATTACTTCATGCTCGACTTTGGCAGCATGCATTTCCTCACGGAAACTGGCCACATCATCCAGAGTCACCATGCTGTCCAGTTCACCATGTAGCACCAGGATTTCCGCCTGTACCTGACCTTCCTGAGCCGGTGCTTTTGGCGTCAGATTGGCATGGAAAGTGGCCACCGCTTTTAAAGGGGCATTAGAACGGGCCAGATCCAGTACCACTTTGCCACCATAGCAGAAACCAATCGCTGCAAGTTTCTCTGCATTGACTTCATCCTGGGCTGCCAAGGTATTCAGAGCTGCTGTAGCGCGATTCACGATGGTATCCGGATCTTCAAAGGTCTGCATCATCCACTGGTAGGCCTGATCAGAATGGGTGGTCACTTTTTTGTCACCATACATGTCAATCGCCAAGGCCGCATAGCCATGTTCTGCAAGTTCGCGAGCGCGCTGTTCGGTATATTCATTACGACCCCACCATTCTGGTGCGACCAGCACACCTGCAAGGGGTGCATCTGTTTCTGGAGCGGCAAAATAGCCAATCAATGCGCTACCATCCGGCGCAGTATAATGAATTTCACGGGTCTTGATTGCTGCCATGCTGACGTCCTCTATTCTTGTTGAACCGTTTAATTAACATATAACATAGCAAAACTGATCTGAATGTGACATGAAAACATTCGATTAATTATGCTTCATCCATATAAAAAAGAGAGGCCGCTATCGCGCCTCTCTGATTGAATATTTAAAAAAACAGTATTGATTACTTCATAATTTCCAGTAATTCCACATCAAAAATTAAGGTACTGTTTGGCTCAATCACATCACCTGAACCAATTTGTCCATAGGCCAGTTCTGCAGGAATGAAGAAGCGGTATTTGGCACCTTCTTTCATCAGTTGCAGGCCTTCAGTCCAACCGGTAATCACTTGGGTGGTACGGAAGACCACAGGCTGATTGCGGGCAATTGAACTGTCGAAAACCGTACCATCAATCAAACGGCCTTCATAATGTACGCGGACATTGCTATCGGCTTTTGGCGATTTGCCTTTGCCTTGCTGAAGAATCTGATATTGCAGGCCAGATTTAGTCGTTTTTATCCCTGCTTTTTTGGCATTTTCTGTCAGAAAAGCCTGACCGATTTTGGTGTTTTCTTCAGCTTTTTGTTTTAATTCAATCAGCTCTTTGGCTTCACTCTGACGTTTAAACTGGGTCAGCACTCGAGCCATGTCTTCTTCAGTTAAAGTGGATTGCTTTCCGGCAGCAGCAGCTTTTAAACCGGCACTGAAAGCATCCAGATCAATCCCTTGTAAAGAGTCGGCATTACTTTTTCCCATCAGATAACCAAAGCTATAACCGACCTGTTCAGCTTCCGGGCTTTTATTGGTCACATCTTTGGCAAGCAGATTGCCAGAACTTAGCAGTAAAACCATCAAGCTTATTTGTATTTTCATATTTATTCTCAAAATAAAGGAGAGCGCATTGCTCTCCTTATTTATAGATTATTTGACTTCAATGAGTTCCACATCAAAAATCAAAGTACTGTGTGGAGGAATCGTCCCTGGCACGCCTTGTTCACCATAACCAAGTTGAGATGGGATATACAGGGTCGCTTTACCGCCTTCTTTCATCAGTTGCAGACCTTCAGTCCAGCCTGGAATCACTTGATTGAGTGGAAACTCAATCGGCTCGCCACGTTCAACCGAACTGTCGAATACAGTACCATCCACCAGTTTGCCGGTGTAATGGACTTTCACGATTGAAGAAGCAGCCGGCTGTTTGCCCGTGCCTTCTTTGGTCACTAGGTATTGCAAACCGGAAGCTGTGGTTTTTACACCCGCTTTTTTGGCATTTTCGGTCAGGAAACTGTCACTCGATGCTTGTGCCTGTTTAGTGCTATCGAGTTGCTTTTGCTGCATTTCTTTCTGGAACTGTTCGTAAGCTGCCTGTAATTCTTCTTCAGTGTACGCCGGTTCAGTACGCGCATGTCCTTCACGTACGCCTGTCACAAAGCTATTAATATCGAGTTCAGGTGGGGTTTGATGAGCCACTTCATAACCGAGAGCATAGCTGATTTTAGAAACAGCAGAGGCATCTTTAGATGCTTTAGTCGTTTGAGCAGCTGGGTTTTGAGTTGCATAGTAAACAGGTACTAGCGCGGCACCGCCTAGAAGAACAGCGACAGCAATCGGTAAGGCCTTGCTCATGTATTATTCCAATCTAATGTTATCGTTGAGGTTCATTCCATCTTAGCAGAAAATTTTGAGAAATCTTGCAGAATGGGTGGTTTTTTAGCAAGTGGACACCGCAGTTATGTTGAAGTTTGAAGATATAAAAAAACCAGCAAGTGCTGGTTTTTTTATTTTCAGTTTCATCAGTATTTTGGAAGGTATGGAAAAGTTGTCGCTATCACCCGCACTTAAGTGTTGATATAGGTCTTAATAAGAAAATAAGCCCTTTTCTAAGGGGAATTCGATACCAATTGATACACCGCCATCGTTACCGTATACCTCAGAGTCACCCACCCACCCATTCAGTTTAAGTGGAATATCTGGGCGTAGATAATGTGTCCAGGTTAGATCTAGCGCTTTTAATTCATCCTGCGCTGGAAAAGCTAAATTAGTAATGCCTCTATCACGTCGATTAGCTGCTTGATCAAATTTCGCAAATAGGATGCGTGTATTAACACGATTGAGATGATCCAAACGAATATCACCACCTACAGACAGCATTTGGCCATCACCACCCATGGCATGCGCTAGAGGATAGCCATGTTGGTAAAAACCATCAGTGTAGACATGGTGGTTATAGGAAATGCCCTGTACCTTGCCGTTGGTACGAGTGTCTGCCCATTCGGTATACAGTTGGAAAGGCATATTGTTATAACTTGATGAATAATCGACTCCAGCCAAATACATTTTTTTAGCCGGTAAGCCGCCTGCTTCGTCTTCACCGACATATTGTGCATAGATACCTATCGGGACTTGTACCAGTGATTGTAAATTTAAGCGTGCATCAAAACCGGCAATTTGGTTAGACTTATCATCATCACTATTATCAAAGTTATCATTGCCTTTAATAGCATCCCAAAGTGAGCTCAGGCTTTCAGGTCGACCTTCACCACCCCATTGCATAGCACGCGATGCACCCAGTTCTAAATAAGGCAAGGGTTGTGCAGTGACACGTAAGCCAATCAGTTTGGCATCAGGCACAGCATCATAATCCTGCAACTGCCCTGCAAAAGCTTGATATTGCCAAGGTCCAATCCAAGCCAACCATTTGTTTGCAAAAGCATTCTGTTCGGCACGCTGCATCGTCACACCATAGACAGGGCGGCTGGCATCACCACGAATTAAACTGCCATCATGTGCAGGACCCCAGTGGGTCGGGATCTGTCCAGCAATCAGCCATTGATTCCATAATTTTCCAGCGATATATGAGCCTTCAAGATTCAAATCTTGATCATTGTCAATCTGTAGATCTTTTTCTGTATTCACACGAATTCTGGCATCCCAGTTCTCGTTACCCACATTTAGCTCGATACCTGCCTGATATTGCGTTTTTTGCTGATCGCCAAAGGCTTGAGGAATATTCTTTTGATCAGTTTCTGCAAATAAGGATGCTTTGAGCGACTGGTTATTGGCATTCAAATGTGCCCATACAGTATCAATGACTTTTTGCTGAGTATTATTGTTGATTTTAGCTTGAGCAAGAGCACGTTGGATTTCATCACCACTGATGGGCCAAGTGGAAGTACTGATTTGAATCACACCCTGCTGATTGAGCCAGTTTAAATCGGTACGTAAGTTTTGGTCATTTAAAACGATGCCTTGTGCAAAGGTGAGGGAAGAACTTAATGCCAAGGTAGCGAGCAGTGTTTTGGATAACATTCTTGTATATTCTCAGGACTTTTAAACTATAACCACGATAGGTTTTTTAGTTGATTTTTTCAACAACAATCATTTGCAATAAATGTAAGGAAGGATAATTTCACACCCTGCTCAGACAGAGTGTGAAATTCGAGTTTAGAATAGATTAGTCATTATCTTTATGTGCAGTATAGGCATAGGCATAATTATAACCATAACTACCCGCTGCACCTTTTTGTACATCATTCAGAATCACGCCATTGACTTTTACATTGGCCTGTTCAAAACGATTCACCGTAATTTCAAGCTCTTTGATTTGCGTCTGAGCATGACGGGCAATCAATAAATTGACCCCTGCATATTGCGCAATAATAATACCATCAGTCACAGCAAGTACTGGCGGAGTATCAATTAAGATGTGATCAAAATGAGCAGATGCCTGATCCAGGAAAGCCTTGAATTTATCGGTACTTAACAGTTCAGACGGATTGACTGGACTCTTGCCGCGAGTAACAAAGAACAGGTTTTCTACAGTCGAGTTTTGGACAATATCTTCATAGCTATTTTGAAGATTTAACAGTTCTGCTAAGCCAGGGCTTAGCTCTGCATTGAAATATTTATGCAAATAACCACGACGCATATCACCATCAATGACGAGTACCCGTTTTCCACCTTGCGCCAAAATGGTTGCAAGGTTAACAGTAATAAAAGATTTCCCAATCTCAGGGGCAGGGCCTGACAGTGCAATCACATTATTGCTGGCATTCATTAAGGCAAAGTGAATTGCGGTGCGCATACTGCGCAGGCTTTCAATCGCAATATCACCGCCGTCTTTAACCGCAAGAATAGGAATATTTTTTTTCTTTTTTAGAAGGTTGATACGACTTTCTTGAATTAAAGAACGCGGTACGGTGGCATACACTGGCAGATCCAGCTCATTTTCAATCTGAGCAGCATCCTTAATGCCTGAACGCATCATATTACGTAACAGTGCTAATAATGTACCGAGGAATCCTCCCAGAAAAATCGACAAAATCAGGATTTGTAATTTCTTCGGTTTAATCGGTTGAATGGGTTCAACTGCAGTATCGACAATACGTACATTGCCAATTTCACCGGCTTTGGCAATACGAAGTTGCTGGTATGAATTCAATAGACCTGTATATAGCTGTTGTTTGACTTCAACTTCACGGAACAATTGTAAGTACTGGCGCTGTAGTTCAGGTAAACGTTTTAAAGTCCCATCTAGCTCTGCAATTTTTTTATTGATTGCAGCGAGTTGTGCATTCATTTGCTGCATCATCGGATGTTCATCCATATATTTGGATGAAGCTTCTGCAACCTGCTGCTCCAGCTGGATTTTTTGTGTCTCTAAAGTAATGCTTTGGGTTAAGTATAATTCCGATTCTTTGGTAACATCCACTGTATTTGCTTGTTGGCGGAAGCGGTTGAATTCACGCTCTGCAACATCAAGCTGTTGTTTTAGTTCCGGTAATTGATTTTCCAGGAATTTAAGTGTCTGCGCAGTTTCTGCAGATCGACGTTCAATATTCTGTTGGCTATAAGCAGCTAGAATGGCATTCAGGACTTGAGTAATGTGCTGCGTATCTTCGCCTTGATAGTTAAGACCTAATACACCGCTCATCTTGCCTTTCTCAGCCACTGAGTAGTTACTGGTCAAAGTCTGCATCGCAGCAGGCAAGCTTTGCTTTCGGATATTATAAGCGGCATCGAAACTGTCTTGACTAAAGACACCTACTTTCCAAAGACCGTATTCAGATGAGGATTGACTGATCTGGTTTAAAGGCGCAGAAAAAACCACTTGTTCAGTTTTTTCATCAGTCAGGCTATATTTGCCTTCTGCAAAACTTAAAATTAAGTTTTTAT